>NZ_JBVHVX010000007.1:17788-221917 GCF_055564615.1 Agromyces sp. NPDC029043 | reverse complement strand
GGGACGCTAAAGCCTACGGGAGACATACGAACCATTCCGTGATCGGCCCAGACGGGCTGCCGCCGGCTGCGGCGAGCGGATGTAGCGGGCGCGCCCCGCAACCTCCCCTCGGCCCTCAGGCGACGGCGGGCTGCACCTCGCGGCCGTCCTCGGAGATGGGCGCGTGCCGCATCCGCGCTGCCGCCCACGCGGAGACGAGCGTGATCGCCGAGAGCAGCGCCAGCACCACCCCGGGATGCCACCACACGTAGCCGGTCGACTCGCCGAGCAGGGTCGTGACCAGCGGGATGAACCCGGACACCGCGGCCGCGACGGCGTACGCCACCGAGAGCGCCGAGTAGCGGTAGTGGTCGGCGAACAGGTCGTTCATGAGGCCGCCGAGCGCCGCCCACGACATGGTCGGGAGGATGCCGCCGACGATCATGGTGCCGACGAGCACGGGGAAGCTCGCGAACTGGAGCAGCCAGTACATCGGGAACGTGATCAGGAGCGTGCCGAGCGCGCCGTAGGCGACCACCCTCGCTGAGCCGACCCGGGTCGCCCACCAGCCGAAGAGCGGGATCGTCACGAGCTGCAGCAGGCCGCCGATCGTGGTCGCCACCAGGAGGTCCTGGAAGCTGAAGCCGAGCGTCGTGACGCCGTAGTTGATCGTGTACGTGTTCATGAGCGAGTACGAGCCGATGCCGAGCATCGCGGCGCCGAACGCCACGAGCAGGGCCACGGGCTGCGCCCGGAACATCGCGGCGAACGGGACCCGGTCGCGCCGGTGCTCCGCGACGACGGCCTTGAAGACGGGCGTCTCGTCGATCGAGATGCGCAGCCACAGCGACACGAGCAGCAGCGGGAACGCGAGCAGGAACGGGATGCGCCATCCCCATTCGGCGAGCTGGTCGGCCGGCAGGACGAGCGTCATCACGATGAAGACGACGGCCGAGAGGATGGAGCCGACGGGGGAGCCGAGCTGTGGCACGGCCGCGTAGAACGCGCGCTTCACCGGGTTCGCGTGCTCGGTCGCGAGCAGGATCGAGCCGCCCCACTCGCCGCCGAGCGAGAGGCCCTGCGCGACGCGGAGCAGGACGAGCAGCACCGCGCCGAGCCAGCCGGCCTGCGCGTACGTCGGCAGGAGGCCGATGAGGCCCGTCGCGACGCCCATCACGCCGACCGTCCAGAGCAGGGTCGCGCGCCGTCCGATGCGGTCGCCGAGGTGGCCGAAGATCGCGGCGCCGAGCGGGCGGACCACGAATGCGACGCCGATGGTGGCGAACGCGGCGAGCGTGCCGCCGAACTGGCCGAGCGGGTCGAAGAACAGCGGCCCGATGAAGTACGCGCTGAAGTACGCGAAGACGTAGAAGTCGAACGACTCGAGCGACGTGCCCACCATCGACGCCCAGGCGACGCGGCGGACGGGGGAGGAGCTCGGGGGAAGGGATTCCGTGGAGGGGACTGCAGTGGTCACGGCTGACCATCCTGACAGCGGCCGGATGTCGCGACAAGGCAATTGCGCTATTCGCACTAGCACAACTGCTTGAAGTGCTCGCGGGAGCGGCGTAGCGTCGATCCGTGCGCATCCGCCTCGACCCGACCGCGCCCGGACCCATCTTCGACCAGCTCGCCTCCTCGCTCCGGGCCTCCATCGTGGACGGGCGCGTCGCCTACGGCGAGCGCCTGCCGGCCGCCCGCGAACTCGCCGAGGCCCTCGAGATCAACGTCCACACCGTGCTCCGCGCGTACCGCGTCCTGCGCGACGAGGGGCTCATCGAGCTGCATCCCGGCCGCGGCGCCGTCGTGGCCAAGCGGCTCGGCCACCACACGGCACTCGCCGGCGCCATCCACGACCTCGTCGACGAGGCGCGGCTCAACGGCATCGACGCGCCGGCGCTCCTCTCGCTCATCCGCGAGGCGTACCGCTGAGGGCGCCGGAGGGGGAGCGCCCACCTGCCTCGCACGGTACTCTGGTAGCCAGCGACTGCGATCCGGCCATCACCGGGGAGTCTTCGGAAGAACGCGGAACGGGCGCCACGAGGCATCCGGGTCGTCACTAGAACCGAACGGGACCAGCCCGTCACAGCTGAGGAACGAGAGGCTCCGGCGTCGCCGGGGCAAGCGGGGTGGTACCGCGGTGGCGCTCGACGGGCGCACCGTCCTCGTGGAACCGGCGAATCCAGCAGGAGCGAGCGTTGTACCCCAAGGGCCAGGACCCCGAGCAGTCGTCCGTCACGCCGTCGCCGTCCTTCCCGGCGATCGAGCAGGCCGTGCTCGCGCACTGGAAGGCCGACGGCACCTTCCAGGCGTCCATCGACCAGCGCGAGGGCGCACCGGAGTGGGTGTTCTACGACGGCCCGCCGTTCGCGAACGGCCTGCCGCACTACGGCCACCTGCTCACCGGCTACGCCAAGGATCTCTTCCCGCGCTTCCAGACCATGCGCGGCAAGCAGGTGCACCGCCGCTTCGGCTGGGACACCCACGGACTGCCGGCCGAGCTCGAGGCCGAGCGCCAGCTCGGCATCACCGACAAGGCCGAGATCGAGCGCATGGGCATCGCGGCGTTCAACCAGGCCGCGCGCGAGGCCGTCCTCCGCTACACCGAGGAGTGGGAGGAGTACGTCACGCGACAGGCCCGCTGGGTCGACTTCGAGGACGACTACAAGACGCTCGACGTCACGTTCATGGAGTCGGTGGTCTGGGCGTTCAAGCAGCTGCACGAGAAGGGCCTCGCCTACGAGGGCCACCGCGTGCTGCCGTACTGCTGGCGCGACCAGACGCCGCTCTCGAACCACGAGCTCCGCATGGACGACGACGTCTACAAGAACGTCCAGGACCAGACCGTCACGGTCACCTTCCCGCTCACGGGCGCCAAGGCCGAGTCGCTCGGCCTCACCGCGGTGCGCGCGCTCGCCTGGACGACCACGCCCTGGACGCTTCCGACGAACTTCGCGCTCGCCGTCGGTCCCGACATCGAGTACGCCGTGGTGCCCGCCGGCCCGAACGGCACCCCGGATGCCACGGTGCTGCGCGAGCGCGGCGGCGACGCGCCATCCGACACCGAGGTGCTGGGCGCCGAGTACCTGCTCGCGCGCGACCTCGTGGGCAACTACGCCAAGGAGCTCGGCTACGACTCGGCCGACGACGCCCGCGCCGCCGTGAGCCGCACGGTGCGCGGCGCCGAGCTCGAGGGCGTCACCTACGACCGGCTCTTCGACTACTACGCCGACGTCGAGCGCTGGGGCCTCGAGAACGCCTGGGTCATCCTCGTCGCCGACTACGTCACGACCGAGGACGGCACCGGCCTCGTCCACCAGGCGCCTGCATACGGCGAGGAGGACCAGAAGGCCTGCGAGGCGGCCGGGATCCCGGTGGTGCTCTCGCTCGACGAGGGCGGCAAGTTCCTCCCCGAGGTGACGGATGTCGCGGGGCTGCTCTGGAGCGACGCGAACAAGCCGCTCACCCAGCTCCTGCGGGCCGAGGGCCGCCTGCTCCGCCAAGCGAGCTACGAGCACTCGTACCCGCACTGCTGGCGGTGCCGGAACCCGCTCATCTACCGCGCGGTGTCGAGCTGGTTCGTGCGCGTGCCGGAATTCCGGGGACGCATGGAGGAGCTCAACCAGGAGGTGAACTGGGTCCCGGCGAACGTCAAGGACGGCCAGTTCGGCAAGTGGCTCTCGGGCGCACGCGACTGGTCGATCAGCCGCAACCGGTACTGGGGCTCGCCGATCCCCGTGTGGAAGTCCGACGACCCCGCGTACCCGCGCATCGACGTGTACGGCTCGCTCGAGGAGCTCGAGCGCGACTTCGGCCGCCTGCCGCTGAACCAGCACGGCGAACCCGACCTGCACCGTCCGTACATCGACGAGCTCACGCGCCCGAACCCCGACGACCCGACGGGGAAGTCGACCATGCGCCGGATCCCCGACGTGCTCGACGTGTGGTTCGACTCGGGGTCGATGCCGTTCGCGCAGGTCCACTACCCGTTCGAGAACCGAGAGTGGTTCGACAGCCACAACCCGGCCGACTTCATCGTCGAGTACATCGGGCAGACCCGCGGCTGGTTCTACACCCTTCACGTGCTCTCGACGGCGCTCTTCGACCGGCCCGCCTTCGAGAACGTGGTGAGCCACGGCATCGTGCTCGGCAACGACGGGCAGAAGATGTCGAAGTCGCTGCGCAACTACCCCGACGTCAACGAGGTCTTCGATCGCGACGGCTCCGACGCGATGCGCTGGTTCCTCATGTCGAGCTCCGTTCTGCGCGGCGGCAACCTCATCGTGACCGAGGAGGGCATCCGCGAGGGCGTGCGCCAGCTCATGCTGCCGCTCTGGAGCACCTGGTACTTCTTCTCGCTCTACGCCAACACCGCGCGCGAGGGCGGGTACGAAGCATCCCGCTCGACCTCCTCGACCGACGTGCTCGACCGGTACCTGCTCGCCAAGCTCCGCGACCTCGTCGAGGCGGTCACCGCCGACCTCGAGGACTTCGACTCGCCGCTGGCCGCCCAGAAGCTGCGCGACTTCGCCGACGTGCTCACGAACTGGTACGTGCGCCGGTCGCGCGACCGGTTCTGGCAGGGGGTCGAGGCGGATGGCACGGGCGCCGAGGCGTTCGACACGCTCTACACCGTGCTCGAGACGCTCACCCGGCTCGCGGCGCCGCTGCTGCCGCTCGTGACCGAGCAGGTCTGGCGCGGGCTCACGGGCGGGCGGAGCGTGCACCTCGAGGACTGGCCCGTCGCCGACGAGTTCCCCGCCGACCCCGAGCTGGTGGCGGCGATGGACGGCGTGCGCGAGGTCACCGGTGCGGTGCTGGCGCTGCGCAAGCAGGCGGGCCGGCGCGTGCGGCTGCCGCTCGCGTCGCTCACGGTCGTGACGGCGGATGCCGCGGCGCTCGCGCCCTTCGAGGCGATCCTCCGCGACGAGCTCAACGTCAAGCGCGTCGAGCTCGTCGCGCTCGACGAGTCGAGCGCCGCCGCGTACGGCGTCACCAAGCGCCTCACGGTGAACGCGCGTGCCGCCGGACCGCGCCTCGGCAAGCAGGTGCAGCAGGCGATCCAGGCCGCTCGTTCGGGCGACTGGTCGCTCGACGGCGACACGGTCGTGGCGGGCGGCATCGCGCTCGAGCCCGGCGAGTACGACCTCGTGCTCGAGGTCGGCGGCGCCGGCGACGGCGGGAACGCCCTCGGCCTGCTCGCCGACGGCGGCTTCGTGATCCTCGACGTGCAGACGACGCCCGAGCTCGAGGCCGAGGGACTCGCGCGCGACGTCGTGCGGGCCGTCCAGGAATCGCGCAAGGCCGCCGGGCTCGAGGTCGGGGACCGCATCCGGCTCGAGCTCACCCTCGACGCCGCAGGCGCTGCGGCGGCCGAGGCGCACCGCGAGCTGATCGCGCGCGAGACGCTCGCGACCGAGCTGCGCATCGCCGAGGGCGACGTGGGCGGCGACGGTGCGCGTCCGGTGGGCGAGCGTTCGAGGCTGCTCGTCGCCGTCGACCGGGTCGCGGAGGTGACCGTCCCGTGACCGACGCCATCCCCGAGGCCACGCCCGACGAGCGCGACGCCGCCGACGCCGTGTACGCGGCGCTGCTCGCCCGCATCGGCGAGGCCGCACCGCAACCCCGGCTCGACGCGACCCGACGGGCCGTGGAGCTGCTCGGCGACCCGCACCGAGCGGCACCCGTCATCCACCTCACCGGAACCAACGGGAAGACCTCGACGAGCCGGATGGTCGAGAGCATCCTCCGCGCTGAGGGGCTGCGCACCGGCCTGCTCACGAGCCCGCACCTCGTGCGATTCACCGAGCGGATCCGCATCGACGGCGAGCCCATCACCGACGAGGCCGTCGCGCGCATCTGGGGCGAGATCGAGCCGTTCATCGGGCTCGTCGACGCCGAGCTCGTCGAGCGCGACGAGGAGCCGCTGACGTTCTTCGAAGCGCTCACCGTGCTCGCGTTCGCGGCCTTCGCCGACGCCCCCGTCGACGTGGTCGTCCTCGAGGTCGGCATGGGCGGCGAGTGGGATTCGACGAACGTCGCCGACGGCCAGGTCGCCGTCTTCACGCCCATCGCACTCGACCACGAGTCGCGCCTCGGTCGCACGGTCGCCGAGATCGCGCGGACGAAGGCCGGCATCATCAAGCCCGGGGCCGCGGTGGTCACCGCCTTCCAGTCACCCGAGGCGCTCGAAGTGCTGCACGAGGTCGCGGCGGCGAACGACGCGACGGTCGCGATCGAGGGCGGCGGATTCGCCGTGCTCGACTCGCGTGTCGCGGTCGGCGGCCAGCTCGTCGGCATCCGCGGGCTCGCGGGGGAGTACCGCGACGTCGCACTCCCGCTCTACGGGCGCCACCAGGCCGAGAACGCCGCCGTCGCCGTCGCCGCCGTCGAGTCGTTCCTCGGCGGCGGGGCCGTGCGCCTCGCCGACGACGTGCTCGAGGAGGGACTCGGCGCGGTGACGTCGCCGGGTCGCCTGCACCCGATCTCGACCGAGCCGACCGTGCTCGTCGATGCGGCGCACAACCCCCACGGTGCCGCTGCGCTCGTCGAGGCCCTCGGCGAGTACTTCGACTTCGACGAGCTGCTCGTCGTGTTCGGCGTGCTGGGCGACAAGGACGTGAGCGGCATCGTCCGCGCGCTCGAGCCGAGCGGCGCGCGGTTCCTCGCGACGCAGTCCCAGTCCGATCGGGCGGTGCCGGCCGGCGAGCTCGCGGCATCCGTCGCCTCTATCGTCGGCCCCGATCGGGTCGACGTCGCCGAGCGGCTCGACGACGCGCTCGACGAAGCCCGCGACTGGGCGGGCCGCGGCGAGAAGCGCGGGGTCGTCGTGACCGGGTCGATCACGCTCGTCGGCGACGCGATGGCGATCGCCGAGGACCGCGAGTGGGGGAGCCGATGAGCGACGCGGCGGCGCCGATGCCCGAGGAGCAGCCCCCGGCCGCCGATCCCGCGCGACCGGCGCGCTCGCTGCGCCAGACCCTCGCGGCGATCGTGCTCACGTTCGAGGTCGTCGTCGTCTTCCTGGGCGCGCTCGTCATCTGGGGCCTCTCACGGGAGGACGGCGGGCCGTTCGGGCTGCCGTCGTGGGCCGCGCTCGTCGCGGGCGGCGTGCTCATCCTGCTGATGCTCCTCACCATCCCGCTCCTGCGCTACGAGTGGGCGTACGTCCTCGGCTGGGCGGTGCAGGTGCTGGTCCTGGCATCCGGCCTGCTCAACCCCGCCATGTACCTGGTCGGCGCGATCTTCGGCGGCATGTGGGCCTACTGCATGGTCGTCGGCGCCCGCATCGACCGCGCCCGGGCGGCGGAGGCCGCCACGGGTACCGAACCCGGAAAGGAACCCGCATGACCACCGAGATCGAAGAGACCCTCGTCCTCATCAAGCCCGACGGGGTCGCCCGCAACCTCACCGGCGAGATCCTGCGCCGCATCGAGGCCAAGGGCTACTCCCTGGTCGACCTCCGCATGCTGCAGGCCGACCGCGAACTGCTCGCGACGCACTACGCCGAGCATGAGGGCAAGCCGTTCTACGAGCCGCTCGTCGAGTTCATGCAGTCCGGCCCGGTCGTGGCCGCGCGGGTCGCGGGCAATCGCGTGATCGAGGGGTTCCGCGTGCTCGCCGGCACGACCGACCCGACCACCGCGGCGCCGGGCACGATCCGCGGGGACTTCGGCCGCGACTGGGGCCTGAAGGTCCAGCAGAACCTCGTGCACGGCTCCGACTCGGTGGAGTCGGCCGAGCGCGAGCTCGCGCTCTGGTTCGCCTGAGTCGCGGCGCGGACACGCGGGCGGTGGGATCCGGTCGACCGGATCCCACCCCCCGTCTCGTTCCGTCTCGTTCCGGCCCTCAGAACAGGTTCTGAAGGTCGAGGATCACGCGGGGGATCGCGTTCATGTGCACCTGCGCGAGCACCACCACGACCGCGTAGCTCGCGATCGTGATCACGACCACCCAGCTCAGCGCGACGGCGCCGACGCGGCGCACCCGCTCGTCGGAGCCGAACACGCCCTCCCGCAGGTTCCGGAAGGTCACGGCCCAGAACGTCGGGATGGTCACCGCCCAGGTGAGCATGCACCAGGGGCAGAGCACGTCGAGGACGTAGATGCTCTGGGCGATGAGCCAGATCACGAGAGCGAGCGCGCCCGTGACGCCCACGTTGAGGCCGATCCAGAACCACCGGTCGAATCGGGCGCGGGCGAGCAGCGCCATCCCGATCGTGATGACCACCGGCCACGCCATGAGGCCGATGAAGGGGTTGGGGAAGCCGAAGATCGAGCCCTGCTGCGAGGCGAGGTTGGTGCTGCACCCGACGAGCACGCCCACGTTGCAGCCCGGCTCGTAGCCCGGGTCGGAGAGCGTGAGGATCTTCTCGATCGACAACTCGAACGCGGCCAGGAGCCCCAGCCCGCCCGCGATCACGAGGAACACGGCGAACGCGATCGGCCGCGCCGAGCGGGGGGAATCGGGCATGGACCGATTCTGGCACGCCGATTCCGCGCTCCGCTGGGAGACCGTGCGATAATCGGAGGAGTCGTCCGGGCCGCGCCCGGTGCGACGCCAACGAGGGCTTTGAGGATGCACCGCATCCCATCCGCGGAGCAACCGCGAGATTTGGCGTCACCGGCACCCGCCGGGCGCAGCAGTGAAGGATTGGCGATCCCGCGCACGGCGCAGGGTCGCTCTGAGGAGTACGGGCGAGATGGCGCGGCCATCGCACCCGGCGTAGGAGTGCACCAGAGATGGTGGAAGACAACGGAACACCGCCGAACGCATCAGAGCACGAGGCGCCGCGGCGCCGCGCCGGACTGTTCGGGGCACGTCGCTCCGGGCGACGTGCGCAGATCGTCCCCCGCGTCGGCGACGCGCTGAACGAGCAGGCCGGCCCGAACGAGCCGATCCAGCCGACGGATGTCGCGGCGCCCGACGCGACCGGCGAGGCCGTGCCGGCCACCCCGCCGACGGTCTCGGCCGATGCGGGCGCCGAGCCGACCGCCGGTCAGGAGACCGACGGTGCCGAGCAGGGTCGCCCCGAGACCGGCGAGGCCGGCGACGCCGGCGAGGCCGAGGAGCCCGCTGGCGGAGCCGAAGCCGACCGGCCCGAGGCCGCCGAATCCGAGGCAAGCGAGGCCGGGGCGCCCGAGGCCTCGTCCTCCGACGCCGAGCCGGAGCAGCCCGCTCCGGAGTCGCCGATCCCGGCCGTGCTGACCACCACCTCGCTCATCTTCCATGCCCCGCCCGTCTTCGCGCCGCCGGCCGAGGAGAGCCCCGAGCGCGAATCGGGCGCCGCCGAGGGTTCGAGCGTGCGCCGCCGCGCGCGCCGCCGAAGCGGCGAGGAGTCGCGGACGGTCGCTGACGAGCCCGCCAACACCGTCGTCAAGGTCCGCAAGCCCCGCGAGCCCGAGCTGATCACCGAGCCGCAGAAGGTGAAGGGCTCCACCCGCCTCGAGGCCAAGAAGCAGCGGCGTCGCGACGGCCGAGACGCGGGGCGCCGCCGCGCCGTCATCACCGAGGCCGAGTTCCTCGCGCGTCGCGAGTCGGTCGACCGCCGGATGGTCGTGCGCCAGAAGGGCGGCCGCATCCAGATCGGCGTGATGGAGGACGGCGTGCTCGTCGAGCACTACGTCGCCCGCAACCAGGACGCGTCGCTCATCGGCAACGTCTACCTCGGCCGTGTGCAGAACGTGCTGCCGAGCATGGAGGCGGCGTTCGTCGACATCGGCCGCGGCCGTAACGCGGTGCTGTACTCGGGCGAGGTCGACTGGGATGCCGCCGCCGAGAACGGCGAGAAGAACCAGCCGCGCCGCATCGAGCTCGCGCTCAAGCCCGGCGACCGCGTGCTCGTCCAGGTCACGAAGGACCCGGTCGGCCACAAGGGCGCCCGGCTGACGAGCCAGATCTCGCTGCCCGGCCGCTACCTGGTCTACGTCCCCAACGGCTCGATGAACGGCATCAGCCGCAAGCTCCCCGACACCGAGCGCGCGCGCCTCAAGAAGATCCTCAAGGAGGTGCTCCCCGAGAACCAGGGCGTGATTGTCCGCACCGCCGCCGAGGGCGCCACCGAGGAGCAGCTCACGCGCGACGTCAACCGCCTGATCAGCCAGTGGGCCGACATCTCGCAGACCATCGAGAAGGTGCAGGCGCCGGCGCTGCTGCACTCCGAGCCCGACCTGCTCATCAAGATCGTCCGCGACGTCTTCAACGAGGACTTCCAGAAGATGATCATCGCCGGCGACGACGCGCGCCGGACGATCGAGAAGTACCTGGGCCAGGTCGCACCCGACCTGCTCGAGCGCGTCGAGGCGTACACGGGCGAGCGCGACGCGTTCGACGAGTTCCGCATCACCGAGCAGATCGAGAAGGCCCTCGAGCGCAAGGTGTGGCTCCCGTCGGGCGGATCGCTCATCATCGACCGCACCGAGGCCATGACCGTCATCGACGTGAACACGGGCAAGTTCGTGGGCTCGGGCGGCAACCTCGAGGAGACCGTCACCAAGAACAACCTCGAGGCCGCCGAGGAGATCGTCCGCCAGCTGCGGCTGCGCGACATCGGCGGCATCATCGTCGTCGACTTCATCGACATGGTGCTCGAGTCCAACCGCGACCTCGTGCTGCGCAGGCTGGTCGAGTGCCTCTCGCGCGACCGCACCAAGCACCAGGTGGCCGAGGTCACGAGTCTCGGCCTCGTCCAGATGACCCGCAAGAAGCTCGGCCTCGGGCTCCTCGAGTCGTTCAGCGAGCCGTGCGAGGTGTGCGCGGGCCGCGGCATCATCGTGCACCACGAACCCATCGCCAAGCACCGCGCGCCCCAGCAGCAGGTCGAACGGCGGCGCAACCGCGGCGGCGGCAACGGCGGCGGTGGCACCTCGTCGGCGCCGGCGAACGACAAGGCGCACCAGGGCACGCACGCGATCACCGAGGATGTGAAGCACGCGCTCGCGCAGATCGCGGCCTCGACGGTCGCGCACGGCGAGCACAAGGCGCAGGCGGCTCCGGTCGCCGACGCGCCGCCGGTCGCATCCGAGGCGCCGGCGGCTCAGGCCGCCGAGCAGCCGCAGCCCACCGGCGGCGAGGCGTCCGAGCCGTCGAGCGGGCGCCGTCGCGGCCGCCGTCGGGCGTCCCGCGGTTCGGGCGGAGGCGGGGGCGCCGAGCGCCAGCATGCACCGGAGCCCGTGGCCGACGCCGAGGTCGACCGCGGTGAGGCCGCCTCGGCTCCGGCCACGGCTCCGACCGCACCGGAGGCGGCGCCCGAGGAGCGTCCCGCGCCGATCATCGAACTGCCCGAGCCGCCGGCTCGTCGCGAGCGCCCGCTTCGGGTCGCCGAGGCCGAGACGCTGCTCGACTCGGTGCTCGACGCGCTGCCGGCGCCGAAGGCGGCCGGCGAGGGGCGCGCTCGGTCGCGCGGCCGCCGCGTCTCGACCGCCGCGCTCAGCCCTGCCGGCTCGCCGCCCGTGATCACCCGGCCCGACGGCACGCCGCAGTCAGGCGCCGAGTGACCGGCGCTCGCGCGGCGTGACCCGAAGCCCGCTGGCCGCGAGCCGCCGCACGAGCTCGCGCGGCGGCACGGGCTCCGCGCCGGCGGCGACCAGCTCGTCGTATCGCTCGGCGGGCACATCGTAGTGATCCAGGTCGAATCCGCGGCGGGGGATCCCGGCACGCTCGGCGAAGGCCGTGAGCTCCTCGATGGAGGAGTCGCTGACCAGGTGCGACCACACGGTGCCGTGCTTGGGCCAGAGCGGCGGATCGATGAGCACGGTCATGGCGCCGAGTGTACGCCCCGGGGACTCGAGGCCGGCGCGTGCGGATGCGTGACACGCGGGGTGGCGCCCGTTTGACCGCCTCTCCGGCATCCGGTAAACTCGACCGTTGGTGCCGCCGCTTATCCCGGTGGGCACGCACAGTTTTCTGGCAGTGACGACCCTCCTTCCCGCTGGGGTCATCCGCGCAGTGACATCCCATCAGTTAGGCGGAGTCGCATGACTCCCTGGAGATAGGTACGAGAAGTGGTTTACGCAGTAGTGCGCGCCGGTGGCCGGCAGGAGAAGGTCGAGGTCGGCACCATCGTGACGATGGACCGGATCAAGGCCGACAAGGACGGCAACGTCCAGCTCACGCCCGTCCTCCTCGTCGACGGCGACAAGATCACCTCCGACGCGAAGTCGCTCGCCAAGGTCACGGTCACGGCCGAGGTCCTGAACGACCTTCGCGGCCCGAAGATCGTGATCCAGAAGTTCAAGAACAAGACCGGCTACAAGAAGCGCCAGGGGCACCGTCAGGAGCTCACGCGCGTCAAGATCACCGGCATCAAGTAACGGCCAGAGGAGACAGGGACAATGGCACACAAGAAGGGTGCGAGCTCCACTCGCAACGGTCGTGACTCGAACGCCAAGCGCCTCGGCGTGAAGCGCTTCGGCGGCCAGGTCGTCTCGGCGGGCGAGATCCTCGTCCGCCAGCGCGGCACGCACTTCCACCCCGGTGCGGGTGTGGGTCGTGGTGGCGACGACACGCTGTTCGCCCTCGAGGCCGGCGCGGTCGAGTTCGGCAACAAGGGCGGCCGCAAGGTCGTGAACATCGTCACGGTCGACGCGTAGTCGTCGGTCGATGTCGTGAGGGCGGGCTTCGGCTCGCCCTCACGTGTTTCCAGAGAGAGGTGACGCGGCCATGGTGAGCTTCGTCGATCAGGTGCGGCTGTTCGTCCGTGCGGGCCACGGCGGCAACGGCTGCGTCTCGGTGCGCCGCGAGAAGTTCAAGCCGCTCGCCGGCCCCGACGGCGGCAACGGCGGCGACGGCGGCGACATCGTGCTCGTCGCCGACCCGCAGGTCACGACGCTCCTCTCGTACCACGGCCGCCCCCACCGCTCCTCCGAGAACGGCCAGCCCGGCATGGGCGACAACCGGTCCGGCGCGACCGGCGAAGACCTGGAGCTTCCCGTTCCCGTCGGCACCGTCGTCAAGGACGCCGACGGCACCGAGCTCGCCGACCTCGCCGAGCCCGGCATGCGCTTCGTCGTCGCCCCCGGCGGCCAGGGCGGCCTCGGCAACGCCGCGCTCGCGTCGCCGAAGCGCAAGGCGCCCGGCTTCGCGCTGCTCGGCACGCCCGGCTTCGAGGGCGAGGTCTCGCTCGAGCTGAAGACCATCGCGGATGTCGCGCTCGTCGGCTTCCCGTCGGCCGGCAAGTCGAGCCTCATCGCCGCGATGTCCGCGGCGCGCCCGAAGATCGCCGACTACCCGTTCACGACCCTCCACCCGAACCTCGGAGTCGTGCAGGCCGGCGACCACCGCTTCACCGTGGCCGACGTGCCCGGGCTGATCGAAGGGGCGAGCGAGGGCAAGGGCCTCGGGCTCGAGTTCCTGCGCCACGTCGAGCGGTGCTCGGCGCTGCTGCACGTGCTCGACTGCGCGACGCTCGAACCCGGTCGCGACCCGATCAGCGACCTCGACGTGATCCTCGCCGAGCTGGGCGCCTACGAGGTGCCCGAAGGCCAGGTCCCGCTGCTCGACCGCCCGCAGCTCGTCGCGCTGAACAAGGTCGATGTTCCCGAGGCACGTGAGCTCGCCCAGTTCGTCCGCCCCGAGCTCGAGGCGCGCGGCTACGCCGTGTTCGAGATCTCGACGGTGAGCCACGAGGGCCTGCGGCAGCTCGGCTACGCGCTCGGCGAGGTCGTCGATCGAGCCCGCACGGAGGCCGCGCACGCCCCCGCGGCCCCCCGCATCGTGCTCCGGCCGAAGGCCGTGCAGGAGGCCGATTTCGTCGTGCGGCCCGAGGGCGGCAGCTACGGGACGATCTACCGGGTGCTCGGTGCGAAGCCCGAACGCTGGGTCGCGCAGACCGACTTCCAGAACGACGAGGCCGTCGGCTACCTCGCCGACCGCCTCGCCCGCCTCGGCGTCGAGGACGAGCTCGTCCGTGCGGGCGCCGTCGCGGGCTCGACCGTCGTGATCGGGCCGGGCGCGGGCGTCGTGTTCGACTGGGAGCCGACGCTCACCTCCACGGCCGAGCTCATCACGTCCCCACGGGGCGCCGACATCCGCCTCGACGACAACCGCCGGGCCACGCGCGCCGAGCGCCGCAGCGGCTACCACGAGCGCATGGACGCCAAGGCCGAGGCGCGTGCCGAGCTCGAGCGCGAGCGCGAAGCCGGCCTCTGGGCCGACGAGGCGGCCGATGCCGGCGAGCGCGACGCATCCGGCGGCGAGGAGGAGCGGTGACCGCCCGCCCGCTGACGCGTGATGCGATCGGGAGCGCCAGGCGCATCGTCGTCAAGGTCGGGTCGTCGTCGATCTCGGGCGAGAACGCCGGCCAGATCGAACCGCTCGTCGACGCGCTCGCGGCCGCGCATGCGCGCGGCGCCGAGGTGATCCTGGTCTCCTCAGGTGCCATCGCCACGGGCATGCCCTACCTCAAGCTCGACGCGCGGCCCGACGACCTCGCGACCCAGCAGGCCGCCGCGTCGGTCGGCCAGAACGTCCTCATCTACCGCTACCAGAACTCCCTCCGTCGCTACGGCATCGTCGCCGGACAAGTGCTGCTCACCGCGGGAGACCTCGAGAACGACACGCACCGCCTGAACGCCCAGCGCGCGATGGAGCGGCTGCTCGGCCTGCGGATCCTGCCCATCGTCAACGAGAACGACACCGTGGCGACCCACGAGATCCGCTTCGGCGACAACGACCGGCTCGCGGCGATGGTCGCCGAGCTCGTCGACGCCGAGCTGCTCGTCCTGCTCTCCGACGTCGACGCGCTGTACACGAAGCCTCCGCACCTCGCGGGCGCCGAGCGGATCGAGCACGTGCCGCACGGCGACCCGCTCGGCGGCGTCGAGATCGGGTCCATCGGCCGGGCCGGGGTGGGCACCGGGGGTGCGGAGACGAAGGTGTCGGCGGCGCGGATCGCCGCGGCATCCGGAGCCGGCGTGCTCCTGACGGCGACGACGCTCGTGTCCGAGGCGCTGACCGGCGAGCCCGTCGGCACCTGGTTCGAGCCCGCGGCCGACTGACGTCACACGGGTCCCGTCCCCCTCGGGCCGAACTAGGCTTGGCAGTATGACCGACGTCCGCACCGATCCTGCCGCCGACCTGGCGGCCGACCTCGCCACCGTGCTCGACGAGCGCCTCGCCGCCGCGAAGGAGGCGTCGCGCGGCCTCGCGCGCGCCACGACCGCCGAGAAGGATGCCGCGCTGCAGGCCATCGCCGACCGCCTCCGCGCACGCGTCGACGACATCGTCGCCGCGAACCGCCTCGACCTGGAGGCCGGCCGCGCGTCGGGGCTCAGCGCCGGCCTGCTCGACCGGCTCACGCTCGACGAGCGACGGATCGGCGCGATCGCCGACGCCGTGCTCGAGCTGGTCGCGCTCACCGACCCGGTCGGCGAGACGGTCAGCGGCCGGACCCTGCCCAACGGCGTCCGGATCGAGCAGGTGCGGGTGCCCCTCGGCGTCGTCGGCGCGATCTACGAGGCTCGGCCCAACGTCACCGTCGACATCGCGTCACTCGCGCTCAAGAGCGGCAACGCGGTCGCCCTGCGCGGCGGCTCGGCGGCCGAGCGCACCAACGGGGTGCTCGTCGACGTGCTGCGTGAGGCGATCGCGAGCGCGGGGCTGCCGGCCGACGCGGTGCAGACCGTCGACGACTTCGGGCGCGAGGGCGCCCGCCACCTGATGCGGGCCCGCGACCATGTCGACGTGCTGATCCCGCGGGGGAGCGCGGCGCTGATCCGCGCCGTCGTCGACGAGGCGACGGTGCCCGTCATCGAGACGGGCGCCGGCGTGGTGCACATGTTCCTCGACGCGAGCGCACGGGAGGACTGGTCGGTCGACCTCGTGCACAACGCGAAGGTGCAGCGCCCGAGCGTCTGCAACGCGCTCGAGACCCTGCTCGTGCACGCCGATGCGGCCGAGCGGCTGCTTCCGCCAGTGCTCGCCAAGCTCGAGGCCTCCGGCGTCACCGTCCACGGCGACGACCGGGTGCGGGCGCTCCATCCCGAAGCGGTGCCGACGACCGACGAGGACTGGGCGACCGAGCACATGAGCCTCGACCTCTCGGTGGGCATCGTCGACTCGCTCGACGACGCGCTCGCGCACATCCGCCGGTACTCGACCAAGCACACCGAGTCGATCGTGACCAACGACCTCGGCAACGCCGAGCGCTTCCTCGACGAGGTCGACGCGGCCGCGGTCATGGTCAACGCGTCGACGCGGTTCACCGACGGCGCGGAGTTCGGCTTCGGCGCCGAGGTCGGCATCTCCACGCAGAAGCTGCACGCTCGCGGGCCGATGGGCCTGCCCGAGCTGACGAGCACCAAGTGGATCGTCCGCGGCGCCGGGCACGTGCGCGCCTGAGCCGATCCGGCCCCCGCGTCCCCGCTAGACTGTCCTGAGCGAACCCCCGCGGAGAACCGAAGGAGCGGCGAATGAGCCTTGCGACCGCAGTGCTGACGAGCACGGTGCTGACCGAGACCGTGCACGCGAGGGAGCTTCCGATGGAGCCGATCGTGTACGGCATCATCACCATCGCGATCTTCTTCGTGCTCGGCTCGGTCGCCTACTCGTACCGCGACGTCGCGAACCGCCACCGCGCGAAGGCCGCCGCCTACGCGGCACGCCACGCCGGAACGGAGCCGGGCGGGCACTGAGGCCGGCGAGCCGGTCGTGACCACCGAGACGCGCCGACCACGTATCGGCGTGATGGGCGGCACGTTCGACCCCATCCACCACGGGCACCTCGTGGCGGCGAGCGAGGTCGCGCAGTCCTTCGGTCTCGACGAGGTGGTGTTCGTCCCCACCGGGCGGCCGTACTACAAAGAGGTGGTCACCCCCGCCGAGCACCGATACCTCATGACGGTGATCGCCACGGCCTCCAATCCGCGCTTCACGGTGAGCCGCGTCGACATCGACCGCGAGAAGCCCACCTACACGATCGACACGCTCCGCGACATCCGCGCGGAGCGCCCGGAGGCCGACCTCTTCTTCATCTCCGGGGCCGACGCGATCGCGCAGATCCTCTCGTGGAAGGACGTGGAGGAGCTGTGGTCGCTCGCGCACTTCGTGGCTGTGAGTCGGCCGGGACACGTGTTGTCCGTTTCGGGTCTGCCCGAGCAGGACGTAAGCTTGCTGGAGGTTCCGGCGCTGGCGATCTCGTCGACGGACTGCCGGGACCGAGTGCATCGGGGCTTCCCGGTGTGGTACCTGGTGCCTGACGGGGTCGTCCAGTACATCTCCAAGCACCACCTCTATCGGAGTGTCGAATGACGTCGTCGAACGAACCGCCGCTCACGCGCCGCGAGATCCGCGAGCGCGAGCGGCTGATCGAGCAGCAGCAGGCTGCCTCGGCGTCCCAGCAGGCGGATGGCCCGGCGCCCGCCCAGGCGCCGCAGGCCGCTCCGCCGAGCTATCCCGCAGGACAGCCGTACCCACAGCAGCAGCGAGTTCCGCAGCCGACCGGCCCGCAGGGCGGCGGGTACGGGGCGCCGTCGCGCGGCGCCCCCGCGGGCGGTGGCGGCGGCGGCGCGCCGCAACGACGTCCCGGCGAGCAGCGCCAGGCGCCACAGGCGCCCGGACGCCCGCCGCAGGCGTGGTCGGATGCGCCGGCCCGTGCCCCGCAGCAGTACCCGCAGTCCCCGCCCTCTCCACGTGACGCGTACACGTCGGGTGCCATGCCCGTGCCCCAGGGCGATCCGCGCGCGCAGGCTCCGCAGCGCCCGCCGCAGGGCGAGTCTCCTCGCCCGCCCCAGGGGCCGCCGCGCGGTGCGCCCGCACCACGCACCACTCCCGAGCGCACGCTCACGCGTCGCGAGCTCCGCGCGATGCTCGACTCCCACGCGGGCGACGGCTTCGACGAGGGCGACGAGCCCGACGAGGTCCAGCAGCGTGCTGCGTCGCCGGCCCAACGGGGGCCTGCCACTCAGCAACGTCCGCAGGGCGCACCCGGCGGGCGCGGTCCCGCGCCGCAGCAGCCGTCGCGCCATCCGCATCAGCCCGCACCCGGTCGTTCGGCCGCGCCGCACACCACCGTCGATGCCGGCCTCGACGAACCCGTCGCCGCGCCGAAGCCGGTCGGCCACTGGACGTCGCAGCTCAACCTGCCCGACGAGCGCGTCGAGCCGTACGATCAGCTGCTCTCGCGCGGCGGGTCGCCTCGCGGCGTCCCCACCACCACGAACGCGCTCATCCTGCCGACGCTGCCCGACCAGGGCGCGCTGGCCGGCACCCCGCTCGCACCGAGCGGCGAGATCATCGTCACCGGCTCGATCGACCTGCCCCGCAGCTACGGCTCGACGGGCGTCCACCCGAGCCAGATCGACTCGAGCGATGTCGACCGCATCTTCGACAGCAGCGTCGAGGATGTCGCCGGCCCGGGCGTCGCACCCGTCTCCGCGACGCGTGCGATCAGCACGCAGGGGCCCAGCAAGGCGATGATGGCGCCGCCGTCGAAGGAGGGCATGAACGTGCCGCTCGTGCTCGCGGTCACCGCCGGCGTGCTCGCGCTCGGCGTCGTCGCCACCCTCGTCGTCGGCGCGGTGGCGGGGCTCTTCTGATCGTCATGACCGTTTCCCGGAAGTCGAGGACATGACCGCAACCGACCACGCCCACCGCCTGCTCGCCATCGCCGCGCGAGCCGCCGACGGGAAGGGAGCCGAGGACCTGGTCGCACTCGACGTGTCGGAACCGCTGCCCTTCACCGATGTCTTCCTGCTCGTCAGCGGCAACTCCGAGCGCAACGTCGTCGCCATCGCCGACGCGGTCGTGGAGGCGATCCGGGATGCCGGAGAAGACGTGGTGCGCCGCGAGGGCCGCGACGCGGGTCGATGGGCCCTGCTCGACTTCGGCGACCTGGTCGTGCACGTCTTCCACCGCGAGGAGCGGATGTACTACGGCCTCGAGCGACTGTGGCGCGATTGCCCGTCGATCCCGGTGGAGCCGCTCATCGAGCGCGACGGTTCGACCGCCTCGCCGGCCACCGAGTCGTCGTCCTGAGGTCGCCTCGATTTCATTTCGCGACGGGGGCTGGTGTAGGCTGAATCCGTTGCCCCGGGCGGGCAACACACCTCATACGGGTCTGTGGCGCAGCTGGTAGCGCACCTGCATGGCATGCAGGGGGTCAGGGGTTCGAGTCCCCTCAGATCCACCAATCTCCAAGAAACGCGACGCTCGACGAGCATCGCGTTTCGTCGTTTCCGAGGTCAGGCGGCGTGCAGCGAGTCGGCGCGGCGGACGCGCGTGACGGCGTCGGGCGCAGCGGTGAAGCGCCCGGTGCGACCGTCGGGGGTCATGTAATGCACGCGGATGCCTCGGCCGACGCGCATGAGCTTCGTGATCTCGTAGACGCCGCCGGTCGCACTGACCAGCGTGTCGCCCAGGGCGAGCTCCCTGGTCTGCTTGAGTTCGACGGCTTCCATGCTGAGAGCATCTCAGGACCCACCGACATCGTCGGCCGGAACACCCGCCAGGTCCGCCAGCACCGTCGCCATCCGGCCGGGGGAGGTGCGCGGCACCACGTGCGGATCGCTCGGCACGACCATCAACCGTGCTTCCCCCGCACTCGCGTCGACCAGTCGCCGGCACCACGCCTCGCGTGCGATCGGGTCGCGCTCGCCCCGGACGATGACCGCGGGCACGCGGCATCCTCGCATGCGCTCGAGCGTCGGGTACCGCATCATCTCGCGGAGCACCTTGACGTACCAGCGCACTCCACCGCGCACGTAGTCGCGCAGCACGAGCCCGTTCACCGGCATGGGCTCGAGGACGGTGTCTCGCAGGAGGTCCGCGAACTGGCGGAGGACCGAATGCCGGCCGGGGTCGACCACGGGGCCGACCATCACGATCGCCGCGACGTCGTCGGGCCGTCGCCTCGCCAGCTCGAGCACCACCTGGGTGCCCATCGAGTGGCCGGCCGCGACGACGGGCCATGCGCCGAGCCGATCGAGCAGCGCGGCGAGGTCGGACGCATACGTCTCGATGCTGGCGGCGCGCAACGGCCGGTCGGTCGAGCCGAACCCGGCCAGGTCGACGTTCAGGCAGCGGATTCCGGGCGGAAGCTCGCGCTGGACGGGTTCGAGCGAGGCGTGCGTCATGCCGATGCCGTGCACGAGCAGGACGGCGGCCGATCCGGCCGCCGTCGCGCCTGATTCGTGGACGAGGTACTCGCGGTCGTCGATGCGCAGGTCGTGGTCGGTCGTCTCCAGCGTGTGATCCGGCACGGCATCGACCGTACTCGGATGGGCCGGGGCATGGGACCCCTTGCGCACGGCGCGCTCGCTTGACCGACCCCCGGACGCGGCACACAATGAGGGGACGATCCGAACGCAAGGGGTTCCGCGACATGAGCGACACGACCGCCCGCACCTCCGAACAGAGCTACCCCGGCGCCGGATACGGCGACACGGTGGTCTTCGGCACCGAACCCGAACCGTCCGCGACGCCCGAGCCACCCGCGGAATCCACGACCAAGTCGCCCGCGCCGTGGAGCCGCGACCTGCGGTTCATGCTCGTCGTGATCATCGCGATCGCCGCGCTCTTCCTGGCGTTCGCGCTCGTCGTCGCCTTCACGCCGACGGGCGCCGGGGTCAGCGCCCTCGCGGTGGTGGCGGCCCCGATCGCGACCATGGTCGCGGCGTACTACGGCATCTCGCTCGCGCTGCGACAGGTCGCCGACGCCCGCCGGGCGGCCGACGCCGCCGAGGCGCGCGCGCGTGCCGCCGAGACCACCGCGCGCGAGTCCGACGCCTGGGCGGCGCAGATGGAGTCCGGCCTGCGTGTCGCGGTCGCCAAGCTCGCCGCCGCCCGCATCGAGACCCGCGACGTGGAGCGCGCGGCCGGCACCCCCGACGACTTCTTCTGATCCGGCCGGAGCCCGGAAACGGCCGAGGCGCACCCCGATCGGGGTGCGCCTCGGTCGCGTCTCGACCGTGCGCGTCAGAGGTCGGCGAGGAGCGAGATCGGGCGCTCGATGCAGCGCGCGACGTAGGTCAGGAACGCGGCCGCCTCAGCTCCGTCGCACACCCGGTGGTCGAACGAGATCGTCAGCTCGGTGACGCTGCGCACCGCGAGCTGGCCGTCGACCACCCAGGGGCGCTCCACGAGCCGACCGATGCCGAGCATCGCGGCCTCCGGGTGGTTGATGATCGCGGCCGAGCCGTCGACGCCGAGCGTGCCGTAGTTGTTCAGCGTGAACGTCCCGCCCGAGAGGGCGTCGGGCGGGAACGCGCCCGTCGCCGCCTGCTCGGTGCGGGCCTGCACGCCGTCGCGCAGCTCGCGCAGCGACATCCGCTCGGCCCCGTGGACGACCGGCACGAGCAGCCCGCGCGGCGTCTGTGCGGCCAGGCCGAGGTTGATCGCGGAATGCAGCACCAGCTCGGTGCGCTCGGCGTCGAAGCTCGCGTTCAGCGACGGATGGCGCTTCAGTCCGGCCACCACGAAGCGGGCGACGAGGGCGGTCATGCCGAAGCGCTCGCCCGTGGCGTCCTGCAGCTGGCGGCGTGCGGCGACGAGCTCGGTGGCATCGACGTCCATCCAGACGGTCGCCTCCGGGATCTCGCGGCGCGACGTCGTGAAGTGCGCCGCGGCAGCGCGTGCGGTCCGGTCGAGCGGCACGCGGTGATCGCCCGTGGCGACGGATGCCACGGCCGGCGTGGTGGCGCGGGCGGTGACGGATGGCGCGGCGCCGGCGTGCGCGGCCGTGACGCCGGTGGGCGTGCCGGCCCGCGCCGCCTCGACCTCTCGGATGAAGGCCTCGACGTCACCGCGCGTGACGAGCCCGTCGGGGCCCGAGCCCACGAGCTCGGACGCGTCGAAGCCGTGCTCGCGCGCCAGGCGGCGCACGATCGGCGAGACGACGGGGGAATGGCGGTCGTGGTCGAGCGCCTCGCGCGGGTCGTCGACCGGCGCGGGTCCGGCTGCGTCCTCGGACGCGGCGGCGCCTGCGCCCGCCGGGTCGGGCGGGGTGGCAACCGGCGGCGTCGCGGCGGCGGGCGGCGCCGGTGACGGCCCCCCGCCGGATGCGGCCCGCCGGGCGCCGAAGCGCGACGGCGCGGACGCCGAGCGCGCCGTCGCGGCCGTCGTGCGCGTGCCGTAGCCGATCAGCACGGCGCCCGACTCCTCGGACGCGGTCTCGGTGGGTGCCGCCACGCCGGGCTCGGCGGCGACGGGCGCGGGCGAGGCCGCGGCATCCGTCGTCGGCTCGGCGGCCGCGCCGACCGGCGTCAGCCGCATCAGCACCTCGCCGGCGTGCAGTACCTGGCCGACCTCGCCGCCGAGCGATTCGACGACGCCGCCGAACGGCGTGGGGAGTTGCACGACCGATTTCGCCGACTCGAGCTCGACGACCGGCTGGTCGACGCTCACCTCATCGCCGGGCTGCACGAGCCAGGCGACGACCTCGGCCTCGGTGAGGCCCTCGCCGAGGTCGGGCAGGATGAACTCGCGCGCGGTCATGACAGGTCCCATTCCCACGAGGCGAGCGCGTCGAGCACTCGATCGGGTGTCGGCAGGTGGTGTTCCTCGAGCTTGGGCGACGGATACGGGATGTCGTAGCCCGTGATGCGCAGGATCGGCGCGGCGAGGTGGAAGAAGTTGCGCTCGGTCAGCCGCGCCGCGACCTCGGCGCCGTACCCGCCGAACTGGGCGGCCTCGTGGATGACCGCGGCGCGCGAGGTCTTGCGCACCGATGCGCCGACGGTCTCGTCGTCGAACGGCGAGAGGCTGCGCAGGTCGACGACCTCGATCGAGAGCCCCTCGGCCTCGGCGGCGGCCGCGGCATCGAGCGCGGTGCGCACGGTCGGGCCGTACGCGATGAGCGAGACGTCGGTGCCCTCGCGCACGACCTGGGCGCGGTTCATGGGCGCGGTGCGGACGGGCAGTTCGAGGTCGGCCTTGGCCCAGTACCGGCTCTTGGGCTCCATGAACACGATCGGGTCGTCGCTCTCGATCGCCTCGCGCAGCATCGAGTAGGCGTCGGCCGGGTTCGAGGGCATCACCACGGTGAGGCCGGGCGTCGCCGTCCAGTACGCCTCGGAGGAGTCGGAATGGTGCTCCACGCCGCCGATCGCACCCGCGCACGGGATGCGGATCACCATCGGCAGGCTCACGCGCCCCTTGGTGCGGTTCCGCATCTTCGCCACGTGCGAGACGATCTGCTCGAACGCCGGATAGCTGAACGCGTCGAACTGCATCTCGACGACCGGTCGCAGGCCGTACATGGCCATGCCGACCGCGGTGCCCACGATGCCGGACTCGGCGAGCGGCGAGTCCCAGACGCGTTCGTCGCCGAACTTCGCCTGCAGTCCGTCGGTGACGCGGAAGACCCCGCCCAGCGGCCCGACGTCCTCGCCGTAGACGACGACGCGGTCGTCGGCCTCCATGGCGTCGCGGAGGGCGGCGTTGAGCGCGCCCGCCATGGTCAGCGGCTGCGAAGCGGATGCCGCGGCATCCGCCGCTCGTTCGGTCGCGGTGGCGCTCATCGGGCGGAGACCTCCGCACCCGCGCCGACCGCGTCCGCCGCGAGCTCGGCCTCGAGGGCCGACCGCTGCTCGGCCAGGGACGCGCGCGGCGCCGCGTAGACGTGGTCGAACAGCTCGAGCGGGTCGAGCTGCGGCTGCTCGCTCATCGCCTCGCGAGTGCGCGCGGCCAGCTTCTCCGCCGCTTCGCCGATCTCGGCGCGCACGGCGTCGGTGAGCGCTCCCTCCGAGACGAGGTACTTCTCGAGCCGCTCGATCGGGTCGCGCCGCTTCCAGTGCTCGACGTCGCGCTTCTGGCGGTAGCGGGTGGGGTCGTCGGAGTTGGTGTGCGACTCGATGCGGTAGGTGAGGCCCTCGATGAGGGTGGGCCCGCCACCCGAGCGGGCCCGCTCGACGGCTGCCGACGCGACCGCGTACATCGCGGCGATGTCGTTGCCGTCGACGTGGTAGCCCGGCATGCCGTAACCCACGGCCTTGTCGGCGAGGGTCGTCGCGTGCGTCTGCCGAGTGAGCGGCGTGCTGATCGCGAACTGGTTGTTCTGCACGAGGAACACGGTCGGGGTCTGCCATACGGCCGCGAAATTGAAGGCCTCGTGCGCGTCGCCCTCGCTCGTCGCGCCGTCGCCGAGGTAGGTGAGGGTCACGATGGGATCGCGACGCAGGCGCGCGGCGTGGGCCAGGCCGACGGCGTGCAGGGCCTGCGTGGCGAGGGGCGTCGCCATCGACGCGGTGCGGTGCTCGTGCTGGTCCCAGCCGTTGTGCCAGTCGCCGCGGAACGACTGCAGGATCTCGCCGGGTGCGAGGCCCCGCGTGAGCAGGGCGATGCTGTCGCGGTAGGTCGGGAAGAACCAGTCGTCGGCGGTGATCGCCGAGATCACGCCGATCTCGCAGGCCTCCTGGCCGTAGGCCGAGGGGTACGTCGCGAGCCGGCCCTGCTTGGTGAGCGCGGTGACCTGCACGTCGAAGCGGCGCGCGACGACCATGCGCCGGTACAGCTCGAGGAGCGTCTCGACGGGCGGGAGTGCGAAGCCGCCGGTCTCGCGACCATGGAGGGCATGGCCGGCGTTGTCCAGCAGCCGGAGCGGCTTCTCTGACGGCAGGACGCGGGTCTCGTGATGCTCGACGTTGAGGCTCATACGGCCATGGTGCGCCAGTCTGAGGGCCCTCGCTCGGGGTACGCGGGAACCGTGAACGAACGGCACGACCCGGGCGAAACGGAAGCCGAGCGTCCGCGATCCGGGCCCTCAGGCGCGCCAGATGTCCAGGGACTGCGCGGGCGGCCGACCATCGATCTCGGCGAGGATCAGGTGCGACCTCGTCGACACCACACCGGGCATGTCGTGGATGTCGCGGAGGATCGCCTGGCTCAGCTGCTCGTGATCGGGTGCGCTCACCGTGAGGATGATGTCGATGTCGCCCGACACGGCCTGGACCTTCTCGACGAAGGGGAGCGTGGCGAGCTTCGCGGCGATCTCCTCCCATGAGACGTCGCCGATGCGGACCACCACGAGCGCGGAGATGTTCAGCCCGATCGCCTTCCGGTCGATCTGCGCGCCGAACCCCGTGATCACCCCGCGCTGCTGGAGCGCCAGCACCCGATTGTGCGCGGCGGTGCGGGAGATGTGCACGCGCTCGGCGAGGGTGCGCACCGAGAGCCGGCCGTCGCGGCTCAGTTCCGCGACGATGCGTCGGTCGATCGCGTCGAGCGGCTCGCCGCGATTCGATGCGTGCTGGGTCATCCTCGTCCTCGCAGGTCACCCTCAGCGTACCGGCTGCACTGCCGCACGCGTTGGAGGGATCTGCGCATGGGGATGGTGCGCACCGCCATCGGCATGCGCCCGGCTCGCGTGCAGGCGCCGCACGTAGACTCGGGCGGGTGCGTCGCCCGGTCCCGTCCCTGCTCGCCGTCGCCTCACTGGCGCTGGCGGCGCTGGCGGGCTGCGCCGGACCGGCCGAAGCGCCGCCCGCGAACCTCGGCCTGTCGCCGAGTCCGACACCGGCGCCTACCCCCTCGCCCGCCCCGGCCGACCCCTCCGACTGGGCCGAGGAGCGCGTCGACGCGATGACCGTCGAGCAGAAGGCGGCGTCGCTGCTCATGCTCCATGCGCCCGGCACCGACCCGGCGCCGCTCCGCGCCCTGGTCGACGAGGGCATCGCGGGCGTCATCCTCATGGGCGACAACATGCCGGGCGACGAGGCCTCCCTCGCCGCGCTCACGGGCGCGCTGCAGGCCGATCCCGAGGCGGCGACGCTCATCGGCATCGACCAGGAGGGCGGCATCGTGAGCCGGATCGACTGGGATCCGGCGCCCGGGCCCGAGTCGCTGCGCGGGCAGCCCGCGCCGGCCGCGCGCGACGCGTTCGCCGCGCGGGCGGCCGCGCTCGAGGCATCTGGCGTCAACGTGAACTTCGGCATCGTGGCGGATGTCACGGCCGACCCGTCGTCGTTCATCCATCCGCGTGTGCTCGGCACCGACCCCGCGTCCGCGAGCGAGCGGGTCGCCGCCGCGGTCGAGGGGGAGCGCGGGATCGTGGCCAGCACCGTGAAGCACTTCCCGGGCCACGGGGCCGCGCCGGGCGACTCGCACTTCTCGGTCCCGTCGGCGGGGCTCACGCTCGACGACTGGCGCGCGGGACCCGCGGCGCCCTTCCGGGCGGCGATCGACGCCGAGGTCGAGCTGGTGATGACCGGGCACCTCGCCTATCCGTCGGTGGACGCCGCACCCGCGTCGCTCTCGCCGGAGTGGCACCGGATCCTGCGGGAGGAACTCGGGTTCGACGGCGTCATCGTCACCGACGACATGCTCATGCTGCAGCACAACGAGCTGCCCGAGTACGCCGATCCGGGCGAGAACGCGGTGCGGGCGCTCGCGGCGGGCAGCGACCTGCTGCTCTACGTGCTGCCGGCGGATCCGTCGGAGTTCGGCATCAGCGTGGACGGCCTGACCGCCTCGATCGAGGACGCCGTCGCGTCCGGCCGGATCGCCGAGGAGCGGCTCGACGACGCCGCGGAACGCGTGCTCGAACTCCGTCGCGAGATCGCGCTCGACGATCGGGAATAGATCGCGAGCGTTCATGCGTTTGCATTGACTGTGGCCGATCGGCCGCTCAAGCAGACACACGGGAGAACCGCATGACGACGACCGCGACGACGATCGAGATCCCCGGCTACCGCGCCGGCACCTGGAAGATCGACCCCACGCACAGCGAGGTGGGCTTCAGCATCCGCCACCTCATGATCAGCAAGGTGAAGGGCAAGTTCGAGCGCTTCGACGCCACCTTCGTCACGGCCGAGGACCCGCTGGAGTCGCGCGTGACCGCGTCGGCCGAGGTCGCCTCGATCACGACGAACGAGCCGAACCGCGACGCGCACCTTCGCACGGGCGACTTCTTCGCGGCCGAGCAGTACCCGACGATCGACTTCGTCTCGACCGGCGTGCGCGTCGAGAACGGCGAGTTCAAGGTCGACGGCGAGCTCACGCTCCGCGGCGTCACGAAGCCCGTCACGTTCGACTTCGACTTCGGCGGCTTCGGCGGCGACCCGTACGGCAACTACAAGGGCGGCGCCACGGCGAAGACCGTGATCAACCGCGAGGACTTCGGCCTCACCTACAACGCGGCGCTCGAGACCGGCGGCGTGCTCCTCGGCGAGCAGGTCACCATCACCCTCGAGCTGCAGGCGGCGCTCGTGCAGGAGTGACCTCCTCGCCACACGTCCCGACGGGCGGTCCGGCTTCGGCCGGGCCGCCCGCGGTCGTTCCCGGACCGGTCACGCGCTCGCGACGCGCTCGTCGACGCCCTGCAGGTCGACGCCCGTGAACCTCGCCCACGCCTCGAGCGGACGGTGCAACCTCCGCCCCGCGTCGGCGGGCATCGCACGGAACCAGCGCAGCTCGGCCCGGGGCCTGGCTGCGGTTCCCGCGCGGGCCCACGTGCCCACGACGCGGCCGTCGAGCACGAGGATGGGCTGGAACACCCCGTTGCGCCCCGGCACCACGAGTTCTGCGAACTCCGGCTCGCACACCTCCGACCGGTCTGCGTAGCCGAGGAAGTACTCGTCGAACCCGGCGAGCGCGAGCGCGCCGCGCGGGCGCGCTGCCGCGGCATCCGTCGCCCCCGGAGCGACGTACCGATCGCCGTCGCCGAACGGCTCGACGCGGTCGCCGGCGGCTGCGAGCGCCGTGCGGGCATCGGCCATCGTGAGCCCGGCCCACCATGCGAAGTCGGCGATGGTGGCCGGGCCGTGCCCGCCGACGTAGGCGGCGAACAGCTCGGCGAGCGCCTGGTCGCGTTCGGTGGGCGAATCGGATGGCGCGGCCGCCCACTCGTCGAGGAGCGCGAAGTGCTGCACGCGGCCGTCGACCGGCCCGCCGCAGAGCACCGCCTCGAGCGCAAGCCACCAGATCAGGTGGTAGGCGCGCTGGCCGTCGACCCGGAGTCCCGCGGCCGACCACATCGTGCCGAGCTCGTCGCGGGTCGCGGTGACGCCGCCGGCCAGCTCGCGCTCGACCGTCGCGCGCGCGACGCGGTACTCGCGTTCGCCGAGCTCGAGCTGCCGGTGCCGGAGGGCGGCCTTCCCGAGCACCCGCGGCCCCGTGATCGCGAGCACCGGTCGAAGCAGGCGCGTCGGCATGAGGTGCAGCGTGCCCCGCATTGGCCAGGACCGCACGATGCGGCGCGATTCGATCGCCGCGTCGACCGCTCGCACCGACGGCCGCGCCATCCGGCTGCCGATCGCCCACTTCGCGGCGCCGAGGTCTTGCGCCTGCATCGCGCCGAGTCGCTCGATGACGTCGACCGCGTCGGCCGCGGGCGTGCGGAACCCGTGCGCCGCAAGGCGCGTCGCGCGGAGCGCGGGGGAGGAGGCCGACGCCATGGGCTCAGTCTGCCGTGCACGGCCGACACGCGACATCCGTCGACGCCGCTAGACTGGAGGGCTGTGCCGCTCGGCACGCCAACCCATCGCTACCGACCGGAGGTCGACCGTGCTCGCCGTCCAGGACCTGGAGATCCGCGTCGGCGCGCGCGTGCTCATGGAAGGCGTGAACTTCCGCGTCTCCGACGGCGACAAGATCGGCCTCGTCGGCCGCAACGGCGCCGGCAAGACCACGCTCACCAAGACGCTCGCGGGCGAGACCCTGCCGACCGGCGGCCGCATCGACCGGTCGGGCGAGATCGGCTATCTGCCGCAGGACCCGCGGTCGGGCGACCCCGAGATGCTCGCGCGCACGCGCATCCTCGACGCACGCGGGCTGGGTTCGCTCGTGCTCGGCATGCACGAGGCGTCCGAGCTCATGGGTTCCGACGACCCGGCGGTCGCGGCGAAGGCCATGAAGCGCTACGGCAACCTCACCGACCGCTTCCAGGCGCTCGGCGGGTACGCCGCCGAGGCCGAGGCCGCGTCGATCGCGTCGAACCTCAACCTGCCCGACCGCATCCTCGACCAGCCGTTGAAGACCCTGTCGGGCGGCCAGCGGCGTCGCATCGAGCTCGCCCGCATCCTCTTCTCCGACGCCGGGACGATGATCCTCGACGAGCCCACGAACCACCTCGACGCCGACTCGGTCGTGTGGCTCCGCGAGTTCCTGAAGGGCTACAAGGGCGGCGTCATCGTGATCAGCCACGACGTCGAGCTCGTCGGCGAGGTCGTGAACCGCGTGTTCTACCTCGACGCGAACCGCTCGGTCATCGACATCTACAACATGGGCTGGAAGCACTACCTGCGCCAGCGCGCCGCCGACGAGGAGCGTCGCAAGAAGGAGCGCGTCAACGCCGAGAAGAAGGCCGACGCGCTCAAGCAGCAGGCCGCGAAGTTCGGTGCCAAGGCGACGAAGGCCGCCGCGGCCCACCAGATGGTCGCGCGCGCCGAGAAGCTGCTGGCCGGCCTCGAGGAGGTGCGCCAGGTCGATCGGGTGGCGAAGCTCCGCTTCCCGACGCCCGCCGCGTGCGGCCGGACGCCCCTCACCGCGGGCGACCTCTCGAAGAGCTACGGCTCGCTCGAGATCTTCACGGCCGTCGACCTCGCGATCGACCGCGGCTCGAAGGTGGTCATCATCGGCCTGAACGGCGCGGGCAAGACGACGCTGCTGCGCATCCTCGCCGGAGTCGACCGCCCCGACACGGGCGTCGTCGAGGCCGGGCACGGCCTGCGCGTCGGGTACTACGCCCAGGAGCACGAGACGCTGGATGTCGCCCGCACCGTGCTGCAGAACATGGTGAGCGCGTCGCCGAACCTGACCGAGACCGAGGCGCGCAAGGTCCTCGGCTCGTTCCTCTTCACGGGCGACGACGTGCACAAGCCCGCGGGCGTGCTCTCCGGCGGCGAGAAGACGCGTCTCGCGCTCGCGATGATCGTCGTCTCCGGGGCGAACGTGCTGCTCCTCGACGAGCCGACGAACAACCTCGACCCCGCCTCGCGCAGCGAGATCCTCGACGCGCTCGCGCACTACGAGGGCGCCGTCGTGCTCGTCTCGCACGATCCGGGCGCGGTCGAGGCGCTGAACCCCGAGCGCGTGCTCATCATGCCCGACGGCGTCGAGGACCACTGGAGCCGTGAGTACCAGGAGCTCATCGAGCTCGCGTAGGCCGACGGTCGCCGCGCCACGCGCCGCCACTCGCCCCGCGAATCCCGGGTTCACGCGGGTCGACCCGCAGAAACGCGGGGTTCGCGGTGGAGTGCCCTCTCCTCGCGCTGTGAGCGAGCTCAGCGCCGGTCGAGGATCTCGTCCTCGACCTCGGCGTCGGTGCGGCCGGGCCGGGAGCGCGGCGGTCGCCTCGGCTCGGCCGGGCGACGCGGCGCGCCGGACGGCACCGCGGTGTCGGCCGCGAGCGACTTGCGCTCCTGGTTCGCGAACCAGCCGAGGGCCACGAAGGCGAGCAGCGCGAACACGAACCACTGGAGCGCGTACGACAGGTGCGGGCCCTCGTCGCGCACCGGACGGGGAAGCGCGAGCGGCGGCTCGTTCGCATCGGCGCCCGTCTGGATCAGGATGCCGTAGGCCCCCGTGTATGCCGGCTCGCCGATGCGCTCGGCGAGCTCGTCGAGGTCGATCGTCGCGAACTCCGATCCCGACGAGGTGCGGCCCGCGATCCGCTGCTCGCCCGCCTTCAGTCGCGCGCTGACCGACACCTCGCCCGCGGGCGCGGGCGGCACCTCCGAAGGGCGGCCGTCGGAGCCCTGCGCGATCCAGCCGCGGTCCACCATGAACACGGTGCCGTCCTCGAGCCGCATCGGCGTGATGACCTCGAAGCCGGTGCTGCCCTCGAACGGGCGGTTGCGCACGACGACCTCCTCGTCGGGGAGGAACTCGCCCGTGAGCGCGACGACCTGCCAGCGCTGGTCGATGTCGAAGCCGTCGAGCGCGGGCAGCGCCTCCGACACCGGCACCGGCTCGGCGTCGTAGTTCGCGTCGATGCGCGCGACCTCGGCGAGCGCCTCGGCGCGTCGGTTGAACTGCCAGGTGCCGAGCGCCGAGCACGTGATCGCGAACACGATCACGACGGCGAGGTAGCCCGCCCAGCGCGGCGCGACGAGGAACCGCCAGTCGCTCATGCGAGGTCACCGCCCGGAGCTCGGGCGTCGCCGAGCGGCGCCGGCGCCGCGCCATCCGTCGCGGACCCGTCGAACGTCGACACGCGCACCGGGAACGAACGCGTCGCGAGGAACTCCCGGAGGTAGTCGACGTGCTCGTCGCACGCGAGCCACGTCTTGACGCGGTCGGCGGCGTGGATCCGGGGATTGCGCCAGTCGATGCGCCAGGTCGCCGCCTCGCGGCACCCCGCGCGGGAGCAGCCGCCCGTGGGGACGGCACCGAGGGAGCCGATCACCGCTCGGCCTCCGGACCCTCGTCGTCTGCGGGATGCTCGGCGGTCTCGGTCTCGGTCTCGGTCTCGGCCTGCGGTCGATGGGTCGTCTCGGCATCGAACGGGTCGGGCCGGCCGACGGGCACGATGCCGCCGGGGCGCTCGACCTCCTGCGGGCGGTTCGTCGCGACGTTGGCGACGACCACGGCGAAGTACGGCAGGAACACCGCGCCCGCCGCGAAGACGAGGATCCACCAGCCCTGCACGAACAGCAGCGCTACGATGCACGCGACGCGGATCGCCATCATGATCGTGTACTTGATCATGCGAGCGCGACGCTCCGCCTCGGGCGACGGCGGCAGCGACGTGATCGACTGCAGGGGCTGGTGCTTCATGCTGGTCGCCGTGGCCTGCCGGCGCTCCTCACCTTCAAGACTACGACTCCGGGGCAGAGCGGATGCCGCGCATTCGGCAACCTCTATGCTGGGACGGGCCTTCCGGGCCCTGACGCGCCCCCTGGAGAGAGACGGAGTCCGCCATGACCACGAGCCGCACCGTGCTGGTGACCGGAGGCAATCGCGGCATCGGCTACGCGATCGCACAGGAGTTCGTCGAGCAGGGCCACCGCGTGGCCGTCACCGCCCGCTCCGGCGAGGGCCCCGAGGGCACGCTCACGGTCCGCGCCGACGTGACCGATTCGGAATCGGTCGACCGCGCGTTCTCCGAGATCGAGGCCGAGCTCGGCCCGGTCGAGGTCGTCGTCGCCAATGCTGGCATCACGCGCGACACGCTGCTCATGCGCATGAGCGACGAGGAGTTCACGAGCGTCGTCGACACCAACCTCACGGGCGCGTTCCGCGTGGTCAAGCGCGCGTCGAAGGGCATGCTCAAGGCCCGCTTCGGCCGGATCGTGCTGATCTCGAGCGTCGTCGGCCTCTACGGCGGGGCGGGCCAGGTCAACTACTCGTCGTCGAAGGCCGCGCTCGTCGGCATGGCCCGATCGATCACGCGCGAGCTCGGCGCCCGCAACATCACCGCGAACGTCGTCGCGCCCGGCTTCATCGAGACCGACATGACCGACGCCCTCCCCGAGGCGCAGCAGGCCGAGTACAAGAAGAGCATTCCCGCCGGCCGGTTCGCGTCGCCGGCCGAGGTCGCGAAGGTCGTCGCGTGGGTCGCGGGCGACGACGCCGGCTACATCTCCGGCGCCGTCATCCCGGTCGACGGCGGCCTCGGAATGGGGCACTGACCCCACCGACGTCGACGCGCCCGCTCAGCGGTCGATGCGCACCATGTCGTACTCGGTGTCGGGTGTGGGCGGCGTCCCGAAGCGCGCGTTCGGGAGGAACAGGCTGTTGCCGAACCGCGCGATCGTGGTGGGCACCTGGAAGTCGGGATCGGTCAGCCGGTCGATCAACGTGCCGCTCGTGCCGTCGGCCGAGAGGCGGAAGACGGAGACGGTGTTCAGCTGGTTCTGCACCACGTAGAGCGTGGTCCCGACGACGAGCAGGCCGTCGCCCGCGGTCAACGCAACGCCGCCGAGATCCACCGTCGTCGCCACGCCCGTGGCCGGGTCCACCCGGAACAGGGTGGCCGTCGACGACTGGACCACGAGCAGCGCCTTGCCGTCGGGCGTCTCCGCGATGCCGTTGGCGTTGAATCCGGACTGCTGCACCCAGTCGCCCGTGAGCGTCAGCGTCTCGACGTCGGAGGCATCCGCCAGCTCACCCGACGGGCTGATCGGCACGAAGTACAGCTCGGCGGCCGCACTGTTCGTGAACCAGGCGCCCTCGCGGGTCAGCACGACGTCGTTGATGAAGGCCGGCCCCGTGGTGAGCTGGTAGGTGGCGAGCACAACTCCGGTCTCGGCGTCCACGACGCGCGCGGTGCCCGTGGGACCGCCTGAGATGAAGAGGCGTCCGCGGTCGTCGACCTTGAGGCCCACCGATGGGGTGCCCGGGCCCTCGAGCGTCGTGATCTCCTCCCCGGTGCGGAGGTCGAACACGTAGACGTCGCCGTCGGCCAGCGATCCGACGTACCCGACGGGGCCGTTGCCGATCGCGATGCCCTCGGGCTGGAACCCGTCGGGGAGCGCGATGGGGTCCTCGACGGTGCCGCCGCCGGGCGGCGGGCTCGCAGCCTGGGCGGTGCCGGCCGCGCCGAGGGCGAGGAGCCCGGCCAGCGCGGCGGCGGTGAACGTGCGTGCGACGATGCGACCGGACATGGGCACATGTTAGGTCCGGCTCCGGGACGCCGCGGGGCTTCGGAGGAAGCTCCCAGCGGCGCCCGCGACGCGGCGCGTCAGCCGCGCAAGCCGGCCAGGGCCAGCACGCCGCTGAGGTCGACGCGGTCGATCGCGACGTCGGCCTGGGCCCGCACGACGGGTTTGGCGCAGAACGCGACGCCCAGCGCGGCGCGGTCGAGCATCCGCAGGTCGTTCGCGCCGTCGCCGACCGCGATCGTTCGCGAGACGGGCGTGCCGGATTCCGCGGCCCATTCCTCGAGCGCGAGCCGTTTGGCCTCGGCGTCGACGATGGCGCCGCGCACGCGGCCCGTCAGCCGGTCGCCCTCGACCTCGAGCCGGTTCGCGCGGCAGAAGTCGAGGCCGAGCCGCTCCGCGAGGGGGTCGAGCAGCTCGTGGAAGCCGCCCGACACCACGCCGACCCGACCGCCCGCGGCGTGGACGCCGTCGATGAGCTCCTGCACACCGGGCGTGGGCGTCAGCCGGCCGCGCGCCGCGGCCACCTCGGTGACGTGCAGGCCCGCGAGGGTCGCGACGCGCTCGCGCAGGCTCGCGGCGAAGTCGAGCTCGCCGCGCATCGCGCGCTCGGTGACGGCCGCGACGTGCTCGAGGCTCCCGGCCGCTTCGGCGAGCAGCTCGATGGCCTCCTCGCGGATCAATGTCGAGTCGGCGTCGAGCACGACGAGCAGGCCGCCCCCGCGGCCGGATGGCGCGTCGCTCACGCGGTGGCCCGCACGTGCGAGCCCTTGCCCACCACCGTGACGCCGCTGTCGGTGACCACGAAGCCGCGCGCGACGTCTTCTGCGCGGTCGACGCCGATGCGGGCGCCCTCCTCGACGACGACCTCCTTGTCGAGGATCGCCCGCTGCACGGTCGCGCCGGCCTCGATGCGGGCGCGGTCGAACAGGATCGAGTCGGCGACGTGCGCCCCGGAGCCCACGATCGCCCACGGGCCGAGCACGCTGCGCTCGACGTGCGCGCCCGAGATGACCGAGCCGAGCGAGACGATCGAGTCGATGACCGTGCCGAGCGACCCGCGCGCGTCGCGGGTGAACTTGGCGGGCGGCGAGTTCACCTGCTGGCTGAAGATGGGCCATTCGCGGTTGTACAGGTTGAAGACCGGCAGCACCGAGATGAGGTCCTGGTGGGCCTCGAAGAACGAGTCGATGGTTCCCACGTCGCGCCAGTAGTACCGGTCGCGGTCGGTCGACCCCGGCACGTCGTTGCCCTTGAGGTCGTACACGCCCGCGGTGCCCTGCTCGACGAACGCCGGGATGATGTCGCCGCCCATGTCGTGGCTCGAGTCGGTGCGCTCGCCGTCGCGCAGCACCGCGTCGATGAGCGCGTCGGCGTTGAAGACGTAGTTGCCCATCGAGGCGAGCACCTCGTCAGGCGAGTCGGGCAGGCCCTCGGGGTCGCTCGGCTTCTCGAGGAACCGGTGGATCCGCTCGGGCGCATCGGGGTCGACCTCGATGACGCCGAACTGGTTGGCGAGCGAGATCGGCTGGCGGATGGCGGCGACGGTGGCCTCGGCGCCGGAGTCGATGTGCGCCTGGATCATCTGGCTGAAGTCCATGCGGTAGACGTGGTCGGCCCCGACGACCACGATGATGTCGGGCTGCTCGTCGTAGATGAGGTTGAGGCTCTGCAGGATGGCGTCGGCCGACCCCGAGAACCAGCGCTTGCCGAGCCGCTGCTGCGCGGGCACCGACGCGACGTACGAGCCGAGCAGGCCGTCGAGGTGCCAGGTCTGCGAGACGTGGCGGTCGAGGCTGTGCGACTTGTACTGGGTGAGCACGACGATCTGGCGCAGCCCCGAGTTGACCAGGTTCGACAGCGCGAAGTCGATCAGGCGGTACTGCCCGCCGAAGGGCACCGCGGGCTTCGCTCGGTCCTCCGTCAGGGGCATGAGGCGCTTGCCCTCTCCGCCTGCGAGGACAATGCCGAAGATCTTTCGCGTGGCCACCATGTGCCCAGCGTAGTCAGGCGGATGCCGCGGGGGACAGGTGGTTGACGGCGCGTGACCCCGACGGGCTAACGTTGCGGCATGCGAGTCGACCTCCTCACGCGCGAGTACCCCCCCGAGATCTACGGAGGGGCGGGCGTGCACGTCGCCGAGCTCGTCCGAGCGCTCCGCAGGGACATCGACGTGCAGGTGCGATGCTTCGGGGCCCCGCGCGATGAGGCGGGCACCACCGCGTACGCCACGCCGGCCGAGTTCGCCGCGGCGAACGCGGCCCTCGCCACGATGGGCGTCGACCTGCTGATGGCGCAGGATGCCTCGGGCGCCGACCTCGTGCACTCGCACACGTGGTACGCGAACTTCGCGGGCTTCACCGCGAAGCAGCTGCACGGGATCCCGCACGTCGTGACGGCGCACAGCCTGGAGCCGCTCCGGCCGTGGAAGGCCGAGCAGCTCGGCGGCGGGTACCGCGTCTCGAGCTGGGTCGAGAAGACCGCGTTCGAGGATGCCGATGCCGTCGTCGCGGTGAGCGACGGCATGCGCCGCGACATCCTGCGCTCGTACCCCGACATCGACCCCGACCGCGTCTCGGTGGTCTACAACGGCATCGACCTGACCGACTGGAAGCCGAACGACGACCCCGACCAGGTGCGGGCCCTCGGGGTCGACCCCGACCGCCCGTCCATCGTGTTCGTCGGCCGGATCACGCGGCAGAAGGGCCTGCCGTACCTGCTGCGCGCCGCCCGCTCGCTGCCCGCCGACGTGCAGCTCGTGCTCTGTGCGGGCGCACCCGACACCCCCGAGATCATGGCCGAGGTGTCCGGGCTGGTCGCCGAGCTCGGCGAGACGCGCGAGGGCGTCGTCTGGATCGACCGCCACCTTCCGCGAGCCGAGCTCACGGCGCTCCTCACGGCGGCGACGGCGTTCGTCTGCCCCTCGGTGTACGAGCCGCTCGGGATCGTGAACCTCGAGGCGATGGCGTGCGGCGCCGCGGTCGTCGGCACCGCGACGGGCGGCATCCCCGAGGTCGTCGACGACGGCGTCACCGGCGTGCTCGTGCCGATCGAGCAGCGCGACGACGGTACCGGCACGCCGCTGGATCCCGACCGGTTCGTGGCCGACCTCGCGGAGGCGCTGACGAGGGTCGTGAGCGATCCCGCGCGGGCCCGCGAGATGGGCGCGGCCGGGCGGTCGCGCGCCGAACAGCACTTCGCGTGGGACGCGATCGCGAACGCGACGCGCGCGCTGTACGAGCGGGTGCTCGCGGGCCGCTGAGGCCCCCGGGGCTGGGCGGGGGCGCAGCATCCGTCCCACTAGCATGGAACGCATGGCGTCTACGGTTCTCCAGTTCCAGCATGTGTCGGTGGTCCGCGACGGCAACACGATCCTCGACGACATCGACTGGAGCGTCGAATCCGACGAGCGCTGGGTGATCCTCGGGCCGAACGGCGCCGGCAAGACCACGCTGCTGCAGATCGCCGCCGCGGCCATGCATCCCACGAAGGGCTCCGCCGAGGTGCTGCAGGAGTCCCTGGGCAAGGTTGATGTGTTCGAGCTGCGGCCGATGATCGGGTTCGCGTCGACCGCGATGGCCCGGCGCATCCCGAAGAACGAGACCGTCCTCGACGCCGTGCTCACGGCCGCGTACTCGGTGACGGGCCGGTGGAACGAGGAGTACGAGGCCATCGACGACCGCCGCGCGCAGCGGGTGCTGAAGGAGTGGGGCCTCGAGGGCTTCGCCGGCCGCCGCTTCGGCAGCCTCTCCGACGGCGAGCAGAAGCGCGTGCAGATCGCCCGCTCGGTCATGACCGACCCCGAGCTGCTGCTGCTCGACGAGCCCGCCGCGTCGCTCGACCTCGGCGCGCGCGAGGAGCTCGTGTCGCTGCTCGGTGGCTACGCCTCGTCGCCGTCGTCGCCTGCGATCGTCATGGTCACGCACCACGTCGAGGAGATCCCGCAGGGCTTCACGCACGCGATGCTGCTCGCCGAGGGGAAGATCCGCGCCGCGGGTCCCATCGGCGAGGCGCTCACGGCCGAGACGCTCGCCGAGACCTTCGGCATGCCGATCGAGCTCGGCGAGTCCGACGGCCGCTACACGGCCCGGCGCGCCGCCGCCTGACGACGGCCCGGGTGCACGCGGCAGCCGCTCGTCGTCTCTGCTAGACTCGTGTTTTGGCCCAACGGCCGACACGCTTCCCTGCCCTGAGGCGGGGCGAACCCACCATCCGACCAGCAAGGATTCACCATGAAGGCCGACATCCACCCCGCCTACAACGCCGTCGTCTTCCGCGACCTCGCCTCGGGCGCCACGTTCCTCACCCGTTCGACGGTCTCGAGCGACAAGTCGATCGAGCTCGACGGCGAGACCTACCCGGTCATCGACGTCGAGATCTCGTCGGAGTCGCACCCGTTCTACACGGGCAAGCAGCGCATCATGGACTCGGCCGGCCGCGTCGAGAAGTTCAACAAGCGCTTCAAGGGCTTCGGCGCGTAAGACGCCACCACGAGAGGGCGGGCGACTCAGGTCGCCCGCCCTCTCGTCATGCCGCCGGCCAGTGCGCCCCGAGGGCCGGCCGATCGCACCGCGGCCTCGAACGCCTCAGGACTCCGACGACGACGCGGCGAGATAGCCGGTCGCCCAGTCGATCGCCGCGAGCTGGGCCTGGTGCGGCGTCGAACGGCCCGCATCGAGCGACACGCCGATCTCGAGCAGCGGATCGGCACCGACGGCGCCCGCGGTGTCGCCCGCCAGCGCGCGGGCGCGGTCGATGAGCTCGCGCACCGAGATCCGGTCGTGCAGGAACAGCGCGCACAGCTCGCGCAGCGCGAGGCGCGTGGTCTCGGGCGATGCGGCGTCGGGCATCGCCAGTCCGAGCTCGTCGAAGGTGCGGCCGAGCGCGGCGCGGATGTCCCACGGGTCGTCGGCGTCGGACATGCCGGCGAGTTCGCGCAGCGCCGCGGCATCGGTGCCGGCGACGATGAGGTCGACGGCGGCGTCGAGCACCGGATTGACCGGGGTGTCGCCGAGGATCCAGAGAGCGCTCGCGTCGATGAGCGCGTCGATCTCGGAACGGTTCACGCGGGGCGACTCCATGCCCCAAGGATTCCACGGCGACGGGCGTTGCGCGACGGTGGATCGGCGGGTCGCGGCGACACGCCCGGCGGGCGCGCGCTCATCGGAGCGGCCAGGCTCCCGAGGTCGTGAACTCGGGCTCGCCATTGCGCCGGCGCCAGTCCTGGTAGCTCTCGGCCTGCTCGCGGCACCACCCCACCTGCTGGGCGTGCAGGTCGGCGACCGCGCACGCCGCGAGCTCGGGGAACGCGCGGGCGATGGCCTGCGCGACCCGGCCGGCGGCGATGGCATCGGCGCCCGCGTCGTGCGCCGCGAGCAGTTCGACGCCGTAGTGCTCGCACGCCGCCGTCAGCGTGCGCTTGCCGCGGCGGAACCGATCGACGGCCTTGTCGATCACGAGCGGGTCGACGACGTACCCGGGCCCGCGGAACGCCTCATGCCCGTAGCGTTCGGCTTCGCGGTGCAGCACCGAGAGGTCGTAGGCGGCGTTGTACGCGACGATCGGCAGGCCGCGCCCCGCGGCATCGCGCAGCGCGTCGATGATCTCGGCGACGGCCTGCACGGCGGCGAGCCCCTCGAGTCGGGCCTGCTCGGTCGTGACGCCGTGGATGAGCGTGGCCGCCGTGGGGATCTCGACGCCGGGATCGACCAGCCACTGCCGCTGCTCGAGCACCTCGCCGCCGGGGCCGATCACGCCGACGTGGGCGGTGACGATGCGGCACGTGTCGATGTCGATGCCGGTGGTCTCGAGGTCGAAGACGGCGAGGGTGTCGGCCCAGCATGCGGCGGGGGAGTGCTCCATGCCGGTCACGGTATCCGCGCCCGCCGACAGGGCTCAGGTGCCGCGCCGTAGGATGACACGGATGATCGCCTCACCGTACGCCGACGACCTCGCGCGCATCCCGGTGCGCGAACGCCGCGCCCTCGTGCGCGGCAGCGACACCGCGTGGTGGGAGTACGGCGAGCCCGAGGCGCCCGTCATCGTCATGGTGCACGGGTTCCGCGGCGATCACCACGGACTCGAGCCCATCGTGGCCAAGCTCCCGGGCTACCGGATCCTCGTGCCCGACCTGCCCGGGTTCGGCGAGTCGTCGACGTTCGCCGAGGACCGGCACGACATCGACGGGTACGCCGCGTGGCTCGCCGAGTTCGCGACAGTTGCGGGCGTGTCGGATGACGCGCCGCCGGCCGGCCGCCGGCGATGGACGCTGCTCGGCCACTCGTTCGGCTCGATCATCGCCTCGGCGGCCGTGGCAGCGGGCCTCGCGCCCGACGAGCTCGTGCTCGTCAACCCGATCGGCGCACCCGCCCTCGAGGGTCCGCGCGCCGTCATGACGCGCCTCGCCGTCGGCTACTACCGCGCCGCCGCGGCGCTGCCCCGCAGCCTGGGCTTCGCGCTGCTGCGCAACCGTGCGATCGTCCGCGTGATGAGCGTGACCATGGCCAAGACCGAGGAGCCCGACCTCCGCCGGTTCATCCACGACCAGCACGACCGGTACTTCTCGGCGTTCAGCGACCGCGACGCGGTGCTCGAGGCGTTCGAGGCGTCCGTGGGCCACGACGTGCGCGAGTACGCGCCGTCGATCCGCATGCCGGTGCTGCTCGTCGTCGCCGAACGCGACGACGTGACCCCGCTCGCCGCGCAGTACCGGCTCCAGCCGTTGTTCGCCGACGCGACGCTGGCCGTCATCCCCGGCGTCGGGCACCTCATCCACTACGAGACGCCCGCCGAAGCGGCCGGGCACATCCGAGCCTTCGTCGAGGGGGATCCCGCGTGAGGCTCGTCGTCGACTGCCGCTACGTGCGCATCGACCACCACGACGGCATCAGCCGGTTCACCGCGGCGATCGTGGGCGAGCTCGCCAAGCGCCATCCGCTCACCATGCTCATCAGCGACCACCGGCAGCTCGCCAAGCTGCCGGCCCTGCCGTGGGAGCTCGTCAGCAGCCCGACGAGCCCCCGCGAGCCGTGGGTCGCCCGGCAGGTGCGCAAGCTCAAGCCCGACGTCGTGTTCTCGCCCATGCAGACCATGGGCTCGTGGGGCCGCGACTACGGCCTGGTGCTGACGCTGCACGACCTCATCTACTACGAGAACCGCACGCCGCCGCGTGACCTGCCGGCGTTCGTGCGGGGCCTCTGGCGGCTCTACCACCTCGCTTGGTGGCCGCAGCGGATGCTGCTGAACCGGGCCGACGCGATCGTCACCGTGTCCGAGACGAGCGCCGGCCTGATCCGGAAGCACCGGCTCACCCGGCGCCCGCTCACCGTCGTGCACAACGCCGCAGACGAGCTCGGCACGCCCGACCTGCCGCGCACCCGCCCGACGGCCAAGCGGCTGGTCTACATGGGCTCGTTCATGTCGTACAAGGGCGTCGACACGCTCGTGCGCGCCGTCGGCAGGCTGCCCGACCACGAACTGCACCTCATGAGCCGCGTGCCCGACGACGAACGCCGGCGGCTCGCGCGGCTCGCGCCCGACGCGAGGCTCGTGTTCCACGACGGGGCGAGCGACGCCGACTACGCGGCGGCGCTCGCCGGCGCCACCGCGCTCGTGACCGCGTCGAAGGCCGAGGGGTTCGGGATCCCGCTCGTCGAGGCCATGCGGTTCGGCACGCCCGTCGTCGTCACCGACATCCCCATCTTCCGCGAGATCGGCGGCGACGCGGCCACGTACTTCCCCGCCGACGACGCCGAGGCGCTCGCCCGCGCCATCGCGTCGCTCGACGCGCCCGGCGAGTGGGAGCGCCGCTCCGCGGCATCCGCCGAACTCGCCGGACGGTTCACGTGGAGTGCGTCGGCCGAGCGCCTCCTCGGGGTCCTACTCGAGGTCGGCGAGGCGAACGGGCGCGCCGCGCACGCGCGCCGCTGACGATCAGGCCAGCGCCGCGGCCATCGCCGTGAGCGTCTCGGTCGCACCCGCGTCGAGCTTGACCGTCGCCCGCGCGTCGCCCTTCGTGACGCCGCGGTTGACCACGATGATCGGCACCTTGCGACGCCGGGCGATCTCGAGCAGCCGGACCCCGGAGTTCACGACGAGCGACGAACCCGCGACGAGCAGGACGTCGGCGTGCTGTACGAGGGCGGCCGCCTGCCGGTACACCGGCGTCGGAACGAACTCGCCGAAGAACACCACATCGGGCTTCAGCACGCCGCCGCACACCGTGCACTCGGGGATCACGATCGCATCGGGGTCGTCGACGTCGACGTCGCCGTCGGGGTTCGGGCGGATCGCGACCTCGAGGTCGATGTGCGGGTTCAGCTGCTCGAGCCGGTCGGCGACCGCCTGGCGCGCGAACACCTGCCCGCACGAGAGGCACAGCACCCGATCGGAGGCGCCGTGGAGCTCGACCACGTGCGTGCTGCCGGCACGGCGGTGCAGGCCGTCGACGTTCTGCGTCACCACACCCGACACCACGCCGCCCGTCTCGAGTGCGGCGAGCGCGCGGTGCCCGTCGTTCGGCTGGGCGGCGCCGAAGTGCCTCCAGCCCAGGTGGCTGCCGGCCCAGTAGCGCTTTCGCGCCGTCTCGGAGTTCAGGAACGTCTGGAACGTCATCGGCGAGCGGACCGGCGCGCCCTCGCCGCGGTAGTCGGGGATACCGGAGTCGGTGCTCACGCCCGCGCCCGTGAGCACGGCGACGCGCGCGCCGCGCATGAGGCGGATCGCCTCGTGCAGCAGCACGTCGGACGGCGCCGGCGCCTCGATCCCAGTGGCCACGGGTGCTCCCTTCGAGCGGTGCTTGATTCTAAACGCCCCGCTTTACCGGAATGTTTCCACGTGCTGGCAGGCTTGCGGGGGAGGAGCCATGCGAATCGAACACGCCCGCGACGCGGCATCCGATGCCGTCGCCGACTACGCCCGGTTGACGGATGTCGCACTGCGGAGCATCACCGAGCCCGAACGCGGCATCTTCATCGCGGAGTCGGCCAAGGTGATCCGGCGCGCGATCGACGCCGGATGCACGCCGCGGTCGGTGCTCATGGAGGAGAAGTGGCTGCCCGGCCTCGAGTCAGCGCTCGCGCCGTTCGACATCCCGGTGCACCTGGCCGACCCCGCCGAGCTCGAGGCCATCACCGGGTACCGCGTGCACCGCGGCGCCCTCGCCGCGTTCGAGCGGCCCGCGCTGCCCGAGGCGGGCGAGCTGCTCGCCGCGTCGCGCCGCGTCGTGATCCTCGAGGACATCGTCGACCACACCAACGTCGGCGCCATCTTCAGATCCGTCGCCGCGCTCGGCGCCGACGCCGTGCTCGTCACGCCGCGCTGCGCCGACCCGCTGTACCGCCGCAGCGTGCGGGTCAGCATGGGCACCGTGTTCCAGGTGCCGTGGACGCGCCTGCCGGAGTGGGCCGCCGCTCGCGAGCTGCTCACCGCCCGTGGGTTCGGGGTCGCGGCGCTCGCGCTCGCCGACGGCGCGGTCACGCTGCGTGCGCTCGCGGCCGACCCGCCCGAGCGCCTCGCGCTCGTGCTCGGCGCCGAGGGCGACGGCCTCTCGCGCCAGGCGCTCGCCGCCGCCGATACCGTCGTGACCATCCCCATGGCCCACGGCGTCGATTCGCTCAATGTCGCCGCCGCCGCTGCCGTGGCGTTGTACGCGCTCGCATAGGTCCGCTCGGTATCCTGCTGGGGATGTCCCGCACGCTCGATCCCGCTCCGCCCGCGCCGCCGGCGGCCCCGCCTCGGCCCTCCGCGCGCGTGTACCGCCGCCGCCGGATCGTCGTATTCGGGACGCTCGGCATGCTGCTCGCAGGCCTCGTGGGCGGCGGCGCGTACGCCACGACCACCCTGAACGCGCCGATCCCGGTCGCCGCCCCGTCAGTCCGCGATCCCGCCCCCGTCGTCGCGGCCGCGCAGGTCGTCGACCAGCCCGAGTTCGGCGCGTGGGCCGTGGGAGCGGTCGGCTTCGACGGTGCGCTCGCGAGCGGCAACGACACCACGTCCATGCCGATCGCGAGCATCGCGAAGGTCGTCACCGCGCTCGTGCTGCTCGAGGAGCAGCCGATCCCGGCGGGCGAGGGCGGCCCCGACGTCGCGTACACGGCGGCCGACGTCGCGATCTACTGGGACATGATCGCCCAGAACGGCTCGGTCGCGCGCGTCGCCGAGGGCGCGACGCTGAGCCTGCGCGAGAGCCTCGAGGCGATGATGCTGCCCTCAGGCAACAACTACGCGAACTCCCTGGCGATCTGGGGGTTCGGCTCGATCGACGCGTACGTTGCCCGGGCGAACGCCTGGGCGGCCGAGAACGGCCTCGGCTCGCTGCGCATCGCAGACCCGAGCGGGCTGTCGCTGCAGAACGTCGCGACCGCGGCCGACCTGGTCCGGCTCGGCGAGCTCGCGCTGCAGGATCCGACGCTCGCCGAGATCGTCGCGACGCAGCGCGTCGACATCCCCGAGCTCGGGGTGCTCGAGAACTCGAACAAGCTCCTCGGCTCGCACGGCGTCGACGGCATCAAGACCGGCACGACGGATGACGCGGCGAACCTGCTGTTCTCCGCCGACGTCGCGGTCGGTTCGTCGTCGGTCACGATCGTCGGCGTCGTGCTCGGCGGCGCGAACCACCCGGCCGTGCGGCAGGCGATCGCCGAGATGATCGACACGATCGCGCCCGGCTTCCGCGAGGTCGTCGCGATCGAGGCCGGCACCGAGGTCGCGACGTACGTCACGCCCTGGGGCGACACCGCGACGGCGATCACGGCCGAGGGCGCCACCGTCACCGTCTGGTCGGACACGCCGGTCGACGTCGCCGTCGAGGCCGACCCGATCACGCTGGCTGCCGATGGCGCAGCCGTCGGCACCGCGGTCGTCACCGCCGGCACGCAGCTCGTCGAGGTGCCGCTCGTGCTCGACGGCACCGTCGACGACCCGGGCGCCTGGTGGCGCCTGACGAACCCCGGCGCGCTCGACGCCTCGTCGCTGAGGTGACGAGCGCCGCGTGAGCGCATCCGGATCGCGGCGCGTCGCGGGGCAGCCGATGGGAGGGCCGTCCTGCGACCCTCCCACCGTTTGGAGGCGGCGCGCGACCGGTGACCCGACGACCGGCCGCCCGCCGACTCAGTCGACTCCATCCACGCCGGACGGCGATCTGGAGCGACCGGGGAGCGGCCACCGCGCCGAAGCCAGCAACGGGCTGACCGGCGTGGTACGCCGCGGTCGGTAGACGATCCGCGAGTGGAACGCGAACCGCAGCAGGAAGGCCGCCACCAGGGTGGCTCCCTGGGCCACCACGCTGTGCAGCGACGCCGCCTCGACGAGCCACCACAGCACCGGCAGCCTCGCTGCCGAGTCGGCGGCGTTGTAGGCGAACGAGTGCGCGAAGCGGTTCCACGTCGTGCGCCCCTCGTTCCGGAGGTCGCGGAAGACGAACCGCTCCTGCAGCGCGAAGTTCATGATGATCGTCGCGATCGCGGCGACGACCGCTGCGGCCAGGTAGCCGACGCCCATCGCCACGATCGCCGCCATGAGCAGGAGGTTGACGACGGCGCCCACGGCGCCGATGGCCGCGAACCGCGACATCCGCCCGAATCGCAGCGCCGCCAGCTGGTGGACGAACCGGAGGCCCTGCCTCAGGTCGGCCTTCGACTCGCCGGCGTGGCGCCGGCCGAACACGAACGGCTCCTCCACGACGCGCAACCGGTGCCGCGCGAGGATCTCCAGCAGGATCTTGAAGCCCTCGGGGTGCAGCCGGTCGAGGGCGACGGCGTCCCGCCGGAACGCGAAGAATCCCGTCATGGGGTCGGTGCAGTTGCGCAGGCGGTTGGGGAACATCGCACGCGTGAGCAGGATCGAACAGCTGGAGACGCTTCGGCGCACCCAGCCGCTCAGGCCGGCGCTGCTCCCGCCCGGGGTGTGACGGGACGCGACGACCACGTCCGCGGCGGTCGCGCGTCCGGTCTCGAGCAGCACGGGGATCAACTCGGGCGGATGCTGGAGGTCGCCGTCCATGACGAGGCACCACTCGCTCGAGGTCTGCTCGATGCCGGCGACCACGGCTCCGCTCAGGCCTCCCAGCGGATCCTCGCGGTGCAGCAACCGCACGGGCAGCCGGCTCGCCTCGGCGACCCGGGCGATAGTCGCCGGCGTGTCGTCCGTCGAGTCGTCGACGAAGAGGACGTCGGCGTCCAGGTCGCCGGCGGCGGCGTCGATCCTGCGCACGAGTTCCTCGACGTTCGGTGCCTCGTTGAAGGTCGGCACGATCACGGTGACGCTCATTGCGGTCTCCATCCGGATGGAGCGGCGATCAGCCGCCGTCGGTCGCCGGGGCATCGAGCACCCGTCGGATGCTCCACGCACCGAAGGTCTGCACGACCTCCGAGGCGGCGTAGGCGCGCCCGGCCTCCTCGAGGTCGAGGTTCTCGATGTTGGGACGGACGGTCGGCCCGTCGACGATCCACTCGATCTCGCGCCATCCGCCCGGATGGTGCTGGTCGAACTCGGAGTCGAGGTCGACCTTCTCGAGCGCGATGAGCGTCCACGGATCGTGCCATCCGCGTTCGTCGAGGTCGTGCCACATCGAGTACGGCACGAGCGTGACCGCGTCGTGCGGGATGTTCGCGGCGGCCCAATCGAGCGTGCGATGCCAGTCGGCGTTCGCGTCGCGGGCGACCAGCTGCACATCCCGCTCGAGCGAGCTCGCGGCCGGCACCAGCACCACGGTCGTCGCGAGCACGGCGGTGACGAGCATCGGCCCGGAGACCCGGGCACCGGGCGCCCGGTGGTGGATGAGTCCCTGCAGTCGGTCCCAGACGCGTTCGGCGGCCGCGCCGATCGCGATCGCGAGGAACGGCAGCACACCGATCACGTACATGGCCGGGAGGTAGCCCCGGCTCGCGACCATCGGGACGGCCCAGCACCCGACGGCGACCGCGATCCACCGCGTGCGCCGAGCGGTGAGGCAGACCAGTGCGGCGAGCGCCCCGCCGAGTATGAGGTACGCGTCGGCGGCGACCCAGCTCGCCAGGAGTTCCGACCGATGCGAGCCCTGTTCCCAGATCCAGCCCGATCCGGGTCGGGCGAAGAACTGGTAGGCCACGGCGTCCTGCAGCGACACATGGTCTGGGCCGGAGAAGAGCTCGCCGCGCAGGGCCGCCATGAGGGGGTACACGGCGAAGGTGAGCGCGCCGAGGGCGAGGAAGCCGACGACGGAGAAGGCCCGGCCCCGCCACGCCCCGCGATCGAGGAGGGCGACGAGCAGCGCCGGACCGAACGCCGCGGCGGTGAGCTTCGACAGCAGTGCGATCGCGGCCGCGACGCCGGCCGCGATGTGCGGCCACAGGGCGCGCCGGGGCGAGAGCGCGAGCCAGAACGCGAGGAGCAGCCATGTCGTCGCGATGCGGTCCAGGAAGACCTGGCGACCGAGCTCGAGGGACAGCGGCGACAGGGCGTACGTCAGCGCGGCGATCACCGAGAACGACCGTCGCGTGCCGACCCGCCGGCACACGAGGTAGACCAGCACGCACGAGGCGACCGAGAAGACGGCCATGGCGACCCGCATGGCCTCGATGTCGGTGCCGTCGCCGACGCCGAGGAGCTGGGGGAGCCAGGCGAGGGCGGCCAGCTGCACCCAGCCGAACGGCGGGTGGTCGTACCAGTAGGTGTAGGGCGCGAGGTCGCCGCGCTGGACTGCGACCGCCTGTGCCGTGTAGGTGCCCTCGTCGTCCTGGAATGCCGGCGCATCAGTGACGTTCCAGCACCCGACCACGGAGGCCGTCACCACGAGCGACAGGACGGCGATCGCGTCGGGCGAGGCGAGCATCCGCTCGACGGCGCGACGCGGTATCCGCAATGGTTCCGGCGTCCGGATGCCTCCCGGAGCGGGCGTCGTGATCGTCATGGCGACGTCTCCGCGCCGAGGTAGCCGAGGTGGCTTCCGGAATGATCCGTCTTCTCCCAGCGGAAGTCGCCGATCCGGAACTTCGCGTACGCGCGCACCGCGGCGATGGCCAGCACCGCCTGGTACGCCGGAGTGCCCAGGGCGAGGCGGAGGTAGTCGAGGGGGCGGATCGCGAAGCCGTGATCCCGGCCGAACTCCCACAGCATGCACGCCTCGATCGCGACGGTGCCCATCGTGGTGATGAGGGGCAGGTAGGCGATCAGCGTGACCGGCAGCGAGAAGTCGCCCGCGATCGCGAGCGCGATCGAGACCGGGATGGCGATTCCGGTCAGGGCCATGAAGTGCTGCTGCGTCAGCGTCCACCGCGCCGTCAGGCGCTCCCCGACGGTCCCGAGCCGGCGCCAGACGCCCTTCGCGTAGACCTGCATGAAGCCGAGCGACCAGCGGGTGCGCTGGCGGATGAGCGCCGCGACCGAATCCGGGGTCTCCTCGCGCGTGACCAGCTCGGGCGAGTACGCGACCACGATCTTGCGCCCGAGCGTGGAGAGGCGCACGCCCAGCTCGCAGTCCTCGGCGAGGCATCCGTCATCCCACCCGCCGATCGATTCGAGCAGGTCGCGGCGGATGAAGACGGTGTTCCCGCCGAGCGGGATGAACCCGAGCTCCGCGTGCACGTGCAGACGGGACCGGAACCAGACGAAGTACTCGAGGCAGTTGCGCAGGGCGAACCAGCTGTCGCGGTAGTTGACGAGCTGCACGGCGCCCTGCACCGCGTCCGCGCCCGTGGCCCGGAAGCTCGCGTCGATGTTCGCGAGCAGGTCGCGCGCCGCGATCGACTCGGCATCGAAGACGCCCACGATCTCCTTGCGGCACAGCCGCAGGGCGGTGTTCAGCTGCTTCGGCTTGTTCTTCCGCTCGCCGTGGTCCACGCTCACGCGGACCCGGTCGCCGTGCTCGGCGGCGAGGCGTTCGGCGATGTCGACGGTCTGCGGGTCGTCGTGGCCGACCGAGATGATCACCTCGAGGTCGGGATGGGACTGGCCCAGCAGGCGATCGAGGGTCGCACGCATGACGGACTCCTGCTCCATGCGGCACGGCATGATCAGCGAGAAGCTCAGTTCGGGGGTTCCGGCGTCGAGCGGGTAGGCCGTGCGATCCCGCCGCTTCGGGTCCCACCACGCGTACGTGGCGACGTAGAGCGTCGACACGGACAGCGCGAGCAGCAGCAGCGAGAACGCGATCAGCAGGAGCGAGGCGACGAGCATGGCATCTCGATTCGGGTTCGGGTCAGTCACCGGCTCCGCAGGCAACAGCGTCGCCGTCGGAGTCCAGTCGCAGGGGATCGGTTCCGGGTTCGCGGAGCGCGATCCCGTCGGGGAAGTAGGTGCGCACCTCGCCGCAGGTCCATGGATGCGCCATCGCGGCAGGGTCGCGGCCGGCGGCGCGCATCTCCTCGGCGTGCCCGGCCAGGCTGGGCGGCACGGCGCTCAGGCACTGACCGTCCTCGCCGTACGCGGCGAGGCAGCCGCCGAGGGCGCGGTCGCCGGGGACGACGTCCGACGGATCGACCGGGTCGCGCGGCGCACCGAGCTCCTCGGCACCGTTCCGCGTCGTCGTCGACGCGTCGGATGCGGCGTCGGCGAGCGTCGTGCCGGGTTCGCCACCGACGGGGGAGTCGGGCGGTGGGGCGAGCGGGACGGAGCCCGGCGGCGGTCCGTCGATCGACTGGGTGGGCGGAGTGGGCGCCGGAATCCGCGTCGGTGCGGGATGCTGCGCGGCCGACGTCGGCGCGAGGCCCGCGTGGTGCGCCGAGAGCACCGGAGGGCCCGCCTCGGTCGCCGGCCGGGGCCAGAAGGCGACCGCGGCGATCACCAGGAGGACCGGGAGCACCACCGCGGCGACGAGGCCGCGAGCGCGTCGGGACGGTGGCCGGGTCACGAGATCCACACCCACTTGGCGGAGCTCGGGACGCCGGCGGCGTCGAGCACCGTGAGCATGTACGGGCCCGGGGGCACCAGGTCCGGATCGAGCGGGATCTGCGCCGTCCGCACGCCTCCCGTGCCCGTGATGGGCAGGTCGACGAGCCGGGCGTTCGTGTCGGTCTGGTGCGTCGCCGACATGGGCGGCATCAGCGCCGCCGAGACGACCTCTCCCGTGACGCGGAGCTCGACGACCTCGCCGTAGGTGGCGGCGGCCGGCACCGACTCGATCGCCGGGCGCGCTCCGCGGAAGAGGTACGGCGGCGAGTACAGCGAGATCCGGTGCTCGAAGGTGTTGTCGGCGGGGTTCGACCCGAGCACGGCGACGCGACCGTCGGGCAGCAGGATCGCGCTCGAGTGGTAGTTCCGTCCGATCGGGTCGGCGGCCACGCTGCGCCACGTGTTCGCCGTCGGGTCGTAGACGGCGGCCGTGTGCACGTCGCCGGCCCGGTTGTAACGGGCGCCGTTCGCGGCCAGCACGGTGCGATCGGGCAGGTTCAGCAGGTTGACGTACGCCTTGCCCGGCCCGGGGAGGTCGGGCCCGGGTACGTAGGCCGGCGCGGGCTGCGAGAGGTCGATCAGGTCGACGAGGGCGATCGCCGGGAGGTTCGTGTCGGTGTTGCCTCCACCGACGATCATGACCCGCTGATCCTGCGCGGGCGGCAGCAGCACGGAACCGGCCGCGTCGCGCAGGTCCTTCTGGCGAAGCCCCGGCACATCCCAGATCCGCGCGGTCCTCCAGTCGTACAGCGAGGCACCCGTCCCGGGCAGGCCGTTGCCGAACGTGTGGCCGCCGGCGTAGAAGAGCATGCCGTCGTCGAGGAGGTACATGTGGGGATACGTGCCCCAGAAGCTCCACGTCTGCGGGACCTCGCCGGAACTCAGCCATCGCAGCTGCGACGTGTCGAAGATCTCCGTCAGAACGGTTCCCTCGGCCTTCTCGTCGAGTCCTCCGGCAGCCCAGACGTCGCCGTCGCCGAGCTTGGTGAGGGACGGGTACCAGTGGGCGCCGGCCATGTCCCCGGTCGCGTGGAAGGCGTCGTCAGCAGGATCGAAGTAGTAGCTCCGCTTCGAGCCCCGGAACGTGTTCGGTCCCTGCGTCTCCGCGGGGTAGGCCTCCGTGCCGCCGGCCAGCAGCACCTTGCCGTCGGGAAGGGTCACGTGGCCCGCGCAGAACATGTCGTACGGAACCGGGATCTCCTCGAACGCGTCGGTCGCCGGATCCCACACGGCCGCGCGGAACGTGCCGGCGGCGAACTGGCGACCGTCGTTGCCGGAACCGGCGACGAGCAGCAGGCGCCCGTCGTGGAGCAGTGTCGTGTGGACCGTGCGGAGCGGCATCTCCGCGGCCAGGACCTCCCAGGCGCCCGCCGCCGCGGGGTCGGTGGGCTCCGGTTCCGGGGTCGGGTCGGGGTCGACCGGCCTCGCCGTGAGGGAGTAGCCCGTCGTGGCGAGCACCCCGTCGGCGGAGACCGAGACGCCGAACGAGATGCGGTCCACGTCGGCCGGGATCGGCGGGAGCTGGGCGGTGGCCGTCGTCCACCCCGTAGTCGCGGGCAGCGCGGCCACGTCGGTCCAGTACGACCAGCCGAGCGGCGTGTGCGCGAAGACCGTCAGCCCGTTCGCAGGCGACGTGGACCGGTAGTCGACGGCGACGACGTAGCGGCCGCCGGGCACGACGGTGGGTGCGCAGCCGGCGGCCTCCGACTGGAGGAGCTTGAGGTCGCCGGAGAGCCTGCCGGACATCTCGATCGTGAACGATCGCGCGCCGGCCGGCGCCCAGGCGGGCAGGTCGGTCGTGATGGCACGGGTCGCCGTGTGCTGACCCCAGCCGCCCACCTGGAAGCAGCTCGGGACCACGTCGCCCTGGGCAAGGTGCGGATTCACGACGAGGTTCGCGGGCTCGTCGGGCGGCGATGGCGGTCGGGAGTCGACGAGCGAGTAGTCGTCGGTCGTGACGGTGCCGTTCGCGGCCAGCGACAGGCCGAAGACGAGCCGGTCGGTGCCATCCGGGATCGGCGGCGTGGTGGCCGTCGCCGGGGTCCATCCGGGCGTCGGGGGGAATGTGCCGAAGTCGCCCCAGTGGCTCCATCCGGCGGCGGTCAAGCGGAACGCGGTGAGGGTCACCGAGGCGGTGGAGTGGTACCAGACCTCCATCGTGTAGCTGCGCCCGGGCGTCACGATGGGCGCGCACGCGGCCGTCTCGCTCTGCATGAGCTTGCGATCGCCCTTCCGGTAGCCCGAGATCGTGAGCGAGATCGAGCGGGCTCCGGTGCGACCGGGGCTGGCCGACCAGGTCGGCTTGGTGCCCCAGCCGCTCGGCGAGAAGCAGTCGGGCCAGGACGCGCCCGCCTCGAGGGACGGGTTCGCGACCAGGTTGTCGGGGGCGGCGTCGGCGGTGGTGGGCAGGCCGGCAGCGCCTGTGGCGACGAGCGTGAGCACGGCGAGCGCCGCGGCGATGGCACCGGGGCGCCCGGCGCGCCGCCGGCGCGCGAGGGCGGGCATTGTGGGACTCCGCGTCTAGGGGTGACACATCCCGGCGGATTTCGGGTCGGCCGGATCTTGCGGCTAGCGGCTTCGGGGGGTGACGCTCGCCGGGAGCATTCCTGCTCGGCGGTGCGGGGTTCTGGGAAATGTAGTCGCGATCCTCGTTCGTGGACAACACCCCCCAATTGGGGCTACCCAATCCTCGCTCGGAAGAGCGCGCGACGCGGTCGTGTTCAGGGCGCGGATGGCTCCGTGGCGTCATCGCCGACGCGCGCCGCGTAGGGCCCGGCGTCCGGCCGCTTCGCGGTGACGAGGTCGCCCGAGGACTGGTGCCTGATTCGCCGGATGACCCAGGGGACCAGGTACTCGCGCGCCCACGAGAGGTCCTGCGTGCGGGCCTGCCGCCAGGAGTGCTGGGGCAGGGGCTCGGGCTTCATCGGCTCGAGGTCGTTCTCGACGTTCAGCGCGCGCAGCACCATCCGCGCCACCTCGTGATGACCGAGCGCGTTCAGGTGCAGGCGATCGCGGTCCCACATGCGCTGGTCCTGGATCTCGGCGAGCGCCCACTGGTCGGCGACGATGCAGTCGTGCTTCTGCGCGATCGCGCGGAGGTTCTCGTTGTAGATGGCGACCTTGCCGCGGATGCCGCGGAACACCGGGGAGAAGCCGACGTCGACGCCGGTGAAGAGCACGATGGTCGCGCGGTCGCGCGAGAGCCGCTCGATCGCGTACTCGAAGCGCGCCGAGATCTCGTCGGGGTCGGTGCGGGGCCGGATGACGTCGTTGCCGCCCGCGGAGATCGTGACGAGGTCGGGTCGCAGCTCGAGCGCCGGCTCGATCTGCTCGTCGATGATCTGCTGGATGAGCCTCCCGCGGATGGCGAGGTTCGCGTACGCGAAGTCATCGGCGCCCTGCGAGAGCACCTCGGCGACGCGGTCGGCCCAGCCCCGGTGGCCGCCGGGCACCCCGGGCTCGGGATCGCCGATGCCCTCGGTGAACGAGTCGCCGATCGCGACGTATCGCGACCACGGATGCTGTTGGGTCACCATCCCTCCATTGTGCACAGCCAGCCGAGTGGTCATGTGTCAGCCGGCTCGGGTAGCCTCCCATCCAGTGAGCACAGCGACCCCCTCCGGCCAGCACCTGCCTGGCACCTCGGCCGCCGAGCACCTCTCACCGTCGTTCCCGGCCCGTGCGCCCTGGGGTACCGCATCGAAGCTGCGCGCGTGGCAGGCCGAGGCGCTCGACCGCTACTTCGCGACCGAGCCGCGCGACTTCCTCGCGGCTGCGACCCCGGGCGCAGGCAAGACGACGTTCGCGCTGCGGCTCGCGGCCGAGCTGCGCGCCCGTCGCACGATCGACCGCATCACCGTGGTCGCCCCGACCGACCACCTGAAGCGGCAGTGGGCCGATGCCGCGGCGCGCGTCGGCATCCGGCTCGATCCCGGGTTCCGCAACGCGCACGGGCGCAGCGCACGCCATTACCACGGCGTCGCCGTGACGTACGCGCAGGTCGCCGTGCGGCCCGCGCTGCATCGCGAGCTGACCCTGTCGGGTCGCACGCTCGTGATCCTCGACGAGGTGCACCACGGCGGTGACACGCTCTCGTGGGGCGACGCCATCCGCGAGGCCTTCGAACCCGCCATCCGGCGCCTCTCGCTGACGGGCACGCCGTTCCGCAGCGACACCGCGCCGATCCCCTTCGTGCACTACGAGCCCGACGCGCAGGGCATCCGCGTCTCGAGCACCGACTACGACTACGGCTACGGCCGCGCGCTCGCAGACGGCGTCGTTCGACCCGTGATCTTCATGGTCTACGCGGGCAGCATGCGCTGGCGCACGAAGGCGGGCGACGAGATGGAGGCGCGCCTCGGCGAGGATGCGACGAAGGACATCCACTCGGCCGCGTGGCGCACCGCACTCGAACCGACGGGCGAGTGGATCCCGTCGGTGCTGCAGGCCGCCGACCGGCGCCTCACCGAGGTGCGGCATGCGATCCCGGATGCCGGGGGGCTGGTCATCGCCACCGACCAGTCCGTCGCGCGCGCCTATGCCGAGATCCTCGAGGGCGTCTGCGGCGAGAAGGTCACCGTGGTGCTCTCCGACGAGAAGGAGGCCTCCGCGCGCATCGAGGAGTTCTCGAACGGCACGAGCCGGTGGATGGTGGCGGTCCGCATGGTGTCCGAGGGGGTCGACGTGCCGCGCCTCGCCGTGGGCGTCTACGCCACGAGCTCGTCGACGCCGCTGTTCTTCGCGCAGGCGATCGGGCGGTTCGTGCGCGCCCGCCGTCGCGGCGAGACCGCGTCGGTCTTCCTCCCCAACGTGCCGGTCCTCATGGCGCTCGCGTCCGAGCTCGAGCGGCAGCGCGACCACGCGCTCGACCGCCGCTCCGGCGACGGCGACAACGACCCCGGCCTCGACGACGGCCTGCTCGAGTCTGCCAATCGCGAGGAGAAGGGCTCCGACGAGCTCGAGGCCGAGTTCACCTGGCAGGCCCTCGGGTCCGACGCGAACTTCGACCGCGTCGTCTACGACGGAACCGAGTTCGGCACGTTCGCCGAGCCCGGCAGCGACGAGGAGCTCGACTTCATCGGCATCCCCGGCATCCTCGAGCCCGAGCAGGTCTCCGAGCTGCTGCGACACCGGCAGGCGCGGCAGGCGCGCCGCGCCGCCGACCGGCGCAAGCACGCCGCGGCGACCGACGGCGCCGACGCCCACGGCGACGCGGCGGCGGGCTCGGCCGAGCCGGTCGCGCTCTACCGCACCCTCAAGGAGCAGCGGACGCTGCTCAACAGCCTCGTCGGCCTGTACGCCCGGCAGAACGGGCAGGCGCACTCGCTCGTGCACGCCGAACTCCGGCGCGCGTGCGGCGGCCCCGAGGTCGCGCAGGCGACCGTAACGCAGCTGCAGTCGCGCATCGAGTTGCTGCGCAAGCGCCTGTCCGGGCGCTGAACCGTCGGCGCGCCCTCGATGCCGCGCGGCTCAGCTCGCCGCGTCGACCGTCGCCGGTGCCGCGGGTTCGTGCGAACGACCGAGGTCCCGGGGTTCCGCTGCCGCGTCGAGCGCGGCCATGAGGTCGGCGGTGAGGTCCTCGACGTGCTCGAGCCCGATCGAGAGGCGCACGACGCCCGCGTGGGGCTTGGCGTGGGCCGCGACCGGTCGGTGGGTGAGCGAGGCGGGGTGCTGCACGAGCGAGTCGACGCCGCCGAGCGAGACCGCGTGCGTCACGAGCTCGCACGCCTCGGTGAACCGGCAGGCGGCATCGAAGCCCCCGGCGAGTTCGACCGCGATGATCGAGCCCGGACCTGCGAGCTGCCGGCCGATGAGGCCCTGCGGGTCCTGGCCGGGCAGGCCGGGATACCGGACTCGCGCGACCGCGGGGTGGGCCTGCAGGCGAAGAGCCAGCTCGGCCGCCGTCTCCTGCTGCGCGCGAACGCGAACCGGGAGGGTGCGGATGCCGCGATGCAGGAGGTAGGCGCCCATCGGGTGCAGCAGGCCGCCGGTGAGCGCGCGGACGCGGCGGAGGCGCTCGACCCATCCGGTCGGGCCGGCGACGACGCCGCCCATCGCGTCGCCGTGCCCACCGAGATACTTGGTCGCGCTGTGGAGCACGAGCGTCGCGCCGTGCTCGATCGGGCGCTGCAGCACGGGCGTCGCGAAGGTATTGTCGACCAGGAGCGGCACGCGCCCCGCGGCATCCGCCACCGTGCGCAGGTCGACGAGCTCGAGCGTCGGGTTCGCGGGGGTCTCGACGATCACGAGGCCGGTGTCGGGGCGGATGGCGCTCGCGATGCCGTCGACGTCGGTCCACGTCACCTCGGTGCCGAGCAGCCCGCCCTCGAGCACGTGGTCGGTGCCGCCGTAGAGCGGCCGCACCGCGACGACGTGCGGAGTCCCCGCGGAGGCCGTCGCGATCAGCGTGGCCGCGAGCGCCGCCATCCCGCTGCCGAAGGCGACGGCCCCCTCCGCACCTTCGAGGTCGGCGAGCGCGGTCTCGAACCGGGCGACGCCCGGGTGCCACAGTCGCTGGTACACCGCCGAGCGGTCGTCGCCCAGCGAGCCGCCGGTGGCGAGCGCCTCGTAGGACAGGCCGCCGTTCTCGACGTCGCCGAGCGGGTTCGTCGTGGAAAGATCGATCGTGGGGACGTGGGAGCCCTGCTCGCGCACTCCCGCCATCCCAGCATGGACGGCACGGGTCTCGAGGTTCGACGTCGTTGTCAGCATGCGAGCAATGAAGCAGAATCTGTGACGTTTTTCAAGTCCGCATGCAGAGTCTTGCACTTCTTGCTCTGCGGGCGCAGAATCTTCGTAGTCATATGAAAGGGAAGCGAGTCATGGTGCAGAAACCCGAACTCGATCGCGTCGACCGGTCGCTGCTCGCCGCCCTGTCGAAGAACGCCCGCGCGTCGGGCGCCGCACTCGCGGCCGAGGTCGGCGTCGCCGAGTCGACCGTGTCGCTGCGCCTCCGCCGATTGCAGACGCTCGGAACGGTCCGCGGGTACCGCGTCGACGTCGACCTCGCCTCGCTCGGCGTCTCCCTGCAGGCGCTGATCGCGATCCGGCTCGTCAAGCACGACCGCTCCGAGATCGACGCGTTCCGCAACGCGGTGCCCCACCTGCCCGGCGTGCTCGGCGTGTTCCACATGGCCGGCGCCGAGGACTACCTCCTCCACGTCGCCGCGCGCGACGCCGAGGAGCTGCGGGAGTTCGTGCTCGCGCACCTCACGGGCCACCCCGCGGTCGCCCACACCGAGACGAACCTGATCTTCGAGCACGTCGACGGCGACGGCTGGCAGCAGCTCGTCGGCTGACCGGCGGGCCGGCGCGGCCGGCCGCGTTCGGCACTCCGAAATGCTGCCAATCCGGCCGCTCGGCGCGTGTGCGCGCCATCCGTGCCGCTAGCCTTTCGGGGGCCCCGCGGGGCCGAACGCGACGAGGCGGGCGCCGGAGCCGACGGGATCGCGACGGGCCGCCCGCGACCCGATGGAGCCGACATGACCACCGAGCAGCCCCTGGGCACCCCGGCCGACCGCGCCCGCTGGAAGCGGTACCTCGCCGCCGAGCGCGCCGAGGCCGCCGTCTACCGCGAACTCGCGGCGCGCCGCGACGGCGAGGAGCGCGCGATCCTGCTCGCGCTCGCGGCCGCCGAGGGCCGCCACGAGGCCCACTGGCTCGCCCTCCTCGACGGGGACGACACCGGTATCCCGCGTGCGGATGTCCGAACGCGCGTGCTCGCGGCACTCGCCCGCACATTCGGGTCGATCTTCGTGCTCGCGCTCGCCCAGCGCGCCGAGGCTCGCTCGCCCTACTCGAGCGACCCGCACGCGACCGCGGCGATGGCGGCGGACGAGCGCATCCACGGCGAGGTCGTGCGCGGGCTCGCGGCGCGTGGCCGGCGCCGGCTCGCGGGAACCTTCCGTGCCGCGGTGTTCGGCGCCAACGACGGGCTCGTCTCCAACCTCGCGCTCGTGCTCGGCATCGGCGCCACCGGCGTCCCCGCCCCCGTCGTGCTGTTCACGGGCATCGCCGGCCTGCTCGCCGGTGCGCTGTCGATGGGCGCGGGGGAGTACGTCTCGGTTTGTTCGCAACGCGAGCTGCTCGAGGCATCCGCCCCCGATCCCACCGCCCGCGAGGCGCTCGGCGACCTCGACATCGACGCGAACGAGCTGGCGCTCGTCTACCGTGCTCGCGGCATGGCCGAGGACGAGGCCATCGACCAGGCCGCCCTCGTGATCGCGCGCGTGCAGGCGGCCGAGCGGCGGCAGGCACCGACCGACGCGATCGGCACGGTCGACCACGACGACGAGGCCGTCGGCACGGGCATGAGCGCGGCGATCTCGAGCTTCCTCTTCTTCGCGTCGGGCGCGCTGATCCCGGTGCTGCCCTGGCTGATCGGGATGTCGGGCACCGCCGCCATCGTCACCGCGACGGTGCTCGTGAGCCTCGCCCTCCTGCTCACCGGAGCGACCGTGGGCCTGCTCTCCGGCGCGTCGCCGCTCAAGCGCGCGCTGCGACAGCTCGCGATCGGGCTCGGCGCGGCGGCCGTCACGTACCTCCTCGGCCTCGCCTTCGGCACCACCATCGGATAGGAGCCCGTCACATGTCCCGACCGGTCGCCCTCGTCACCGGCGCAGGCCGGCGCAACGGCATCGCCGCGGCGATCGTCCTCGGCCTCGCTGCCGACGGCTGGGACGTCGCATTCACGTACTGGCGCGACTACGAGCGGCGCATGTCGTTCGGGGGCGAGCCCGACGCCGACCCGGTCACGCTCGCCCGCGATCTCGAGGCGGCCGGAGCACGAGCCCTCCCGATCGAGGCCGACCTGGCGCGCCCCGAGGCGCCCGACCGCATCGTCGAGGAGGCCTCGAGCGTGCTCGGCCCGGTCGGCGCGCTCGTGCTGGCGCACTCCGAGAGCGTCGACAGCGGCATCCTCAGCACCTCGGTCGAGAGCTTCGACCGGCATTTCGCCGTGAACGCGCGAGCAGCGTGGCTGCTGATCCGCGCGGTCGCCCGGCAGCTGCCCGACGGTGGCGGGCGGGTCGTCGCGCTCACGAGCGACCACGTGGTGGGCAACATGCCGTACGGCGCGAGCAAGGGCGCGCTCGACCGCATCGTCGTCGCGTCGGCCGGCGAGCTCGCCCGGCTCGGCATGACGGCGAACCTCGTCAACCCCGGACCCGTCGACACCGGATGGATGGACGAGCCGACGCGCAGGCTCCTCGCCGAGCGGCAGCCGACCGGGCGGCTCGGCACGCCCGACGACGCGGCGCGGCTCGTCCGGTTCCTGGTGTCGCCGGAGGCGCGCTGGATCACCGGCCAGCTCATCACCTCCGACGGCGGCTTCTCCATCTGAGGGCGTGGCGGGTCGCTCGGGCGCCGTTCAGCCGACGGATGACTCGGCCGGCGCGGTCACGAAGTCGATGAGCTCCTCGACCCGGCCGAGCAGGGCCGGTTCGAGGTCGCCGTAGCCGCGCACCCGGCCGAGGATGCGCTGCCAGGCGCGCGCGATGTCGGCCTGCTCCTCGTGCGGCCAGCCGAACGCGGCGCAGATGCCGTGCTTCCACGGGGTGCCCCGGGGGATGGTGGGCCACGCGTCGCGGCCGAGCCGCGCGGGCTTCACCGCCTGCCAGATGTCGACGTACGGGTGCCCCACGACGAGCACGTGTCCGCGGTGCCGACCGCGCATGACGGCGTCGGCGATCCGCTGCTCCTTCGAGCCCGGGATGAGGTGGTCCACGAGCACGCCGACGCGGCGTCCGGGCCCGGGACGGAAGTCGTCGAGCACCTCGCCGAGCACGTCGACACCCTCGAGGTACTCGACCACCACCCCCTCGACCCGCAGGTCGGCGCCCCAGATCTTCTCCACCAGCTCGGCGTCGTGTCGGCCCTCGACGAAGATCCGGCTGGGCACGGCGACCTTCGCCGGGCCGGAGGCGGTCGCGAACGAACCCGATGCGGTGCGCAGCCGGCCCTGCGGCGCCGACGGCGTGGGTGCGGTGAGCCGGACCGGCTCGCCGTCGACCAGGAAGCCGGTGCCGAGCGGGAACATGCGCGTGCGGCCATGGCGGTCCTCGAGGGTCACGGTCTGCTTCTCGACCGCGACGACCGCGCCGCAGTAGCCGTCGGCTGCGAGCTCGACGACGAGGTCACGGGTCGCCGGGACGTCCGGGATGGTGCGGCGCCCGGCGGCCCGCCAGTCGCCGGCGAGCACGTCGCCGCCGTAGCGGTCGGGGCCGAATCGATCGTTGGTCGCGGGAGGCACCGGACGAGGCTAACCGAGCCGGGTTCGTGCGACCGGGCGACACGGCGTGGTCTCGAAGCGCTGTGGCGCTCCTCGACCAGCGGGTGCGACGCGCTCGTGGGCTACTCGACCGCTGGTCGAGGCACCGCACGGCGGCGCGTGAGCAGCACCATCCACGCCGACCCCGCGAACGCGACGCCCGCGGCGAGTGCGAACGCCCACGGGATGCCGTACGGTGCGGCGACGAAGCCGAGCAGGATCGGTCCGATTCCGAGTCCGAGGTCGATCGCCGCGCTCGCGGTGCCCGAGGCGATGCCGCGTTCCGCCGGGCCGGCCGTGGCGAAGATCGCCGAGAAGAACGCCGGTGTGCTGAAGCTGACGCCGACGGCGATGACGGCGATGCCCGCGAAGACCCCCGATGGATCCGGCCAGACCGCCGCGAGCACCAGGCCGGTGCCGATCGTCGCGAGGGCCGCGGCGCCCAGCGGCAGCGATGGCAGTCGGTCGGGAACCCGGGCGAAGGCGATGCGGCAGGCGACCACGATGGCCCCGTAGGCGAACAGTGCGAGGCTCGGGTCGGCGATCCCGACCCGGGTCGCGTGCAGCGACGCGAAGGCGAGGAATCCCCCGATGGCGGCGAGCGAGGTGAGGAAGCCGATCGACGCCGGGATCGATGGCCGGTGCACGATGCGGAACGGTTCACCCCGTTCGGTGCGCGTCGAGCTCGTCTCGCCGATGACGAGCACGAGCACGGCCGTGACGAGCGCGAGCGCGGCGGCGCCGAGCCACGTCGCCGGGTAGCCGAGGTTCTCGAGCAGCACCTCGCCGAGGAGCGGCCCCAGCGCGATGCCGAGGTAGAGGCCGAGCGAGTTGTACGACAGGGCCTCGCCGATGCGCTCGACCGGGGCGATGTCGGCAAGGGCGGCGAAGCCGGCGACGAAGAACGCGGCCTCGGCGACGCCCGCGGCCAGGCGCAGGACGATGATCGTCACCAGGTCGGCGGCGACGGCGGTGAGAGCGAGGCATGCCGCGGCGAGCAGTGCGCCGCCGACGAGGAGCGGACGCCGGCCGATGCGGTCGGTCAGCCGCCCGGCGAACGGCCGGAGCACCAGCGCGGAGACCGCGAACACGCCGAAGGCGAAACCCGCCGCGACCTCGTCATGGCGGAGGGGCCCGGTCACGTACAGCGGGAGGGCGAAGATCGACACCCCCGCGGCGGTGAAGTAGGCCAGGTCGGCGATCGTCAGGGCGACGAACGAGCGGGTGAACAACGGCGCCCGTGCCGTTTCGGCCATGACGCACCCCCTTGCCGCGGTGCGCTCCGCACCGTTCGCCCGGGTCGCACTCAGCGTACCGCCGAGCGGATGCCGCGGCGCCCGGCACGTCAGCGGAAGTCGCGCGATCGGTTCGTCGTCGACACCGTGAGGGGCTCGAACCGGTCGGCGACGAGGTTGACGACGCCCTCGCTCGAGCGTTCGAGGATGCCGCGGACGACCATCGCGGGCGCCTCGCGCGCGATGCGGCGGTACCTCGTCCAGACGCCGACGCTCGCGATCACGTTGAGCGTCCCCGACTCGTCCTCGAGGTTCATGAACGTGATGCCGCTCGCGGTGGCCGGGCGCTGACGGTGCGTGACCACGCCGCCGACCTCGAGGCGCCGACCCGACTCGGCCTCGCGGAGCAGGTCGATGCGCACGACCCCGCGGGCATCGAGGCGGTCGCGCACGTGCCGGATCGGGTGGTCGTCGGGGGAGATGCCCGTCGCCCAGAGGTCGTACACGACCTGCTCGGCATCGTTCAGCATCGGCAGGAGCGGCGGCTGCACGACGACGACCGCGCCCGGCAGGTAGTCGGCACGATCCTGCGCTGCCTCGCCGGCGAGCCACAACGCCTGCCGGGGCGCGAGATCGAAGCACTCGAACGCGCCGGCCGCCGCGAGCGCCTCGAGCTGCGTCGCATCGAGGTCGGCTCGGCGCGACAGGTCGGCCATGTCGCGGTACGGACCGTGCTGCTCGCGTTCGGCGACGATGCGCTCGGCGACCTTCGCGCCGATCGAGGTGACGTCGGCGAGGCCGAGCCGCACGGCGAACGCGCCGTCGCGACGGTGCTCCGCCGAGCGGTCGGGCGCGTCGCGATGGAACTCGCCGACGGGCGGCTGCGTCGCGTCGGCGCACGCCGGCATGCCGGTGTGGCGACGGATGCCGCTCGCCCCCGCCGCGGCATCCGTCGCCGGCTCATCGGGGCCGTCCGCCTCGCGCGGTTCGAGCCCGGCGTTCACACCCGATCGCGCGAGGTCGGGTCGGAGCAGCTCGACGCCGTGCCGGCGCGCGTCGGCCGTGAGCGTGTGCGGCGAGTAGAACCCCATCGGCTGCGCGCGCAGCAGCGCCGCGAGGAACGCCGCCGGGTAGTGCAGCTTCAGCCACGAGCTCGCGTAGACGAGCAGCCCGAAGCTGATGGCGTGGCTCTCGGCGAAGCCGAAGTTCGCGAACGCCTCGATTTTCTCGTAGATCGCGTCGGCCACGTCGGGCGCGATGCCGTTGCGCTCCATGCCGGCGTAGAGCTTCGCGCGCAGCTTCTCGATCTTCTCGACGCCGCGCTTGGAACCCATCGCCCGGCGCAGCAGGTCTGCGTCGGCCGCGTCGCAGTCGCCCACCGCGACGGCCATCTGCATGAGCTGCTCCTGGAACAGCGGCACGCCCAGCGTGCGCCGCAGCACGGGCTCGAGCTTGGGATGCAGGTACGAGACCGGCTCCTCGCCCGTGCGCCGACGGATGTACGGGTGCACCGCGCCGCCCTGCACCGGACCCGGACGGATGAGCGCGATCTCGACGACGAGGTCGTAGAAGCAGCGCGGCTTGAGCCGGGGGAGCGTGCCCATCTGCGCGCGCGACTCGACCTGGAACACGCCGATCGAGTCGGCGCGGCAGAGCATGTCGTAGACCGCGGGCTCCTCCTTCGGGATCGTCGCGAGCTCCCAGTGCTCGCCCGTGTGCTCGCGCACGAGGTCGAACGTGTACTGCAGCGCCGCGAGCATGCCCAGCCCGAGCAGGTCGAACTTCACGAGGCCCATCCACGCGCAGTCGTCCTTGTCCCACTGCAGCACGGTGCGGTTCTCCATGCGCGCGTGCTCGATCGGGCAGACCTCGCCGACGGGACGGTCGGTGAGCACCATGCCGCCGGAGTGGATGCCGAGGTGGCGCGGGAACGTCAGCAGCTGCTCGGCGAGCTCGACGACGGCCTCCGGGATGTCATGGTCCTGCGTCTCGACCACCGCGCCCCAGCGCTCGACCTGGCGCGACCACGCATCCTGCTGACCGGTCGAGTAGCCGAGCGCCTTCGCCATGTCGCGCACGGCGCCCTTCGGCCGGTAGCTGATCACGTTCGCGACCTGCGCGGCGTTGTGCCGGCCGTACTTGCCGTAGACGTACTGGATGATCTCCTCGCGCCGGTCGGAGTCGAAGTCGACGTCGATGTCGGGCTCCTCGTCGCGCAGCGACGACAGGAACCGCTCGAACGGCAGCTCGTAGAAGATCGAGTCGACGCCGGTGATGTCGAGCACGTAGCAGACCGCCGAGTTCGCCGCCGACCCGCGACCCTGGCAGAGGATGCCGCGGCGGCGCGCCTCCTGCACGAGGTCGTGCACGATGAGGAAGTAGCCGGGGAAGTCCTTCTGCTCGATCACGTCGAGCTCCTTCGCGAGCCGGTCGCGCACGGAGTCGGGTACGCCCGGGTAGCGTCGCTCGGCGCCGCGCCAGACGAGCTCGCGCAGCCACGACATGGGCGTGTGCCCTTCGGGCACCTCTTGCCGGGGCAGCTTCGGCCGCGCGCTGCGGAGCCGGAACGTCAGGTCGCGCGCGAGGGTCACGGAGTGGGCGACGGCGCCGGGGTAGCGGTCGAACCGCGCGAGCATCTCGGCGCCCGAGCGCAGGTGCAGCCCATCGGAGGCCGGCAGCCAGCCGTCGAGCTCGTCGAGGCTGCGCCGGGCCCGCACCGCCGCGAGCGCCGACGCGAGCCGGTGCTCGCCCGGCGTCGCGTAGTGCACGGCATTCGTCGCGAGCACGGGCAGGCGCGCGCGGGTCGCGAGCTGGGCGAGCGCGTCGTTGCGGACCTGGTCGAGCGGGTCGCCGTGGTCGGTGAGCTCGACGACCACCTGGTCGCGGCCGAACAGCGCGACGAGCCGGTCGAGCTCGCGCCGCGCGGCATCCGTACCGCCCTCGCCGGCGAGCGCCCGACGCACGGCGCCCTTGCGGCACCCCGTGGAGACCACCCAGTGTCCGTCGGCGCGCGCGGCGAGCTCCTCGAGCGAGTACGTGGGGCGACCCTTCTCGCCGCCCGCGAGCTGGCCAGCGGTGATCGCCGACGCGAGCCGATGGTAGCCCTCCTCGCGCGCGGCGAGCACCAGCAGGTGGTCGCCCTCGGGGTCGGCCGCCCCCATCTGCGGCTCGGTGAGCCCGAACGACAGCTCGGCGCCGAACACCGTGTCGAGCTCGGGGTACGACTCGGCGGCCTCGGCGAAGCGCACCACGCCGTAGAAGCCGTCGTGGTCGGTGATGGCGATGCCGGTGAGGCCGAGCCGGTGCGCCTCCTCGACCAGCCGCTCTGGCCCCGACGCGCCGTCGAGGAAGCTGAACGTCGAGTGCGCGTGCAGCTCGGCGTACGGCACGACGGGCCCGGCGGGTCGCTCGTCGGCGGTCTGGGACGGGCGGTACGGATGTCGCTTCCGGCTCCACCCCGGGCTGTCGCCGCCGTCGGCCACGACCTTCGAGGCGCTCGGCCGCTGCCGGTCGGAGAGCCGCCGCTCGAGCTCGGACCACGGGATCTCGGGGTTGTTCCAGCCCATCAGTCGTACCTCGCCTCGGCCCACCAGCCGTCGGCGTCGCGGACCAGGAGCCATGCGCAGCCGTCGTGGTCGACGACCTGGAACCGGTGCACGCGGCGGGCGCGCTCGGCATCCCACCAGCGCTCCACCACGGGCCACGGACCCGCCCACGCGCGCACGGCCGCGGGCGCGGCCCGCCCGGCAGCGCCGACCGCGAACGAGGCGGGCGCCGCCGAGATCGCGCCGCGCGCATCGACCGCCACGGCCGTGCCGCCCGCGTCGACGAGCGCGACCGGAAGCCGCTCGCGGAACACGCTGGCCGGCGCGAGCGCGGGCAGGCTCCCCGGCCACGGCGCGTCGGCTGAGCCGCGCTCGGGGGCGCGGTCGCCCCACGGCACGAGGACCTGCCGGTCGGCGAGCATGCGCCCGCCGCCGATCGCCGCGGTCACGACCCCCTCGTGGCCGAGCATGCTCTGCACGCGGGTCAGCCCGTGATGCACGCGCTCGTCGGGCCCGCCGCCCCAGAGGCCCTGCTCGTGGTTGCCCGTCGAGTCGACGCGCTCGGGCACCACGCGCAGCCGCACGACGGGGGAATCGAGCCCCGCATCGACCGTGCCCGCGCCCTGCAGCTGCCAGCGCACCCGGTCGACCACGTCGGCGGGCGTGAACCAGTGCGGGTGCAGCCAGCTGCGGCTCGAGTGCCCGCCGCGTTCGTCGTCGAGCTCGACGCGGATGCCGGTGCACACCAGCCGCACGGCCCGCATGCGCTCGATGAACTCCTCGGCCCGCACACGGAACGCGAACGCGAGCTGGTCGATGCGGTCGAGCGGCGGCTCGAAGTGCTGCTCGACCTCGAAGTCGGGCGGGGGAGTGCGCGGGGCGACGCGCGACTGCTCGCGCCCCGCGGCGCGGTCGTGCGCGAACGCGCCCGCCGCGCCGAACCGTCGCCGGACGTCGTCGTCGGGCAGCGCCGCGAACTCGCCGAGCGTGCGCACGCCGAGCCGGTGCAGCAGCGTCGCGGTGCGCGCGTCGACCACGAGCGCGACGGGCAGCGGTGCGAGGAACGCGGCCGCCCCGCCGGCCGGCACCACGTGCACCGCCGTGCCGGGTCGGCCTGCCGCGGCGGCACGCGCCGCCTGCTCGGCCGCGAACGGACCGTCTGCCACGCCCACCCGGGCGCCCACCACCCCGAGCCCCGCGGCGGCCTCGAGCAGCGCCCGCGCCGCGGCATCCTCACCGCCGTAGTACCGGGCCGGGCCCCGTGCCCGCATCGCCAGCGTGCCCGGCCGAAGCACCTGCACGCCCGGCACGATCGCCTCGATGCCGCGCACGACCGGCTCGAACGCGCGATGGTCGAGCGCCGCGTCGTACTCGAGCACCGTGAGCGAGGTCGAGCGGTACTGCGCCTCGCGGAGCCGCAGCCCCCGCGCGACGCCGTCGCGCCGGGCCGCCGCCGAGCACGAGTGGACGAGCCCCGCCTCGGTGAGCGCGACCGGCGCCGCCGAGTCGATGCCCGCCTCGCGGCACGCGGCGAGCACCGGCCAGTCGGGGCACCAGAGCACGATGGTGCGCACGGCCGTGCTCACGACGCCCTCGCCGCGAAATCGGGCCGGTGCACGAGGCCGCCTGCAGCTGCGTCGAAGGTGGCGGATGTCGCGTCGCGCTCCATCGCGCCGACCTCGTCGACCGCGGCGAACCCCAGATCGCCCGCGGGCAGCCGCAGGCGGCGCCGGCTGCCCCGGCCGACCTCGCCGCGCCCCGTGACCCGGACGACGACCTCGCGCTCGGCCAGGTGCCCGTGCCCGTGCTCCAGTCCGCTCCAGTCGCTCTGCTCGAGCTCGAGCCGTGCGTCGCTGCCCGGCCAGTCGCCGTCGACGAGCAGCAGCGCGCCCCGCTGGCGGAGCCTGGCCGTGAACCGCGACGCCTCGGCGGGCGCGAGCCGGCCGACGGGTCGAACCGCGACCACCGGGATGACGTCGGCGAGCGCCGCCGCGACTGTGAGCCACTGCCGGCCGGGGTCGGGCACGAGCACGAGCCGCTCGAGGTCGATGCCGAACCGCGCTGCCGCCTCGACGCCGAACTCGGGGATGCCCGCGACCGCGACCCATCGGCCGCTCTGCGACGGCCCGGCGAGCGCGGCCATGAGCAGCGTGACCGACCCCTCGACCTGCACGACCGCGCCCTCGCGCAGCGCGCCGCCGGGCAGCACCGAGGCGAGCGCCGGATGCGTGGGCACCGCTCGCGAGTCGAGTCTGGTGGCCTGCATGCCGCGGATGCGCGCCTGCAGCGCTTCGACGCGCTCGAGCCGCGCACCCGGCTCCGCACCCGGCTCCGCAGCCGGCGGGGAAGCGGCCGGTGCTGGTCGGGGAGCGGTCATCGTCACCACTCAATGTTCGAACACATGTTCGAATACGGCAAGTCGCGGATGCCACGCGTCCACGCCCCCGACCGGGGGTCGCCCGTCCGCCGGCCCCCTCCTCGAGTTCGTTTCTCAGGTCGGACGCGCCGGATCCACACGCATCTCAGGCGAACACGCCGTCGATGACGGCGACCCGCCGGATAACGCCTGAGAAACGCCACGCAACCCCGGAAACGCGAGAAGGCCGGATCCGAAGATCCGGCCTTCTCGACAACGCGTGCGCGAGGGGGGACTTGAACCCCCACGCCCGTTAGGGCACTAGCACCTCAAGCTAGCGCGTCTGCCATTTCCGCCACCCGCGCGTTGTCTCAGCCCCCGATCGCTCGGCGGCCGTAGAAGACATTAGCACGCTTTTCCGGGCCCACCGACCACGCCCCGGCGCTACGGTGGAGCGCATGGCCGAGACGACCCCGACCGACGCACGACCCCCCGCCGCGGCGGCCGCCGAGCCGTCCGAGGCCGTCCTCGACGAGACCGCGGTCATCGCGCGCGACCTCATCCGGTTCGACACGACCAACCACGGCGAGGGCCGCTCGAACGGCGAGCGCGAGGCCGCCGAGTACGTCGAGGCCCGCCTGCGGGCGATGGGCCTGGAGCCCGTGCTCCACGAATCGGCGCCGCGTCGCGCGAACGTCGTCGCGCGCGTCCCCGGCGCGAATCCCGACAAGCCCGCGCTGGTGCTGCACGGCCATCTCGACGTCGTGCCGGCCGATCCCCGCAACTGGAGCGTCGACCCGTTCGCCGGCGAGATCCGCGACGGCATGCTCTGGGGGCGCGGCGCGGTCGACATGAAGGACATGGATGCCATGATCCTCACCGCGGTCGGCGACATCCTCGCCGCAGGCCGACTGCCCGAACGCGAGCTCGTCGTGGCGTTCTTCGCCGACGAGGAGGCCGGCGGCCTGTACGGCGCGAGCTGGATGGTCGACGAGCATCCCGAGCTGTTCGCCGGCGCGACCGAGGCGATCAGCGAGGTCGGCGGCTACTCGATCACGGTCGGCGGCACGCGCGCGTACCTCCTGCAGACGGGGGAGAAGTCCCTCGTCTGGGTCCGACTGGTCGCGCACGGTCGAGCCGCGCACGGCTCCCGGCTCGTCCGCGAGAACGCGGTCACGACGCTCGCCGAGGCCATCGCGAAGATCGGCCGCCGCGAATGGCCCGTGCGACTGACCGGGACGACGCGCGAGCTGCTCGCCGCGATCGCCGCCGCGCTCGGCGTCGACCCCGAGCAGGCCGCGCCCGACGAGCTCGCGATGGCGACCGGCTCCGCATCGGGGTTCATCACGGCGACCCTGCGCACGACCTCGAACCCGACCCTCCTCGACGCCGGCTACAAGCACAACGTGATCCCCGATCGTGCGGAGGCGCTCGTCGACATCCGCACGCTGCCCGGCGAGGAGGATGCGGTGCTCGCCGAGATCCGCGAGCTCATCGGACCCGACATCGAGATCCAGATCGTGCACCGCGACGTCGGGCTCGAGGCGCCGACGCACGGCCCGCTCGTCGACGCGGTGACGACCGCCCTGCGGGCGCACGACGCCGAAGCGAACGTCTTCCCGTACCTGCTGAGCGGCGGGACCGACAACAAGTCGCTGTCCCGGCTCGGCATCTCGGGATACGGCTTCGCCCCGTTGCGGCTGCCCGAGGGGATCGACTTCCCCTCGATGTTCCACGGCGTGGACGAGCGCGTGCCGCTCGACGCACTAGTCTTCGGTAGGCAGGTCCTGCGCGACCTGCTCCTCGCGTACTGAGCTGCGCGGTCCACCCCCAGCCCGACCACGACGGTCCGATGCCCTCCGCCGTGCCGGAGGGCGGGAAGGCGATTCGCCGTTGTTCGAAGCCATCATCCTCGGCCTCGTGCAGGGACTGACCGAGTTCCTGCCGATCTCCTCGAGCGCGCACCTGCGCATCCTCGGCGAGTTCCTGCCCAACGCGGCCGACCCGGGGGCGGCGTTCACGGCCATCACGCAGCTCGGAACCGAGACCGCAGTCGTGGTCTTCTTCTGGCGCGACATCGTGCGCATCATCAGCCACTGGTTCCGGGCGATCCGCGGGAGGATCCCGCACAGCGACCCCGACGCGCGCATGGGCTGGCTCATCATCATCGGCTCGATCCCGATCGTCGTGCTCGGCCTGCTCTTCCAGGACCAGATCGAGACGACGTTCCGCTCGCTGTACATCGTGGCGACGATGCTCGTCGTCTTCGGCGTCGTGCTCGGCCTCGCCGACTGGGCGGGCGCGAAGCGCCGCAAGCTGGAGGACCTCACCTACCCCCACGGCCTGTACTTCGGGCTCGCACAGTCGCTCGCCCTCATCCCGGGCGTCTCGCGTTCGGGCGGCACGATCACGATGGGCCTCCTGCTCGGCTACGAGCGCGCGGCGGCGGCGCGGTACGCGTTCCTGCTCGCGATCCCCGCGGTGTTCGGATCGGGCTTCTTCCAGCTGTTCAAGAGCATGGGCGAGCCCGCGGTCTACGGTCCGCTCGAGACGGCGGTCGCGACCGCCGTCGCGTTCGGCGTCGCCATCCTCATCATCGCGGTCTTCATGAAGTGGATCTCGCGGCACAGCTTCCTGCCGTTCGTGATCTACCGGATCGCGCTCGGCGTCACGATCTTCATCCTGCTCGGCGCCGGCGTCCTCGAGCCGTACTGATCCGCGGCAGGCGCCGCGGCCGAGGCGAGCGGATGGCTCAGCCGACGTCGCGCGGACGCCACGGCCCGCCGCCGGGCTGGTCGCCGCGTCGGCGGAGGTACCGCTCGAACTCCTGCGCGATCGCCTCGCCCGAGGCCTGCGGCGCGTCGACCGCGTCGCGCGCCTGCTCGAGCTGCTGGATGTAGCCGGCCATCTCCTCGTCGTCGGCCGCGAGCGCGTCGACGCTCGCCTCCCACTGCTGCGCCTCATCCTCGAGCGAGCCGCGCGGGATGCTGAGGCCGGTGAGCTCCTCGACCTTGCCGAGCAGCGCGAGCACGGCCTTCGGGGACGGCGCGTTGTGCACGTAGTGCGGAACCGAGGCCCAGAGCGACACGGTCGGGATGCCGACCCGCTCGGCCTGGTCGGCGATGACCGAGAGGATGCCGACGGGCCCCTCGTACGTGGATCGCTCGACCCCGAGCGCGGCGCGCACCTCGGGGTTCTCGCTCGAGGCGAAGACGGCGAGCGGCCGCGTGTGGGGTGCGTCGGCGAGCATCGCGCCGAGCAGCACGATGCCCTCGATGTCGGCCGAGAGCGCCGCGTCGATGAGCTCGGCCGCGAAGCCCTTCCACGTGCGCGCCGGCTCGGCGCCCAGGAGCACGTGCAGCGTGTCGGCGCCGGGACCCGTGACGACCTCGTCGTCGTCGGCGGGCGGCATGCCGCTCGGGCCGAGGATCGCGGCACCCGGCCACGTGAGCCGGCGGACGCCGTCGTCGTCGGCCTGGATGGTCGGACGCGTGAACTGGTAGTCGAAGTACAGCTCGGGATCGACCGCTGCGATCTCGACGAGGCCCAGCCGCTCGGCCAGCAGCCTGGCTGCACCGGTGGCCGACTCGCCTGCGTCGTTCCAGCCCTCGAACGCCACGATGAGGAGTCGTCCGCCCTCGAACCCGGTCGGATGCTGCACTCGGTTCGCCCCGCTTCCCGAACCCGGGACCTCCGGGCTCACCTCCACAATAGGCGGTGCGGATAGAATCGCCCGTTGTGACCAAGCGCCTCCCCGCCGCCGTCCTCTGGGACATGGACGGCACCCTCGTCGACACCGAGCCGTACTGGATGAAGGCCGAGATCGAGCTCATCCGCGAGTTCGGGGGCACGTGGACCGAACAGGACGCGCTGCAGGTCGTCGGCGCGGGCCTGTGGGATGCCGCAGCGGTGTTCCAGCGCGCGGGAGTCGACCTGCCCGCCGACGAGATCGTGCAGCGGCTCACCGAGCGCGTGCGCGAGCAGCTCGCGCAGCACGGCGTGCCGTGGCAGCCGGGCGCGCAGGCGCTGCTGAAGTCGGTGCGCGATGCGGGCATCCCGACCGCCCTCGTCACCATGTCCGTCCGCTCGATGGCGCAGGACATCGTCGGCGCCATCCCGTTCGCGGCGTTCGACGAGCTCGTGACGGGCGACGAGGTCGCCGCGCCGAAGCCGCATCCCGAGCCGTACCTCGCCGCCGCCGGGCGTCTCGGGGTCGACATCGCCGACTGCGTCGCGATCGAGGACTCGCCGACGGGACTGGCCGCGGCGATGTCCGCGGGCGCCGTCTCGATCGGCGTGCCGCACATGCTGCCGCTCGACGAGGCGCCGTCGCACGTGGTGTGGCCGACCCTCGACGGCCGTTCACTCGACGACGTCGTCGAGGTCGCGGCATCCGTCTGGGAACGCGCGTGATCCGCGGGGAGGCGAGCGGGCCGTTCCGCACGGGCGACCGCGTGCAGCTCACGGGCCCCAAGGGGCGCCTGCACACGATCACGCTCGAACCGGGCAGGGTCTTCCATTCGCACAAGGGCCCGATCGCGCACGACGACCTGATCGGCCTGCCCGACGGCTCGGTCGTCGCGAACGCGGTCGGCGTCGAGTACCTCGCGCTGCGGCCGCTGCTCAGCGACTTCGTGATGTCGATGCCGCGCGGCGCCGCGATCGTCTATCCGAAGGACGCCGCCCAGATCCTCGCGCAGGCCGACGTGTTCCCGGGGGCGACGGTCGTCGAGGCCGGGGTCGGGTCGGGGGCGCTGTCGCTCTGGCTGCTCCGCGCGATCGGCCCGACGGGGCGCCTGCTCTCGTTCGAGCGCCGTGAGGAGTTCGCGTCGGTCGCGCGCGGCAACGTGGCGACGTTCCACGGCGAGGACCCGTCGAACTGGTCCATCACGCTCGGCGACCTCGCCGAGACGCTCCCCGAGCAGGCCGCCGACGCGACGGTCGACCGCGTCGTGCTCGACATGCTCGCCCCATGGGAGTGCGTCGACGTCGTCTCGACCGCGCTGAAGCCCGGCGGCGTGCTGCTCTGCTACGTCGCGACCGTGACGCAGCTCTCGCGCGTGGCCGAGGCGATCCGGGCGACCGGCTGGTACACCGAACCGCAGGCGAACGAGACCATGGTGCGCGGATGGCACGTGCAGGGCCTCGCGGTCCGGCCCGACCACCGGATGATCGCGCACACCGGCTTCCTCCTCACCGCTCGTCGGCTCGCACCCGGCAGCGTGCTGCCCGAGCTGAAGCGCCGTCCGTCGAAGACCGAGTTCAGCGACGAGGACGTCGAAGCCTGGACGCCCGGCGCGCTCGGCGAGCGCAACGTCAGCGACAAGGTCCTGCGCAAGCGGGCCCGGGCCGCGGATGCCGCGGCGCGCACCTCGCGCGGCGACGACGCCGAACCCACCATCCCGCCCGCCGACGCCGACTAGGCTGTCTGCCGCCCGTGCTCCATCCGACGAAACGAGGATCCGTGCGCCTCCCGCTCGCACTCATGGCCACCGCGACCGCCCTCGCGGTCACGCTCACCGGCTGCACCGCTCCGGCGCCCGAGCCCGAGGCGACCGCCGGCGCGTCGTCCGACCTCATCGAGGTGACCGGCGACTTCGGCGAGGCACCGCGCGTGGACTTCCCGACGCCGCTCACCCCCGAGACGACGCAGTGCACCGAGGTGATCGAGGGCGATGGCGAGCGCCTCGTCGAGGGCCAGCAGGCGCTCGTCGGCCTCGCGGTGTACAACGGCGCGACGGGCGAGGAGATCCAAGCGCCGCAGGGCTTCGGCGACGAGGAGGCGCTGCCCGTGCTGCTCGGGCAGAACACGCTCGCGGGCCTGCGCAAGGGACTCTCGTGCGCGAGCGAGGGGTCCCGCGTCGTCGCCGTCGTGCCGCCCGCCGACGCGTTCGGCGAGGAGGGCAACGACTCGTTCGGCATCGGGCCCGACGACAGCCTCGTCGTCGTCTTCGACGTGCAGAAGGCGTTCCTCACGCGGGCGAACGGCGCGCCGCAGATCACCCGCGACGGCTTCCCCGCGGTCGTGACCGCGCCCGACGGCCGGCCCGGCATCACCGTCCCCGACGACGAGCCGTTCGAGACCACCCAGGTCGAGGTCCTCAAGCGAGGCCACGGCGAGGAGGTCGAGTCGGGCGACCGCGTCGTCGTGCACTACACGGGCGTCCTCTGGGACGACAACAGCGTCTTCGACTCCAGCTGGGAGCAGGGCGGTCCCGCCTCGTTCGTCGTGAGCGACGACGCCGATTCGGAGGTCATCCCGGGCTTCGCCGAGGCGGTGATCGGGCAGCCCGTCGGTTCGCAGGTGGGCGTGGTCGTCTCGCCCGAGGACGGCTACGGCGAGCAGGGCAGCGGAAGCATCCCGGGCGACGCCACGCTGTTCTTCGTGATCGACATCCTCGGCGTGGTGTGACGGCCGGCGGCCGCCGTGCCGCCGCGGGCGCTTCAGTATGATCGCTGACGTGGCGTCATCCAAGCGCTCGGGGGAGCCGAGGATCCCGGTCGAGGACCGGCTGTTCAGCCTCGTCCTCGCGCTGCTCGCGACCGAGACCGGGCTGCTGAAGTCCGAGATCCTGTCGACGGTGCGCGGCTACGCCGAGCGCTACGACGCGCGCGGCGGGAACGCGAACCTCGAGCGCCAGTTCGAGCGCGACAAGGATGACATCCGCGACCTCGGCATCCCGCTCGAGACGGTCGAGTCGCCCGATCGCCCCGGCGACAACCAGGCACTGCGCTACCGCATCCCGAAGGGCGAGTACGACCTGCCGGTCGACGTGCGGTTCACGCCCGACGAGCTCGCGTTGCTCGGCCTGGCCGCCGAGGTATGGCGCGAGGCGTCGCTGTCGGCCGACTCGCAGCGGGCGCTCACCAAGCTGCGTTCCCTCGGCATCGAGCCGCGCGAGCCCGTCATCGGGTACGCGCCGCGGTTGCGGGTGCGGGATGCCGCGTTCGAGCCGATCCGGCAGGCCCTCGACAAGCCCCAGCGCGTGCGGTTCCGCTACCTCAAGCCCGGCGAGCGCGAGCCGCGCGTCCGCACGGTGGAGCCGTACGCGGTCGTGCTGCACGAGGGGCGGTGGCACCTGCACGGACGCGACGTCGACGCGGCGGCGGGGCGGACGTTCCTGCTCTCCCGGATCGTGGGCGACGTGCAGACGCTGCCCGGCGCCCCCTTCGATCCGCCGCCCGCCGACATCCAGGACCGCGTCCTCGCCGACCTGCAGGAGCTCCGGCTCGCGAACGCCGCCGACCTCGCCGTGCGTGCCGGATCCGATGCCGAGGTCCGCCTCGGCAAGCGCGCCGTCACGGCCGACGAGGATGCCGGCGTCATCCGCCTGCACTACACCGATGCGGCGATCTTCGCCGACGAGCTCGCCTCGTACGGGCCGGAGGTGCGCGTGCTCGCGCCCGCGGCCCTGCGCGAGGCGGTGCGCGAGCGGCTCGAGGCGGTCGCGTCGGCGCATCGCGCGGGAGGCGCCGCATGAGCGGACCGTCCGTGCGGCGGCCTGCGGGCCTGCGCGCCCCCGACAAGCTGGTCTTCCTGCTCTCGCTCGTGCCCTACCTGCTCGAGCAGCGCGTCGTCGACGTCGCCGAGGCCGCCGCGCACTTCGGCGTCGGCGAGCAGGAGATCCGCGACGCGGTGATGCTCATCGCCACGTCGGGCCTGCCCGGCGCGACCGGCACCTACCAGCCCAACGACCTCTTCGACATCGACTGGGACTCGTTCGAGGAGGACGACGTCATCGTCATCGTCCACCACGTCGCGATCGACGACGCGCCGCGGCTCTCGGCGCGGGAGGCCGCCGCGCTCATCGCCGGCCTGCAGTACCTCTCCGCGCTTCCCGAGAACGCGGGCAGCGCCTCGCTCGCGGCGCTGACCGAGAAGCTGCGGGCCGGGGCGTCGGCCGCGCCGAGCCGGCTCGCGGTGGCCGAGGAGTCGGCCGACGAGTCCCTCGCGACGGTGCGCCGCGCCGTGGCATCCGGCCACCGGCTGGAGTTCGACTACCTGAACGCGCGCGGCGAACGACGCCGCCGGCGCGTCGACCCGCTGCGGATCGCGTCCCTCGGCGCCGACTGGTACCTGCAGGCGTACGACCACACGCGCGAGGACGTACGGAACTTCCGCGTCGACCGCATGAGCGCCCTCGAGGTCACCGATGAGGCGATCGCCGACCACTCGGGCCGCGCCATCCCCGAGACGCTCTTCCAGGCATCGCCCGACGACCTCGAGGTCGTGGTCGACGTCGCGCCGGCGACGCTGCCGCTCCTCGCGGACTACCTCGCCGACGCGAAGACCACCGAGGTCGAGGGCCGTCTCCGGGTGACCCTCCGGCTCGCGCACGTGCACGGCCTGAAGCGGCTGGTGGCGGGGCTGCCCGGGCTGGTGACGGTCGTCGCCCCGCCGGAGGCCCGCGCGGCCGTCGCCGAGTGGGCCGCGGCCGGGCTCGCGGGCTACGGCGAGGCGTCGTCGGAGCCCCGTGACGGCGTGACCGAAGCGTGAGAACCGCACTCCTCGCGAGCAGGTAGACTGGCCGCACCATCCCGCCAGAATGGACGAGCACCTATGTTTGGAAACGCCTTCACCGGTTGGCACGCGCTGATCATCCTCCTGGTGATCCTGCTGCTGTTCGGTGCGCCGAAGCTTCCCGCGCTCGCGCGGAGCCTGGGCCAGTCGATGAAGATCCTGAAGACCGAGGTCCGTTCCGACGGCGATGCCGAGGCGACCGACGGCACGGCGGCAAATGCCCCGGCCGCCCAGGCGCCCGCTCCGTCCGCGACGGCGACGCCCGCGTCGACGACTCCCGCTCAGGTCGAGCAGCCCAAGCGCACGGACTCCGGCCCGAGCGCCTGACCCGCATGACCGCGGTGAAGGATCGCGGGGAGAAGAACCGCGAGAAGCGGATGTCGCTCGGCGCGCATCTCATCGAGCTGCGCAAGCGCCTCTTCCGCTCCGCGATCGCGATCGTCGTCGGCATGGCCGTCGGCTGGTGGCTCACGGACGCGTTCGTGTGGCAGGCGATCCAGGAGCCGGTCAACCTCGTGGTCGAGGCGCAGCAGGGCACCGACGCGGCATCGACGGGCATCATCTTCCCGACGATCTCCAGTGCGTTCGACCTGCGGCTGCAGATCGCGTTCACGCTGGGCATCGTGATCTCGGCCCCGGTGTGGCTCTACCAGGTCTTCGCGTTCCTCGTGCCCGGGCTGAACACGCGCGAGCGCAAGTACACCTTCGCGTTCTTCGCGACCGCCATCCCGCTCTTCTTCGCGGGCTGCGCGGCCGGCTGGTTCGTGCTGCCGAACATCGTCAAGCTCATGACGGGCTTCGTCCCCGAGGGCGCCGAGACGCTGCTCACGGCGAAGGAGTACATCGACTTCGTGCTGAAGCTCGTCGTGGCGATCGGCATCGCGTTCGTCGTGCCCGTGTTCATCGTGCTGCTGAACTTCGCCGGCATCCTGAGCGCGGCCTCGATCATCAAGTCCTGGCGTATCGCCATCCTCGTGATCGTGCTGTTCACGGCCTTCGCGACGCCGTCGGCCGACGTGGTCTCGATGTTCATGCTGGCGATCCCGATGATCGGCCTGTACTTCGCCGCGTACGGCATCGCGTACCTGCACGACCGGCGCGTGGCAAAGCGCAATGAACTGGAGTTCGGCACGGCTGTCTAGGCTGGAGGGGTGATGAGCCTCTCACCGGCGGAGCGCTACGCGCTCTCACGGCAGCAGCGCAGACAGCCCAGGCTGCAGGAGTTCGCCGCCGGTCTCTCCTTCGACCTCGACCCGTTCCAGCGCGCCGCCTGCGGGGCGCTCGACCAGGGACGGAGCGTGCTCGTGGCGGCCCCAACGGGCGCGGGCAAGACCGTGGTCGCCGAGTTCGCAGTGCACCTCGCGATGCAGGCCGGAGACGAGAAGGTCTTCTACACGACGCCGATCAAGGCGCTGTCGAACCAGAAGTACCAGGAGTTCGTCGAGACCTGGGGTGCACGCAACGTGGGCCTGCTCACGGGCGACACGAACATCAACTCCGGAGCACGCATCGTGGTGATGACCACCGAGGTGCTGCGCAACATGCTCTACGCCGACTCGCCGTTGCTCGACCGCCTCGCGTACGTGGTCATGGACGAGGTGCACTACCTCGCCGACCGGTTCCGCGGGGCCGTGTGGGAGGAGGTCATCATCCACCTCCCGGAGCAGGTGCGGCTGGTCTCGCTCAGCGCGACGGTGTCGAACGCCGAGGAGTTCGGCGACTGGTTGCAGGCGGTGCGCGGCGACACCGACGTGATCGTCTCGGAGCAGCGACCGGTGCCGCTCGAGCAGCACGCCCTGGTAGGCACCAAGCTCGTCGACCTCTTCGACTCGTCGGGTCAGGCCGCCACGCACCGGGTCAACCCCGAGCTGCAGCGGCTCGCACGGGCCGGCGGCCGGTCGATCCAGGGCCGATCGCAGCGCGGCCGCCGCGGCAGCGATCGCGGCCGGTTCCACGGCCCGGGGCCGGGGGCCGGCGGCGGACGCGCCGAGCGCTCCGACGTGGTCGAGCTGCTGCGGAGCAAGCACCTGCTGCCGGCGATCGTCTTCATCTTCTCGCGCGCCGGGTGCGACCAGGCGGTGCTCCAGGTGCTGCGCAGCGGCATCCGCCTCACCGATGCGGCCGAGCGCGACGAGATCCGCGCGATCGTCGAGGAGCGCGCGCGCCTGCTGCGCGACGACGACCTCGCGGTGCTCGGGTACTGGGAGTGGCTCGAGGGCCTGCAGCGCGGGGTCGCCGCGCACCACGCGGGCATGCTGCCCACGTTCAAGGAGACCGTGGAGGACCTCTTCCAGCGCAAGCTCCTGAAGGTCGTCTTCGCCACCGAGACGCTCGCGCTCGGCGTGAACATGCCCGCGCGGTCGGTGGTGCTCGAGAAGCTCGAGAAGTTCAACGGCGAGGCGCGCGTCCCGATCACGCCGGGGGAGTACACGCAGTTGACCGGCCGTGCGGGGCGACGCGGCATCGACGTCGAGGGCCACTCGGTCATCCAGTGGATGGACGGACTCGACCCCGAGGCGGTCGCCTCGCTCGCCTCGCGGCGCAGCTATCCGCTCAACTCGAGCTTCAGCCCCACGTACAACATGGCCGTCAACCTGGTGGACCAGTTCGGCCGCGAACGGACCCGCCAGGTCCTCGAGCTCTCGTTCGCGCAGTTCCAGGCCGATCGCGCCGTGGTCGACCTCGCCCGCACCCTGCGCAAGCAGGAGGAGTCGATGGCCGGGTACGAGCAGGCGATGGCCTGCCACCTCGGTGACTTCGGCGAGTACGCGGCGATGCGCCGGCGCATCGGCGATCTCGAACGGCAGCAGGCCAAGGGCAATCCGACGCATGCGCAGCGCGAGCGGATGCAGCGCGAGCTCGCCGCCGAGCGCAAACGCCTGCGCGCCCACCCGTGCCACGGCTGCGCGGAGCGCGAACAGCACGCGCGATGGGCCGAACGCTGGTGGCGCCTCAAGAAGGATCACGACGACCTCTCACGGCAGATCCGCACGCGGACCGGGCAGGTCGCGAAGCGGTTCGACCGCGTGGCCGAGGTGCTCGAGGAGCTCGGCTACCTCGAGTCCGACGGGCGGGGCGGGCTCGCCTCCACGGCCGCGGGCCGAACGCTCAAGCGCATCTACGGCGAGCGCGACCTGCTGGTGGCGGAGTCGCTCCGTCGCGGGTACTGGGACCGTCTCGACGTGCCGTCGCTCGCGGCGATGGCCGCATCGCTCGTGTACGAGCCGCGTCGCGACGAGCGAGGCATGCAGTTCCGGCTCCCCAAGGGTCCGTTCCGCGAGGCGTTCGAGCGCACGACCGACGCGTGGAGCGAGCTCGACGACGTGGAACGCGACCACCGCCTGCCGGGCAGCGAGCAGCCCTCGCCCGCGCTCGCCTCCGCGATGCACGCGTGGGCGCGGGGAGTCGGGCTCGGCGTCATCCTGGCCGACACCGAGCTCGCCGCGGGCGACTTCGTGCGACTCGCCAAGCAGGTGATCGACCTGCTCGACCAGGTGTCGATCGTCGCCGACGCCGAGCTCGGCGCCACCGCCCGCGCGGCGATCGACGCGGTGCGCCGCGGCGTCGTCGCGTACGGGGCGGCGGCGTGAGCGCCGCACCGCCGCAGCCCGACGCCGCGACGGCCGAGCCGGCCGTCGACCCGGCGCGACCGTTGATGCCGCTGTGGGCCGCGCTGCTGGTGTCGGCGCTCGGCGGGTTCGTCTACGATCTCGGCTTCCCGGGCGCGAACGTGTGGCCGCTCGCGTTCGCCGGCATCGCGATGGCGCTCGTGAGCCTCATCGGCCGGTCGTCGTGGGCGGCCTTCCACATCGGCCTCGCGTTCGGCCTCGCGTTCTACCTGACGCACGTGTCGTGGACCTCGCTGTACCTCGGCCCGGTGCCGTGGCTGGCGCTCTCGATCCTCGAGTCGCTCTTCGTCGCGGGCGGCGCGGTGCTCATCGCGCTGGCGTATCGCTGGATGCCGCGGGCGACGCGTTCCCGGTGGGCGCGCCTCGTGCTCCTGCCACTGCTCGTCGCGGGTCTCTGGGTCCTGCGGGAGACCGCGAACGGAACGCTGCCCTATGGCGGATTTCCGTGGGGGCGCGCCGCGCAGAGCCAGTCCGAGAGTCCGTTCGCCGAGATGGCCTCCTGGGTCGGCTCGTCGGGCCTCGGGTTCGTGATGGTCGCGATCGTCGCCGGCGTCATCGAGTGGGTCAGGGCACGCGGATGGCGCGACCTGCGCACCGCGATCCCCGTCGCCGCACTGCTCGTCGTCGCCGCGGCCGTGCCGGCGTGGCAGACCGTGCCGAACGGCGAGTTCCGGGTCGCGAGCGTGCAGGGGAACGGCCCCTCGGGCTACTTCGACGAACGCGAGCCCGGCGACGTGCTCGAGGCGCAGCTCGCCGCGACCGAGCCGATCCTCGACGAGCCCGGCATCGACGTGCTGCTCTGGCCGGAGGGCGGCTCCGACATCGATCCCACGCGCAGCGACGAGGTCGCGCGGATCTTCGACGACCTGAGCGAACGGGTCGGTGCGCCGGTCGTGCTCAACACCGTGACGGTCGACGACGAGGAGCGCTTCTTCAACACCTCCCTGCAGTGGGAGGCCGGCGACGGCGCGGTGGACCGGTTCTCGAAGCGGAATCCCGTGCCGTTCGGCGAGTACATCCCCGACCGCTGGTTCTACGACGCGCTCGCCCCCGAACTCACCGGGCTGATCCAGCGCGGGTACTCCCCGGGTACGGAACCGCCGGTGTTCGACCTCGGCGGCACGGTCGCGGGCCTGGCGATCTGCTTCGACGTGATCTACGACGGACTGATCTGGGAGGGCGCGCGCGACGGCGCGGAGGTGTACCTGCTCCAGACGAACAACGCCGATTTCCGGGGAACCGACGAGAACCAGCAGCAGCTCGCGATCGCACGCCTGCGAGCCATCGAGACCGGCCGGTCGATCGTGAACATCTCGACGGTCGGCACGAGCCAGGTCATCGACCCGAGCGGTCGGACCGTCGAGTCCCTGCCCGCCTACGAGGCGGGGGCGATGGTCACCGACGTCGAGCTCCGGACGGGCTTCACTCCCGCGGTGGTGCTCGGCGGAATCGTCCCCACGCTCATCGGACTCGGAAGCATCGCGGGTCTGGTGTTCGCCGGCGTCCGGTCGGCCAGGCGCAGCACTCGCCGGTGACATCGGGGCCCGTCGAACCGGGTCGCGCACCGGGCAGACGAAACGCCCCGCGCCGGAAGCGGTCCGGGCGGGGCGTCGGCGGGGAGGCGGCGCTATGCGCCGATCTTCTGCTGCCCACGCCGGGCGCGCAGGTAGTTGAGGCGCTCCTGCAGGATCTCCTCGAGCTCGGCGCGCGTGCGGCGCTCGAGCAGCATGTCCCAGTGGGTACGGGCGACCTTCTCGCCTGAACGGTCGATCTCGACCGGCTTGGAGTCGACCAGGAGCACCGCGGAGTTGCCGCAGTGACGGCACTCCCACGTCTCGGGGATCTCGGCCTCGGTCGAGAAGACCATCGTGGTCTCGCGACCGCACGTCTCGCACTGGTACGTGTACTCGGCACGGTCGGCGAAGACGACGCCGTCCTCGCTCTGCAGGCTCTGCGCGCCGATTCGCATGCCCCGAAGGCTCCGGTCCGCCATGGCGTACTCCTCTCGATCGTTCATCAGGTATAAACGATCAAGCTGGGCGTCTTCTTTCCACCGGCTGGTGTTTTGCCGGGGAACTCTCAGTTTTCCGCGGCCACCCGCAAGGCCAGGTCGACCCGGTCGGTCACCAGTCCGTCGACTCCGAGCGCGAGCAGGCGCCGCATGTCGGCCTCGTCGTTGACGGTCCAGACGTGCACCTCGACGCCCGCCTCGTGAGCGGCACCGATGAGTGCGGGGGAGAGCAGCGCCATCCGCCCGATCCGCTCGGGGATCTGCAGCGCCCCCACACCGGCGGTCGCGCGTCGCATGAGCGCCGCGTTGCGGGTGACGGATGCCGCGCGCGCCCGCAGCACGGACGTGCGGCCGGCCGACGTGGCCGCCTCGGGGACACCGGCGACGAGCCGTCGTCGGCGCGCATCGGAGAACGACGTGAGCAGCACGCGGCTGCCCGCATTCGCGCGCCGGACCGCCTCGATCGTGGCCGGGACCGCGGCATCCGCCTTCACGTCGATGTTCAGACGCGCCCTGGGGAAGGCGTGCAGCAGCTCGTCGAGCGTGCCGTAGCCGTGGCCGCCGCCCAGGTCGACCCGGCGGAGCTCGGCGAGCGGGAGGCTCGCGACCGCATCGCGCCGCGCGGCGACGCGTTCGAGCGTCGGGTCGTGCGCCAGCACGGCCGCGCCGTCGGCGCTGACGTGCACGTCGGTCTCGAGGTACGTGGCCCCGGCACGCACCGCGTGCTCGAACGCGGCGAGCGTGTTCTCGGGAACCTGCAACGCGAGACCGCGGTGCGCGAGCACGCGCGGCCGGGGCGGGTCGAACCAGTGCGAGGACACCGGGTCGGTCAGGCGGACCCGCCGGGCCGCGAGCCGCCGATGCCGCCGGGTCCGGACGCGCCGTCGCCGTTGGGCGTGAACGCGCGGCCGATGCCCTTGAGCGCCTCGGTGAGCTCGCTCGGGATGATCCAGAGCTTGTTCGACGCCCCCTCGGCGAGCTGCGGGAGCATCTGCAGGTACTGGTAGCCGAGCAGCTTCGGGTCGGGGTCGCCCTTGTGGATCGCGTCGAAGACCGTGAGGATCGCCTCGGCCTCGCCCTGGGCGCGCAGCACCGCCGCCTTCGCATCGCCCTCGGCCTTGAGGATCGCGGCCTGCCGGGATCCCTCGGCCTCGAGGATCGCCGACTGCTTCGTGCCCTCGGCGGTCAGGATGGCGGCGCGGCGGTCGCGCTCGGCGCGCATCTGCTTCTCCATCGAGTCCTGGATGGAGAGGGGCGGGTCGATCGCCTTGAGTTCGACCCGGGACACGCGGATGCCCCACTTGCCGGTGGCCTCGTCGAGCACGATGCGCAGCTGGCCGTTGATGTTGTCGCGGCTGGTCAGGGCCTCCTCGAGGTTGAGCCCGCCGACCACGTTGCGCAGCGTCGTGGTCGTGAGCTGCTCGACGGCGCCGAGGTAATTGTTGATCTCGTAGGTCGCGGCACGCGCGTCGGTCACCTGGAAGTAGACGACCGTGTCGATCGAGACCACCAGGTTGTCCTCGGTGATCACCGGCTGCGGTGGGAACGAGACGACCTGCTCTCGCATGTCGACGAGCGGCAGGAGCCGGTCGATGAAGGGCACGAGGATGTTCAGGCCGGGGGTGAGCGTCTTGTGGTAGCGGCCGAGCCGTTCGACCACGCCCGCGTAGGCCTGCGGCACGATCCGGATCGACCGTGCGATCACCACGATCGCGAAGATCGCGATCGCGAGGACGACGATCAGGGTGATGACGGGTCCGACCTCGCTCACGCGTCCGTGCTCCTCTCCACCGGGACGACGACCGCCGTCGCCCCGTCGATGCCGGTCACGAGCACGTGCTCGCCCACGGCGACATCGGCCTGGTCGGTGATGGGCGAGAGCCGCGCCGTCCACACATCGCCGTTCTGCAGCTTGACCTGGCCGCCGGTCGCCGTCACCGTACGGACCACCGCGCCGTCGGCGCCGATCAGCGCGTCGATGTTGCTGCGCGCCGGATCGGCCCCGCGCCGCAGCATCCTGAGCAGGGGCGGACGCAGCACCAGGATGAGCGCGATCGACACGACCGCCGCGACGATGAACTGCGCCCACCAGGGGATGCCCGTCAGCCCCGAGAGCAGGCCGGCCACACTGCCGAGCGCGAGCATGAGGAAGGTCATCTCGAGGGTGAACACCTCGATCGTGGCGAATACGAGGATCAGCACGAGCCAGGCGATCCACGCGTACTGCGTCAGCACATCCACTTCGTCTCCTTCTGGACCCCGTCACGAACCTAGCAGCGCGGGGGGAGCGGATGGGGGAGTTGGTAGTCTCGGTGCGGCGCGTCCGCGTGCGCCGACATCCGCACCATGGAGGAGCCCACCGTGACCAACCCGCTCGCCCCCGGATCGCTCGACGGTCGCGTCGCCCTCGTCACGGGCTCGTCCCGCGGCATCGGCGCCGACACCGCCCGCTACCTCGCCGAGGCCGGCGCCGCCGTGGTGATCAACTACCGCAGCAAGGCCCCGCGCGCCGAGAAGATCGTGGGCGAGATCACGGCGGCGGGCGGGCGTGCACTCGCGGTGGGGGCAGACCTGACGGACTCGGCGTCGGTGCAGTCGATGTTCGAGCAGGCCGTCGCCGAGTTCGGACCGATCGACCTGCTCGTGCTCAACGCGTCGGGCGGCATGGAGTCCGGAATGGGCGAGGACTACGCCATGCGCCTCAATCGCGATGCGCAGGTGAACGTCGTCGACAACGCCCTGCCCCACCTCGCCGACGGCGCGCGCATCGTGTTCGTGACCAGCCACCAGGCGCACTTCATCCGCACCACGCCGACCATGCCCGAGTACGAGCCCGTGGCCCTCTCCAAGCGCGCCGGCGAGGATGCGCTCCGGGCGAGGCTGCCCGAGTTCGAGGCCGCGGGCGTCGAGTTCGTCGTGGTCTCGGGCGACATGATCGAGGGCACGATCACCGCCACGCTGCTCGAGCGCGCGAACCCCGGCGCCATCGCCGCGCGCAAGGAGGATGCGGGCCGGCTCTACAACGTCGCGGAGTTCGCCGCCGAGGTCGCCGCCGCCGCCGTCGAGCCGGTCCCGGCCGACCACACGCGGTACGTCGGCGACGTCTCGGGATTCGCGCCGGAGCAATAGGCCCGTGCACGTGAACGGGGCCGGTCGGATGCGTTCCGACCGGCCCTGTCGCGTCGCACCGCGACGGCGGTGTCAGCTCGAGAGCTGCAGCCCCCGGCCGAACGTGAACGCGCGCACGATCTGCACGATTCCGAGCACGATAAGCGCGATGCCCGTGACCCAGAAGAGGATCGCAGCGCCCCAGAACGGCGAGAAGAGCAGCACGATGCCGGCGACGATGCTCAGGATGCCGAAGAAGATGCTCCATCCCCTCGACGACGAGCTCCCGGACTGCGCGAGCGCCACGGCGCCCTCGATGATCCACAGGATCCCGATGAGCACCCCGAGGAAGATGCCGATCACGACGGCGCTCTCGGTCGGGTTCGCGAGCATGAGGATGCCGCCGATGACGAACAGCACGCCGAGGATGATGTCGAGCGCCCTCGCGCCGCCGGAGAGGCCCCTCGAGAAGATCCCGAGCCCGACGTAGGCGAGGCCGGCGATGAGGAAGTAGATCCCCAGCATCACAGTGAGGACGATCGCCGAGTTCTTCGGCCAGAACGTGATGAAGATGCCGGCGATCAGGGCGAGCACGCCCGTGACGCCCAGGGCGACGCGGATGGTGTTGACCGCCGACTTCGTCAGATCGGCGGAATCGAACGAGAATGCGGCGAAGGTGCTGTTGTACTGCGGGGACGACATACCGACGACTCCTTCCGGCACGCCCCGACTGGCGCGCTCGGCATCAGGCTATTGCCGTCGACCCGGCGGGCGGGGGAGCCTTTCGTCCCGCCGTCGGCGTGTCGTGACCGCATCGTGTCCTCAACCGGCCGGCCGGTCGCGGCGGCGTGCCGCGCCATCCGCTCGCCTGTGGAGTGTCGCAGCACTCGTGGGTACGACAGACTTGGGAGACCGACCGGCGACAGGGGAGTGGCGTGACGAGACCGACCGACAGGATGCACGAGATCGCCCGGGACCGCTTCGGCTGGAGCGAGCTCAAGCCCGGCCAGGCCGACGCGATCCAGTCGGTCGTCGAGGGGCGCGACGTGCTCGTCGTGATGCCCACCGGGTACGGCAAGTCGGCGGTCTACCAGATCGCGGCGCACCTGCTCGACGGGCCCACGGTCGTCGTCTCGCCGCTGATCGCCCTCCAGGCCGACCAGGTCCGCCACCTCGAGCGCGCCACCGGCGAAGGCGCCGCGGTGGCCGTCAACTCGGCGCACAGCGAGGGCGCGAACCAGCGCTCGTGGGAGGCCGTGGCGTCCGGCGAGGCCGAGTTCGTGTTCCTCGCCCCCGAGCAGCTCGCGAAGCCCGAGGTCGTCGACGAGCTCGCCGGTCTCGGGGTGTCGCTGTTCGTGGTCGACGAGGCGCACTGCGTGTCGTCCTGGGGCCACGACTTCCGGCCCGACTACCTGCGCCTCGGAGCGGCGATCGACGCCGTCGGCCGCCCGCGCGTGGTCGCGCTCACGGCGACCGGGTCGGCTCCGGTGCGCGAGGAGATCATCGAGCGCCTCGGGCTGCGCGAGCCCCGCGTGCTGGTCGGCGGCTTCGACCGGCCCAACATCCACCTCGCGGTCGTGCGCCACGAGGACGAGGCGGCGAAGGAGCGCGCCGTCATCGAGTCGGCAGTCGCCGCCGAGAAGCCGGGGCTCGTCTACGTCGCGACGCGGAAGGACACCGAGCGGTTCGCGGAGCGGTTCGCCGAGGAGGGCCTGCGCGCGGCCGCGTACCACGGCGGGATGCCCGCCCGGGCGCGCCGCGCGGTCCACGAGGCGTTCCTGCACGACGGGCTCGACGTCGTGGTCGCCACGAGCGCGTTCGGCATGGGCGTCGACAAGCCGAACGTGCGCTTCGTCGTGCACGGCGACGTCACCGAGTCGCTCGACGCGTACTACCAGGAGGTCGGCCGGGGCGGTCGTGACGGGAGCCCGTCCCGGGCGACCCTGCACTACCGTGCCGAAGACCTGGGGCTGCGAGCGTTCTTCGCCTCGGGCCGCCCTCGCGAGGATCGGGTCCGCGCGGTCGCCGCGGCGCTCTCCTCGAGCGGCGCACCGCAGACGGGCCGCGCCCTCGCAGCCGAGCTCGGCCTGCCCACGCGAGCCGTCACCGCGATCCTGAACATCCTCGTCGAAGCGGATGCCGCGACCGCCGTCGATGACGGCATCGTGGCACACGACGCGATCGATCCCGCGACGGCGGTGGCCCTGGTCGACGAGGTGGTCGAGCGCCGCAAGCGTATCGAGGAGTCGCGGCTCGCGATGCTCCGCGGCTATGCGGAGACGTCGAGATGCCGACGCGCCGCGCTCCTGGAGTACTTCGGCGACGACCTGCGCGCCCCCTGCGGCAACTGCGACACGTGCGACGGCGGATCGGCGTACGAGTCCGCCCAGTCCACGGCAGGCGGCGAGTACCGCCTCGACCAGACCGTGCGTCATCGCGACTGGGGCGACGGGCGCGTCATGAGCATCGAGTCCGACCGGATCACCGTGTTCTTCGACGACGAGGGCTACCGCGTGCTCTCGCTCGCGGCCGTGCAGGAGGGAGACCTCCTGAGCGCGAGCTGACGGCCCATCGGCCGCCCGCGGGCCACCGTCATCGCGTTGTCCGGGCCGGCCGCCCGCGTCGGAGGCGCGCCGCGGGCGGCGCCACCGCCTCGGCATCCGGGCGGTGCCGGTCGATCCACTCGTCGATCCGCTCCCACTCCAGCATGAGCCAGTCGTTGCGCTCATCGTGGTCGACGGGGATCTCGGCCCGCGGGACGTTCCAGAACCGCATGACGATCGTCTTGTCGGTCGGCAGCTCGCGCCACACGTCGGCGATCGTCCGGATCCGGTCGAGACCCGTGTGCGCCACGAAGAAGACGTCGGCGTCGGGCGCGGCATCCATGGCGGCGAAGAACCCGCCCGGCCGTGGTGCCATCACGTTCGTCAGCCGCGACGCGCGGTCGGCGGCCGCGTCGAGCCCCGCGGCGCGCAGCCGCTCGATCGCCCGGGTCCGCCGGCGCTCGGTGAAGTTCCCGCCCTCGGGGAAGATCACGAGCGCGTCGTGCGGCCCCATGTCGGCGGCGAGGTCGCGGATGCGCTCCTGGAGGCCGTGGTCGGACGGCCGCGCCGCACCCGCGAACGGCGGTGGTGCGATGAACCGGTTCGGCAGCCGGTTCAGCACCACGTCGACCGCCGGGTCCCACTGCAACGTGTCCTTCATGACGATGCGGGGGGACCGCTCGAACCAGTTCAGGACGGCGTGGATCAGGATGAACGAGTCGCCGGGACCCGCGTGCCGGCTCGCGATGACCCGCGGGCGGTCGTCGTCGTGGAAGCCGGCGGGCACGCGCACGTCGATGTCGAGCCTGAGCACCCAGTACGCGTTCCAGAACAGGAACTCGAGCATCCTCGCGACCAGGCGGTAGTGCGTGCGCTGGAAGGCCGGCGAGTGGATGCGCCATCCGAACCCCGAGGCGATCCAGAGGGCGAACAGCGCGATCAGCGCCGCTGCATCCCACAGCAGGTAGAGGTTGAGCATCCAGAGCAGCCTCGGGGTGCGCAGCCGCGGCTCGAGGAAGATTGACACCGCGGTGGCGATCACCAGCCAGACCGGCAGGAGCGCCGTGACCAGGAGGGCCGCGAGCACGACGAGTGGCGCGAGGACCATGCGGCGCACCCATCTCGGCGGCACGCGCATCAGACTCGCGACCCATCCGGCCCCCGCGCGGCGGCCGCGACCTCCCGGTCGAGGTAGTCCGACGCCGCCCGGTGGGCGCTCTCGATGCGCCGACGCACGGCGGCGGGGGAGAGGTTGCGTGCGATCCGGTTCTCGCGCTCCGACGTCGTGCCCGTGGGAAGGACGTGCAGGCGCGTTCCGGCGGGCAGGTTCGCCGAGTCGCGGGCGAAGCGGTGCCGACGGGAGATCTCGAACGCGACGCGGGCGTTGTCGAACTGGTTGCGCGGCGCCGAGAGCGGGTGCTCGATGCGTCCGACCTGCATCACGTGGATCTCCGTCGCCCCCGCCGCGGCCGCCTCGCTGATCGGGATCGAGTTCACGATGCCGCCGTCGACGAAGTGCTCGTCGCCGATCCGCACCGCCGGGAAGATGCCGGGAAGTGCGGCCGATGCGAGCACGGCCGGGATGATCGGTCCCTCGTCGAACCAGTGCTCGGCGGCTCGCTCGATGCTCGCGGCGACGCAGCGGAACTCCACCTCGAGATCGTCGAACGTGCGGGCTCCCGGCAGCCCGGCCTCGAGCAGGCGGACGAGCGGCCCGGTCGACATGACGTGGGCGCGGCCGGGCCGGAACCCCATGCCGGTCGTCAGCACGCGGGCATCCGGCGAGGTCCACGCGTGCTCGAGGCGCTCCAGCGAACGATCGACGTCGGCGGCGATGATCGCCCCGTTGATCGCCCCGATCGAGGTGCCCACGACCAGGTCGGGGCGGATGCCGCGTTCGAGCACCGCCCGGAGCATGCCGACCTGCACGGCCCCGAGGACGCCGCCACCCCCGAGGACGAACGCCACCTTGGTGGTCACCATGGCGTCATTGTCGCATCGCGTCGCGGAGCGGACGCGTGACGTTCGACCCGGCCGGACGTCGCTGGACAACCTGCGGGTGAGGTGGCACCATCGCGCAGGTGGGCAGCAGTGACACGGCGCAGCACCTCGCCGACCTCGCGGTCCTGCGGCGAGTGCGCGACCGGATCGACCGCGAGTACGCGCGGCCGCTCGACGTCGAGGCGCTCGCGCGCGGGGCGAACCTGTCGGCCGGGCACCTGAGCCGGCAGTTCAAGCTCGCCTTCGGCGAGTCGCCGTACTCCTACCTGATGACGCGGCGCATCGAGCGTGCGATGGCGCTGCTCCGCCGCGGCGAGCTCAGCGTCACCGAGGTCTGCTTCGAGGTCGGCTGCTCGTCGCTCGGCACCTTCAGCACGCGATTCACCGAGCTCGTCGGCGTGCCGCCCAGTGTGTACCGCGAGCGGTACGCCGGAGCCACGCTGGGCATGCTCCCGTGCGTGGCGAAGCAGGTCACCAAGCCGGTCAGGAATCGAGAAGCGGTGGTGGGTGGCCGCCGCTAGCGTGACTGACATGAGCCTCACCATTCACTCCAGCTTCCTGCCGCACCTCGACCCCGACGCGTCGCTCGCCTTCTATCGCGACGTGCTGGGCTTCGAGGTCCGCAACGACGTGGGCTACGAGGGCATGCGCTGGATCACGGTCGGGCCGGCCGACCAGCCCGACACCGCCATCGTGCTGCACCCGCCGGGGGTCGGCCCGGGCATGTCCGACGACGATCGCCGCGCCCTCCTCGAGATCATCGCCAAGGGCAGCTACTTCGGCGTGAACCTCGCTTCGACCGATCTCGACGACACGTTCGCGAAGCTCGAGGCGGCGGGCGCCGAGGTGGTCCAGGAGCCGGTCGACCAGCCGTACGGGCTCCGCGACTGCGCGTTCCGCGACCCGGCCGGCAACATGATCCGCATCCAGCAGGTGGCCCGATGACGGCGTCGGCGGCCGCGAGTGCGACGGCCACCGCCGTGACGATCGCCGACAGCCACGACCTCATCCGCGTCCAGGGTGCGCGCGAGAACAACCTGAAGGACGTCTCGGTCGAACTGCCGAAGCGCCGACTCACGGTGTTCACGGGCGTGTCGGGCTCGGGCAAGAGCTCGCTCGTGTTCGGCACGATCGCGGCCGAGTCGCAGCGGCTCATCAACGAGACGTACAGCGCGTTCGTGCAGGGGTTCATGCCGTCGCTCGCCCGGCCCGACGTCGACCTGCTCGAGGGGCTGACGACCGCGATCATCGTCGACCAGGAGCGCATGGGCGCGAACGTGCGCTCGACCGTGGGCACGGCGACCGACGCCAACGCGATGCTGCGGATCCTCTTCAGTCGCCTCGGGCAGCCGCACATCGGCTCGCCGCAGGCGTTCTCGTTCAACATCCCCTCGGTGACCGGAAGTGGCGCCATCACCATCGAACGGGGCAGCGCGACCGAGACGCTGGAACGCACCTTCACCCAGCTGGGCGGCATGTGCCCGCGGTGCGAGGGCATGGGAACCGTGTCCGACCTCGACCTCGCCGAGCTCTTCGACGAGACGAAGTCGCTCGCCGACGGAGCGATCACCATTCCGGGCTACACCGCCGACGGGTGGGGTACGAAGATCATCGGCGCGGTCGTGCCCACCGACATCCCCATCGCCGACTTCACCGACGACCAGCGTCACGAGTTCCTGTACGCCGAGCCCCGCAAGGTCAAGGTCAACGGCATCAACCTCACGTACGAGGGCCTCGTCCCCAAGATCCAGAAGTCGATGCTGTCGAAGGATGTCGACGCGATGCAGCCGCACATCCGCGCCTTCGTCGAACGCGCCGTGACCTTCGCGGCGTGCCCGGAGTGCGACGGAACGCGGTTGAACGCGCCGGCCCGCGCCTCGAAGATCGGCGGCGTCAGCATCGCCGATGCGTGCGCGATGCAGATCAGCGACCTGGCGGAGTGGGTTCGCGGCCTCGACGAGCCATCCGTCGCGCCGCTGCTGGCCGGCCTGCAGCAGATCCTCGACTCGTTCGTCGAGGTGGGGCTCGGGTACCTCTCGCTCGACCGCTCGTCCGGAACGCTCTCCGGCGGAGAGGCGCAGCGCACCAAGATGATCCGGCACCTCGGGTCGTCGCTGACCGACGTCACGTACGTCTTCGACGAGCCGACCGTGGGGCTGCACCCGCACGACATCCAGCGCATGAACGAACTGCTGCTGCGCCTGCGCGACAAGGGCAACACCGTGCTCGTCGTCGAGCACAAGCCCGAGTCGATCGCGATCGCCGACCACGTGGTCGACCTCGGACCGGGTGCAGGCGCGGCCGGGGGATCGGTCGTGTTCGAGGGGAGCGTCGACGAGCTCCGGGCCGCCGACACGCTCACCGGACGGCACTTCGACGACCGGGCCGCGGTCAAGCCGTCGGTCCGCACCCCGACGGGCGCGCTCGAGGTGCGCGGTGCGACGGCGCACAACCTGCAGGGCATCGACGTCGACATCCCGCTCGGCGTGCTCGTCGTCGTGACCGGCGTGGCCGGTTCGGGCAAGAGCTCCCTGATCACCGGGTCGGTGTCCGGACGCGACGGCGTCGTGACCGTCGACCAGGGTGCCATCCGCGGTTCCCGGCGAAGCAACCCCGCGACGTACACGGGCCTGCTCGACCCGATCCGCAAGGCCTTCGCGAAAGCGAACGGCGTGAAGCCGGCGCTGTTCAGCGCGAACTCCGAGGGCGCGTGCCCGAACTGCAACGGCGCGGGCGTCGTCTTCACCGACCTCGGCGTCATGGCCAGCGTCGCGAGCACGTGCGAGGTGTGCGAGGGCAAGCGGTTCGACGAGGCGGTCCTCGAGTACCACCTCGGCGGTCGCGACATCAGCGAGGTGCTCGGGATGTCGGTGACCGAGGCCCTGGCGTTCTTCGCCGACGGCGAGGGCCGTGTGCCGGCGGCGCACGCGATCCTCGGTCGTCTCGCCGACGTCGGCCTCGGCTACCTCACGATCGGTCAACCGCTCACGACCCTCTCGGGCGGCGAGCGGCAGCGGCTCAAGCTCGCCACCCACCTCGCCGAGCCGGGCGGCGTCTACGTGCTCGACGAGCCCAGCGCCGGCCTCCACCTCGCCGACGTCGAACAGCTCCTCGGCCTCCTCGACCGTCTGGTCGACTCGGGCAAGTCCGTCGTCGTGATCGAGCACCATCAGGCGGTCATGGCCCACGCCGACTGGATCATCGACCTCGGGCCGGGCGCCGGCCATGACGGCGGACGAGTCGTGTACGAGGGCACGCCCGCCGATCTCGTGGCCGGGCGGTCGACGCTGACGGGGGAGCACCTCGCGGCCTACGTCGGGGCCTGACGCCCCGCCATCCATATCGAAGGAGGATGAATGTGCCTGCATTCGGCCCATGAGGCCGGGGGAGTCGTCTACGTGCGCGGGCTCATGCCGAAGCCCCCTCCAGCAACCTATTGCGGTCAGCCTGCGAATCTCGCTACGGCATCGCGGAGGCAGCGTTCGGCCTCGCTCGCCATGTCGGAGACGATCTGCGCCGCCGGTCTCACGTCGCGCACGATGCCGGCACTCTGGCCCGCGTACAGCGAGAGCGCCTCGACGTCGCCGGTGATGCCCACCACGGGCTTGGCGTTGTCGTAGCGGCGCACCGCAGATCCGTCGGCGTTGGTGGCGAGTTGCTCGCCTTCCCCCGGCCGCTCGCCTGGAAGAGGACGTCCGGCGGCCTCCCAGACCTCGTAGGTGCTGTTTCGCAGGACGCGATGTGGTGCTGGCCAGCCGCCGTCGAACAGCGTGGTGTACACGGTTCCGGCTTCGTCCGCGGCGATCACCGCGTTCTTGTACACGTCGTGCGCGGCGGACTCCGCGCTCGCAAGGAACCGGGTGCCGACCCAGACACCCTGGGCTCCGAGGACGAGGGCCGCCGCCATTCCGCGTCCGTCGCCGATCCCGCCCGCGGCGATGACCGGCACAGGCCCCGCCGCGTCCACGACGGCCGGAATGAGGGGCATCACGGCGACCTCGCCCCAGACGTGCCCTCCGGCTTCCCATCCTTGGGCGACCAGGATGTCGACGCCGTTCGCCACCTGTCGCTCGGCGTCTTCGGCGCTCCCGACCGTCTGCATGACCAGCGCGCCGGCAGCGTGGACCCGTTCGACCAACGGCGCGCAGTCACCCCAGAAGAACGAGATCACGGGAACCCCGGCCTCGAGGCAGATCCTCAGACGCTCGTCCTGGTCCCACTCGAGCCCGAGGTTCACCCCGAACGGCCAGTCTGTGCCGGCTCGGATGGCAGAAATGAGTCGTTGCAGCTCGTCGGGCCCGCGCCAACTGCCCGACAGCATGCCGAGGCCGCCGGCGTTCGAGACGGCCGCGACGAGTTCGGGCGTGCTCGCAGCGCCGATCGGCGCCTGCACCACCGGCACCTCGATACCCAGCATGGCGGACAACGCCGTCCTGATCATGACTCCAGCGTAGGGAAGGCCGCGCGCGGAGTGGTTCCCGCACGATCCCGGGGCGCTCGTGTCGCCACGTCTCGGACAACCTGCGGTGAGCCGATAATGTACATTATGTCCGTTCGGATTTCCGGGGGGTCGCCATACGCCCTTCCGAGCCGCGCGTGCACGAGCGCTCCCCCGATGCCGGTGGGCAGGGATACGGTCGCAACGAGCGATTGCGCTCCACGAGCGGAAGGCACGTCATGCTGAAGCACGTCGCCGAGGGCGTCCTGGTCCACGAGAGCGAGTTCATCCAGAGCAATGCCGTCATCGTGCAGGGCCGCGATGGCGTCCTGCTGATCGACCCCGGGATCACGAGCCACGAGCTGGCGACCATCGCCGCCGACCTCCGCACGGCGGGTCGCACCGTCGAGGTGGGCTTCTCGACGCACCCCGACTGGGACCACGTGCTGTGGCACGCCGATCTCGGCGACGCTCCCCGGTACGGCACCGCCCGCTGCGCGGCGTCCATGCGCGATCTGCGATCGGAGTCCGACTGGGAGTCGCGCGTCGCCGAGGGCCTCCCGCCGGAGTACGCCGACGAGATCCCCATGGACCTGCTCGGCCTCATCACCGGTCTGCCGGCCGACACTGCACGGATCCCGTGGAACGGCCCCGAGGTGCGCATCCTCGAGCACCGAGCGCATGCTCCGGGCCATGCCGCACTGCTGATCGAGGAGCCCGGCGTGCTCGTCGCCGGCGACATGCTCTCCGACATCCTGATGCCGTTCCTCGACCTCGAGGCCGCGGATCCGGTCCAGGACTACCTCGACGCGCTCCGACTGTTCGAGCGCGTGGCCGACCGAGTCGAGATCGTCATCCCCGGCCACGGGTCGATCGGTGGAGCCGAGAAGCTGCGCGCTCGCATCGCACAGGATCGCGCCTACGTACAGGCCCTGCGCGACGGCGGCGACATCGACGACCGCCGGGTCGGGCCGTCAGCTCCCCTGGACTGGTTGCCCGACGTCCACCGATGGCAGCTCGAGCGCCTCGCCCGGCAGACGCAGGTCGAGGCGACGGAGTAGGCCGACGGCAGGATGATGCGGAAGCGGGCACACTGTGAATCGACTTCACAATCCGCCCGACCCCAATGACCAGGGCGCGCGCCTCTGACGTTCAGGTGCTGCGCTTCTCGGCTCGCTGCCTCATCTTCTCCAGCCGCGCCTCACTGGCCGGCATGCCGAACTCGTTGAGCGGACCGCTCGCAGCCCGCTCCGGCAGGCGCTCGTCGGTCGGGCATTCGAGCAGCACGTTCGACGTCGACTCGTCGATGCGGTGCTCGAACATCGGGTGCCCGCAGATCGGACACGGCTTCTCCCCCAGATGACTGCGGTCATCCGGGTCCTCTTGGGCCACCTGCGGGGACTCGAACGCCGGACTCAGGGTCCGATCGACCCGGTCGAAGAACCGGGTGAACGCGTTGCCGTCGCCAGGGCCCGCCTCTTCGCGTGCCATGGCGCCGATGCTACTCCCGGCCGCGCGCCGAGCGCGAGGAAAACCGTGGATGTCGCCGAGTCCGCCGGTTCGGGGTCAGGACTCGCCGAACCCCGATCGGGCGAGTTCCGCGATCGCGTCGACGGCCGGTCCGCCGTCGGGCGCGTCCGTGGCGATCTCGATCTCCGCGCCCTTCACCAGGCCCAGGGCCATGATCGCGAGCAGGCTCTTCGCATCGGTGCCGTTCACCGTCACGCGTTGCGAGAACGTGCTCGCGAGCTTGACCAGCTCGGCGGCCGGCCGCGCGTGCAACCCGTCGGCGTTGGTGAGCGTCACGCGACGGCTGATCCGACCGGGCGCGTCATCGGTGGCCGGCGGTGTCGCGGCCGGCTCCCCTCCCCCGCCGCCGGCGCTCTCGGCCGCGCGCACGACGGCGTCGAGCGGGTCGCCCGCCTCGGCGGCGACGGATGCCGCGACACCGCCCTCGACGAGCGGTGCGTCCGCGATCCGCACGCGGGAGCGCACGTCGTCGTCGAGGAAGTCCAAGGCGGTCTCGGCGGTCAGGATGGCGGAGCCGAGGTCGCACATCACGACGACCCCGGCGCCGCCATCGGCCGCTCCGATCGCTTCGGACACGAGGTCGAAGCTCGTGCCGATGCGCCCGTCGTCGGTTCCGCCCGCGGGTTCGAGCCGCACCGTCGGCGCCATCTGCCGCGCGAGCTCGACGAGCCCTTCCGCGAGCTGCCGCGAGTGCGACACGAACACGACGCCGACGCGCGGGCCGATCGCCACCTCAGGCACTCGTCCCGTTCGTCGCTGCGGCGGCCGCCGCGGCCAGCAGGTACGCCGTCGACTGCGCGCCCGGGTCGCGGTGCCCCGCCGACCGCTCGCCCAGGTAGCTCGCCCGCCCCTTGCGCGCGACGAGCGGGATCGTCGCGTCGGAGCCGGTCGCCGCGGCATCCGCCGCTGCCTGCAGGGTTTCGGCCGCACTCGCGCCGCGTTCGGCCGCCGCTCGAGCCGCATCGACGGCCGGCGTCCAGGCATCCACCATGGTCTTGTCGCCCGATTCGGCCTTGCCTCGCACCACGATCCCGTCGCGCCCCGCCGTCAGCAACGCGACCACGCCCGACGCGTCGATCGCGATCTCGCCCGCCGTCGCGGCCGAGGCCTTCAGGTACGCGGTGCCGTACAGCGGCCCGGCTGCTCCGCCGACCGTCGAGATGAGGGTCGTCGCCACGAGCTTCAGCACGTCGGACGGCGTCGACCCCGCCGGAAGGTCGTCGAGCTTGGGCAGCACGGCCTGGAACCCGCGGTCCATGTTCTCGCCGTGGTCGCCGTCGCCGATCTCGCGGTCGAGCGTGATGAGCTCGACGCGGTGCTCCGCCATCGACTCCGCGCTCCGCCGCACCCAGTCGACCGCCCAGGTGATGTCCAGTCCCACCGCGGCCGCCCTACCGGCCCCACCGCAGGGCCGCGGTGTGCACCGGCGCATCCCACAGCTGGATCATCTCGTCGTCCAGCTTCAGGAGGGTGATGGAGAACCCCTGCATCTCGAGCGACGTGATGTAGTTGCCGACCAGCGACCGCTCGATGCGGATGCCGCGCTCGGCGAGAACCTCGGCGGCGCGACGGTACGCGATGTACAACTCGACCTGCGGCGTGCCGCCCATGCCGTTCACGAACAGCAGCACCCGATCGCCCGACGAGAACGGGAGGTCGTCGATCACGGGCGTCAGCAGGCGGTCGACCAGCGAGTCGGCGGGCTCGAGCTTGATGCGTTCACGGCCCGGTTCGCCGTGGATGCCGATGCCGATCTCGACCTCGTCCTCGGCGAGCGTGAAGCTCGGCTCGCCCGCGTGCGGCACGATGCACGGCGTGAGCGCCATGCCCATCGACCGGACGTTGGCGTTCACGCGCTCGGCGATCTCGGCGACCTGGTCGAGCGAGTCGCCGCGCTCGGCCGCCGCGCCGGCGATCTTCTCGACGAGGACGGTGCCCCCGACGCCCCGGCGGCCCGCGGTGTACAGCGAGTCCTTGACCGCGACGTCGTCGTTGATGACGACCGCGCGCACGTCGATGCCGTCAGCCGCGGCGAGGTCGGCGGCGGTCTCGAAGTTGAGCACGTCGCCCGTGTAGTTCTTCACGATGTGCAGGACGCCCTTGCCGCCGTCGACCGCCTTCGTCGCGTTGAGGATCGGGTCGGGCGTCGGCGAGGTGAACACGGCGCCCGGTACCGCGCCGTCGAGCATCCCGTGGCCGACGTACCCCGCATGCAGCGGCTCGTGTCCGCTGCCGCCACCGGAGACGATCCCGACCTTGCCCGCCACCGGCGCATCCGCGCGGACGACGTGGATCGGGTCGGTCGCGACCGTCACGAGGTCGGCGTGCGCGAGCGCGAACCCGGCGACGGACTCGTCGACGACTCGCTTGGGGTCGTTGATGATCTTCTTCACGGACGTCCCTTTCCCCTCGGCTGCACGCGTCGGGCCCCTCGCACATCGACGCTGACGCAGCACTCCCCCGCAAAACTACTCCCGCGAGCGACGCCCATGAAAGGGCTCTCCCGGAAAAGCGGAGCGGCCCTTCCGCCTGCGTTCGCCACGCGAGTAGGGTGGGCGCTGATCCGCCCCTGGGGCGTGCCCCTCGGGCTCGGCGAAAGGATGGAAGGTCAACGTGGACAATCTCGGTGTGTTGATGCTCTCCGAGCTGGTGGGCACGGCGATGCTCGTGCTCCTCGGCTGCGGCGTCGTCGCCAACGTCGCCCTGGCCAAGACCAAGGGCTTCGGCGGCGGATTCCTCATGGTGACGTTCGGCTGGGGCTTCGCGGTCTTCGCGGGTGTCATCGTGGCCTACGTCTCCGGCGCCCACATCAACCCGGCGGTCACGCTCGGCCTCGTGGCGAACGGCGCGACCGAGTTCGGCAACGCCGGGCTCGACATGACGGTCCCGGTCTCACCGCTCAGCGTCCTGGGCTACATCGGCGCGCAGCTGCTGGGAGCCATCATCGGCGCGGTCATCGTGTGGCTCGCCTACAAGCAGCACTTCGACCAGGAGCCCGACCCGGCGCCCAAGCTCGGCACGTTCTCGACGGGCCCCGGCATCCGCAACTACGCCTGGAACCTCGTCACCGAGATCATCGGCACGTTCGTGCTGGTCTTCGTCGTCATCGGCTTCGGCCGCCAGGGTGACCCGGGCGGTCTCGCCGCGCTCGGTGCGCTCCCGGTCGCGCTCCTCGTGGTCGGCATCGGCGTCTCGCTCGGTGGCCCGACCGGGTACGCGATCAACCCGGCCCGCGACCTCGGCCCGCGCATCGCGCACGCCGTGCTGCCGATCCACGGAAAGGGCGCCTCCGACTGGGCGTACTCGTGGGTCCCGGTCGTCGGCCCGATCATCGGCGGGCTGCTCGCGGGATGGGCCGCCATCCCGCTGCTTCCCATCGAGTTCTGACCCTCCGAGGGGCCGGTCGATCGACCGGCCCCTCGCTGGTCCGGCTGCGCCGCGACCCGTCGTGCGGACCGGACGTGAACCCCACCAATGCGACAGAGAGGACGCAACGGACATGGCGGACTACATCCTGGCGATCGACCAGGGCACCACCAGCACGCGAGCGATCATCTTCGACAAGAAGGGCTCGATCGTCTCGACCGGGCAGCTCGAGCACGAGCAGATCTTCCCCAGGGCCGGCTGGGTCGAGCACGACCCGATGGAGATCTGGCGCAACACGCGCGAGGTCATCGGGCAGGCGCTCGGCAAGGCCGACCTCACCCGGCACGACATCGCTGCCGTGGGCATCACGAACCAGCGCGAGACCGCGGTCGTGTGGGACAAGAACACCGGCGAGCCGGTCTACAACGCGATCGTGTGGCAGGACACCCGCACGCAGCCGATCGTCGACCGCCTCGCCGCCGACGGCGGGGTCGAGCGGTTCAAGCAGGATGTCGGCCTGCCGCTCGCGACCTACTTCTCGGGCACCAAGATCGTCTGGATCCTCGAGAACGTCGAGGGCGCGCGTGAGAAGGCGGACGCAGGTGACCTGCTGTTCGGCACGACCGACTGCTGGGTGCTGTGGAACCTCACCGGCGGCACCGACGGCGGTGTGCACGCGACGGATGTCACGAACGCGAGCCGCACGCTCTTCATGGACCTCGAGACGTTGTCCTGGCGCGACGACATCCTCGAGACGTTCGGCGTGCCCCGCTCGATGATGCCCGAGATCCGCTCCTCCTCCGAGGTGTACGGCACGGTCGAGCCCTCCAGCCTGCTCCGCGAGGTGCCGGTGGCGGGCATCCTCGGCGACCAGCAGGCGGCGACGTTCGGTCAGGCTGCGTTCGATGAGGGCGAGTCGAAGAACACCTACGGCACGGGCAACTTCCTCATCTTCAACACCGACACCGAGATCGTCCACTCGAAGAACGGCCTGCTGACGACGCTCGGCTACAAGCTGGGCGACCAGCCGGCGCACTACGCGCTCGAGGGCTCCATCGCCGTCACCGGGTCGCTGATCCAGTGGCTGCGCGACAACCTCGGGTTGATCTCGAGCGCGCCCGAGGTCGAGGAGCTCGCCAAGACCGTCGACGACAACGGCGGCGCGTACTTCGTGCCCGCCTTCTCCGGACTGTTCGCGCCCTACTGGCGTCCCGACGCGCGCGGCGCGCTGGTCGGCCTGACACGGTACGTCAACAAGGGGCACATCGCGCGGGCGGCGCTCGAGGCGACGGCGTTCCAGACCCGCGAGGTGCTCGACGCGGTCAACGCCGACTCGGGCGTCGAGCTGACCGACCTCAAGGTCGACGGCGGCATGATCAACAACGACACGCTGATGCAGTTCCAGGCCGACATCCTCGGCGTTCCCGTCGTCCGACCGGTCGTCGCCGAGACCACGGCCCTCGGCGCCGCGTACGCGGCCGGGCTGGCGGTCGGGTTCTGGTCCGACCTCGACGAGCTCCGCGCCAACTGGCAGGAGGATCGCCGTTGGGAGCCGAAGATGGACGCCGCCGAGCGCGAGCGCCAGCTGCGCCTGTGGAAGAAGGCCGTGTCGAAGACCTTCGACTGGGTCGACGCCGACGTCTCGCACGAGTGACGATCGCTCACCGATCCGACACGACGGGCCTCGCGGCATCCGCGGGGCCCGTCGTCATGCGTCCGCGAACCGGGAATCCGCGATCAGGCCCTGGTGGCCGTGACCCACTCCTCGAGCTTGCGGGCCGCCGCGCCGCTGTCGATGGCGCCCTCGGCGACCGCCATCTTCTCGTGGAACCGCTCGAGGATGGTGCGCTGGACCTGGCTCGGATCGTTGGCCAGCTCGAACGCGACCAGGCCGGCCGCGGCGTTGAGCACGACGATGTCGCGCACGGGGCCGCGTGCCCCCGCGAACACGTCGTGGACGATCTGCGCGTTGTGCTGCGCGTCACCGCCCTTCAACTGCTCGATCGACGTGCGCGGGATGCCGAGCTCGCGCGGGTCGAGGTCGTGCTCCTTCACCGTTCCGCGCGACACCTCCCAGATGTGGCTGTGCCCTGTGGTCGTGAGCTCGTCGAGGCCGTCGTCGCCGCGGAACACCAGGGCGGTCGCACCACGCGTCTGGAAGACGCCGACGATGAGCGGCACGCGGTCGAGCTGCGCCACGCCCACCGCCGAGGCCTCGGGTCGGGCGGGGTTGCAGAGCGGGCCGAGGAAGTTGAACACCGTCGGGACGCCGAGCTGCGCCCGGACCGGGCCGGCATGCTTGAACCCGGGGTGGAAGGCCGCGGCGAACGCGAACGTGATGCCGGCCTCGCCGAGCACCTCGGCGACGCGATGAGCCGGCAGCGTCAGGTCGATGCCGAGAGCGCCGAGCACGTCGGAGGAACCGGACGCCGAGCTGGCGGCCTTGTTCCCGTGCTTGATGACCGGCACGCCGGCCGCAGCGCAGATCACGGAGGCCATGGTCGAGACGTTCACCGTGCCGAACCGGTCGCCACCCGTGCCGACGATGTCGAGCGCCATCGGGTCGACCGGCAGCTCGACCGCGTGCTCGAGGATGGCGTCTCGGAACCCGACGATCTCGTCGACGGTCTCGCCCTTCAGGCGCAGCGCGATGAGGAACGCGGCGAGCTGGGCGTCGGTCGCGACCCCCGTCATCACCTGCTCCATGCACCATGCGGCATCCGACACGCTGAGGTCGTCGCCCTCGATGAGGGCGTTCAGGACCGCGGGCCAGGACTGGATCGACGACATGGTCCGATCCTATCCACGCGGATTCGAGGCGGATTCACGGAGCTTCATCAGCCCCGCCGCAGCATCGGGACAGGTCGCCCAACCTTGAAGCGAGCCGTGACGTCCAAAACTCGGCCTCCGAATCAGCCATAATGGGGAGCGTGACGAGCACCTCATTGACGTATCAGGCGAGCGCGCCCGTGATCAAGCGTCCCAACACCGTTGCTGTGGGCACGATCGTGTGGCTCGGCAGCGAGGTGATGTTCTTCGCGGGACTGTTCGCGATCTACTTCACGCTGCGCTCGACGTCCCCCGAACTGTGGGCGTTCGAGGCCGACCGCCTGAACTTCCCGTTCTCCCTGACGAACACGATCATCCTCGTGGCCTCGTCGTTCACCTGCCAGTTCGGCGTCTTCGCTGCCGAGCGCAGCCAGCCGTACCGCACCGGGTGGAAGCCGACGCAGTGGGGCATGGTCGAGTGGTTCTTCCTCACCTACGCGATGGGCGCGATCTTCGTCGCCGGCCAGGTCTGGGAGTATGCGACGCTCGTCTCCGAGGGCATCGCGATCGACTCGAACTCCTACGGCTCGGCGTTCTACCTGACCACCGGCTTCCACGGCCTCCACGTCACGGGTGGCCTGCTCGCCTTCCTGTTCGTCATCGGGCGCACCTTCGCCGTGAAGAACTTCGGGCACCGCGAGGCCACCAGCGCGATCGTCGTGTCCTACTACTGGCACTTCGTCGACGTCGTCTGGATCGGCCTGTTCCTCGTCATCTACGTCCTCAAATAGGCCGCGCAGAGGAACGCCACCCGCAATGCCCGCGAACAGGAAGAGATCAATGACCCGCTCGAAGCGACGCACCGGTCGCCGGCACCCGCTCGCCACCGCCGCGCTGCTCGCGCTCGGCCTCGTCTTCACCGGCGGCGCCTACGCCGCCTTCAGCACGACCACGGCGCAGGCCGAGGCCTCCCCCACGTCGCAGGAGACGATCGAGGAGGGCGGGAAGCTCTTCCAGGCCAACTGCGCCACCTGCCACGGGCTCGAGGCCCAGGGCACCGACGAGGGGCCGAGCCTCATCGGCGTCGGAGCCGCCGCGGTCGACTTCCAGGTCGGCACCGGGCGCATGCCCATGCAGATGCAGGGCCCGCAGGCGCAGGTGAAGCCGGTCCAGTTCACCGACGAGCAGGTCAAGCAGCTCGCGTACTACGTCGCATCGCTCGGGCCGGGTCCCGACATCCCCGCCGACAGCCTCGTCAACGGCGGCGGCGACGCGGCGAACGGCGCAGAGCTGTTCCGCATCAACTGCGCGATGTGCCACAACGTCGCCGGCGCGGGCGGTGCCCTCACCGAGGGCAAGTTCGCTCCCGCCCTCACCGACGTCTCGGGCGTCCACATCTACGAGGCCATGGTCACGGGCCCGCAGAACATGCCGGTGTTCAACGACCTGAACATCTCCCCCGAGGACAAGCGCGACATCATCACGTACCTGCAGTACGTCCAGGACAACCGTTCGCCCGGCGGGTTCGAGCTCGGCTCGCTCGGTCCGGTCGCGGAGGGCCTGTTCATCTGGATCTTCGGTCTCGGCGCCATCGTCGCGATCACCGTGTGGATCACGGCGAAGTCCAACTAGGGCCCGCACCGAAGAAGCGAAGAAGGAGAACCATGGCACAGGACGACCACAGCGGCACCGAACTCGCCGCTGCCGACTCGTCGCACGCCGCGAACGTTCCGGCCGTCAGGGCGGGTACCGCACTCATCCAGACCGACGGGTTCGAGAACCCCGGGTTCGAGCCGCACCGGCCCCGCGTGACCGATGAGGACCCGCAGCGCGCGAAGCGCGCCCAGCGGACGGTGTACACGCTCTTCTACCTGTCGATCCTCGGCAGCGTGTGGGCCATCGCGGCCTACATGCTCTTCCCGATCGAGTCGAACGACGTCGACGCCGTCCGCCTGAACAACATGTTCTTCGGGCTCGGTGCCGCGCTCGCCCTGCTCGGAATCGGGTTCGGTGCCGTCCACTGGGGCAAGTCGCTCATGACCTCCGCTGAGTCGGTCGACATCCGGCACCCGATCGGGTCCACCGAGACCACGAAGCAGGGTGCGGTCGAGGTCTTCCGCCAGGCCGACGAGGAGTCGGGCTTCTCGCGTCGCACCGTGATCCGCAACAGCCTCATCGGCGCCCTCCTCGTCTTCCCGCTCCCGGCGGTGGTGCTCTTCCGCGGGCTCGCTCCGCAGGACCAGCACCCGGTCGAGCTGCTCTCCCACACCATGTGGAAGCAGGGCACCCGGCTCACGCTCGACCCGTCGGGCGTGCCCATCCGGGCCGCCGATGTCACCATCGGCAGCGCGTTCCATGTCATCCCCGAAGGTCTCAGCGAGCTCCACCACGGTCGGCTCGAGGAGAAGGCCAAGGCGGCCGTGCTCCTCATGCGCCTCAACCCGGAGGAGCTCAACGAGACCGAAGAGCGCAGCTCGTGGTCGTACGACGGCATCGTCGCGTACTCCAAGATCTGCACCCACGTGGGCTGCCCCGTCGCCCTGTACGAGCAGCACACGCACCACCTGCTCTGCCCGTGCCACCAGTCGCAGTTCGACGTGGCCAACCACTGCGAGGTCATCTTCGGGCCGGCCGCTCGGCCGCTGCCCCAGCTGCCCATCACGGTCGACGACGAGGGCTACCTCGTCGCGCAGAGCGACTTCACCGAACCCGTGGGCCCGAGCTTCTGGGAGCGTCATTGAGCACCGCAACCACCCCTCCGCCGGCAGCGCCGAGTAGGCGCTCCTTCACCGCCGCGGCATCGGAGTACGTCAACGACCGCACGGGCATCGCGGTGGCCATCAAGGGCCTCGGCCGCAAGGCGTTCCCCGACCACTGGTCCTTCCTGCTCGGCGAGGTCGCACTCTTCAGCTTCATCGTCATCCTGATCACCGGCACGTTCCTCACCTTCTTCTTCCAGGCCTCGATGGCAGAGGTCGAGTACGAGGGCTCGTACGTGCCGCTCAAGGGCGTCGAGATGTCGGTCGCGATGGCGTCCACGCTCGACATCTCGTTCGACATCCGGGGCGGCCTGTTCGTGCGCCAGATGCACCACTGGGCTGCGCTGCTGTTCGTCGCCGCGATCGGCCTGCACATGCTGCGCATCTTCTTCACGGGCGCATTCCGCAAGCCGCGCGAGATCAACTGGGTGTTCGGGTTCATCCTCTTCATCCTGGCGATGGGCGAGGGCTTCACCGGCTACTCGCTTCCCGACGACCTGCTCTCGGGCAACGGCCTCCGCATCATCGACGGCATGATCAAGGGCATCCCCGTGATCGGCACGTGGACCTCGTTCCTGCTCTTCGGCGGCGAGTTCCCGGGTACCGACATCGTGGGTCGCCTCTACACCCTGCACATCCTGCTGCTTCCGGCGCTGCTCGTCGCGCTGATCGCCGTGCACGTCGGCTACGTGTTCATCCACAAGCACACGCAGTTCGCGGGTCCCGGGCGCGACGTCACGAACTCCGTCGGCCCGCCGATCCTCCCGATCTACGCCGCCAAGGCCGGTGGGTTCATGTTCATCATCTTCGGCGTGGTGGCCCTGATCGCGTCGCTGTTCACGATCAACCCGATCTGGAACTACGGCCCGTACGACCCCTCCCCCGTCTCCGCGGGCACGCAGCCCGACTGGTACATCGGATTCGCCGACGGCGCCCTGCGCCTCATCCCGCCGGGCTGGGAGTTCGTGCTGTTCGACCGCACGTGGTCGTTCAACATCCTCGTCCCGCTCATCGGCCTCGGGCTCTTCATCGTGACCGTCCTGATCTACCCCTTCATCGAGGCGTGGGTCACCGGTGACAAGCGAGAGCACCACATCGCCGACCGCCCGCGCAACATGCCGACCCGCACCGCGATCGGCGCGGCGGGCGTGACGTTCTACGCCGTGCTGTGGGCCGCCGCGAGCTCCGACCTCATCGCCACCCACTTCCTCCTGACCATGGAGGGCGTGATCCACGCGCTGCAGGCGTTGCTCATCCTCGGGCCGATCATCGCCTACGTCGTGGCGAAGCGCGTGTGCATCGCGCTCCAGAAGAAGGACCGGGAGATCGTGATGCACGGCTACGAGTCGGGTCGCATCGTGAAGCTCCCCGGCGGCGAGTTCATCGAGGTGCACCAGCCCCTCGACGAGTACGACCGGTGGCGCCTGGTGAGCTACGACTCGTACGAGCCGCTCATGCTCCGCCCCAACGCGCGAGGCAAGATCACCGTCGGCGAGCGTCTCCGTGCGGGCATGTCGCGATGGTTCTTCGAGGACCGCATCGCGCCCGTGACGAAGGGCGAGCTCGAGGCGTCGCACTCGAACCACCACTGACTCGCAGCACCACCACGTTCGGGCGCCGGACCATGTCGATCGACTCGACCTGGCTCCGGTGCCCGAACTGCTTCGCCGACCTCTCGGCCGCCGACGATCGGGTGTTCGGCTGCGCGCACGGCCACCGCTTCGACGTGGCGAAGCACGGATACCTCACGCTGCTGCCGCCCAAGGCACCGCGCACGGTCGGCGATGACCGAGCGATGCTCGACGCTCGATCGCGACTGCTCGACAGCGGCGCGTACCGGCCGATCGCCGAGGCGGTGACCGCGGCCGCGCTGTCGGGTCGCGAACCCGGTGCCCGCGGAGCGCTCCGCGTGGCCGACCTCGGATGCGGGACCGGCTACTATGCGGCGCACCTGCACGATGCCGCGGCCGGCGTCGAGGTCCTGCTCGCCGACCGGTCGCCGGATGCCGTGCGCGCCGCACTGCGCGCCCTACCGACCGCCAGCGGCGTCGTGTTGGACATCTGGCGCCCCCTCCCCATCAAGGACACCGCTGCGGACGTCCTCCTGAACGTGTTCGCGCCGCGGAACCCGGTCGAGTTCGCCCGGATCCTCAGCCCCGGCGGCCGGCTCGTGGTCGTCGTCCCGAGACCCGAGCATCTCCGCGAATTGCGGCAGGACGGCGTGCTGCTCGACGTCCCACCCGAGAAGGCGAACGCGGTGACCGAGCAGTTCGCCGCGGCCGGACTCGACCGGCGTCGCGTCGACGCGGTCGATCACGTCATCGATGCCGATCGCGTGACGAGGGATCTGCTCGCGGGCATGGGGCCGTCCGCGCACCACGCCGCCGCCCGCAGCAGCCCGTCGAACGAGACCGGCAGGGTCGCCGTGACGGTCGCCGTCGACGTCCTGACCTTCGAGCACGCAGCGCGCCGCGACGACTGACGCGGGTGCATACTGGGCGCATGCCGGAATGCTGCGACCCGGGTTCGGCACGCTACGAAGACGTGTTCGACGGCGACTTCGCGAACCAGGCCGCCAGCCGATTCCGGCGTCGCGGGTTGACGGTACCGGAGCGTCGCATCGTGGACCACCTCGTCGCGCAGGGGGTGGCCGAGTGCACCGTGCTCGAGGTCGGCGGCGGTGTCGGGCAGATCCAGCTCGAGCTCCTCGCGCGCGGCGCGGGTCGCGCGACGAACCTCGAGTTGTCGGGGGCATACGAGACCGAGGCGCGCTCGCTGCTCGACGAACGGGGTGTCGTGGACCGCGTCACCCGGTTCGTGGGCGTGGACCTCGCGACGCAGGGCGACCGGATCGCGCCGGCGGACTTCGTCGTGCTCCACCGCGTGGTGTGCTGTTACCCCGAACCGGATCGGCTGCTGGACGCTGCGGCGGCCCACGCGCTCCGGGGACTCGTGTTCAGCCATCCGCCCCGCACCTGGTTCACGCGGCTCCCCGTGGCCGTCGAGAACTGGATCATGCGGGTCCGCGGCCGGGAGTATCGTGCGTACATCCACCCGCCGGCCGCGATGTACGCCACCCTCGCACGGGCAGGGCTGCAGGTCGCGCCCCTTCGGACAGGGCCGCGATGGTGGATCGTCGGTGCCATGCGGACGTGATCGGGCGGACCCCCGGAATGGGCGAAGGTCCCGGCAGATCCGTGCCGGGACCTTCGTACGGGTCAGCGATCAGCGCGCGAAGTTGCCGCGGTAGTACTCGTACACCCAGCCCACGAGGGCCACGAGCGCGATCGGCACGGCGATGAAGGTGATCCAGACCCCCACGGCGAGGCCGAGGAACGCGAGCGCCGCGCCGCCGGCGAGCACGATCGGCCACCAACTCCACGGGCTGAAGAAGCCGAGCTCGGCGTCGCCGTCGTCGATGTTCGCGTCGAGCCGGTCCTCGGGGAGCGTCCCGCCCTGTTCCTTCCGCACACGCCCGAGGTAGAACGCGATGAAGGCACCGAGGATGGACGTGAGGGCGAGGGCGATCGTCCCGGCCCACTCGGGCCCGACCGGCACATGCGCGTCGGCGATACGGGACGCGCTGTCGATAGAGCTCCAGAAGGCGTAGACGGCCGTCGCCAGTGCGAAGAACCCGGCAAGGATCCAGAACAGGATGACGTTGGCGCGCATCTACTTGACTTCCTTCGTCTCGGCGTCGTACACCGGAGCCTGGGGCGCATCCTTGGCGGGACCGATGCCCACGGGGATGCCGGCCTCCGGGTGGTTCAGGTCGAACGCGGGACGCTCCGAGCGGATGCGCGGGATCGACGTGAAGTTGTGTCGCGGCGGCGGGCAGCTGGTCGCCCACTCGAGCGATCCGCCGTAGCCCCACGGGTCGTTCACGGTCACCTTCGGGGCCCGGCGGGCGGTGATGTAGACGTTCAGGAAGAACGGCAGCAGCGAGATCGCCAGGATGAACGCGCCGATCGTGGAGAGCTGGTTCATCCAGGTGATGTTGTCTTCAGGCAGGTACGAGTAGTACCGGCGGGGCATGGCCACGACGCCCAGCCAGTGCTGGATGAGGAACGTCGTGTGGAAGCCGATGAACAGCAACCAGAAGTGCCACTTGCCGAGCGTCTCGTTCAGCATCTTGCCGGTCCACTTCGGCCACCAGAAGTAGAAGCCCGCGAACATCGCGAACACCACGGTGCCGAACACCACGTAGTGGAAGTGCGCGACGACGAAGTAGGTGTCGGACACGTGGAAGTCGAGCGGCGGCGACGCGAGGATGACGCCGGTGAGACCGCCGAAGACGAACGTGATGAGGAAGCCGAGCGACCAGATGAGCGGTGTCTCGAACGTGATCGAGCCGCGCCACATGGTACCGACCCAGTTGAAGATCTTCACGCCGGTCGGCACCGCGATGAGCATGGTCATGAGCGCGAAGAACGGCAGCAGCACCGAGCCGGTGACGTACATGTGGTGCGCCCAGACGGAGACCGACAGTGCCGCGATCGCGATCGTCGCGTAGATCAGGGTCTTGTACCCGAAGATCGGCTTCCGGCTGAAGACCGGGAAGATCTCCGAGACGATGCCGAAGAACGGCAGCGCGATGATGTACACCTCGGGATGCCCGAAGAACCAGAACAGGTGCTGCCAGAGGATGACGCCGCCGTTCTCGGGATCGTAGATATGCGCGTTGAAGATGCGGTCGGCGGCGGCGGCCAGGATCGCCGCGGCGAGCACAGGGAACGCCATGAGGACGAGGATCGAGGTCACGAGGGTGTTCCACGTGAAGATCGGCATCCGGAACATGGTCATGCCCGGCGCGCGCATCGTGATGATCGTCGTGATGAAGTTCACGGCGCCGAGGATCGTGCCGAAGCCCGAGAGACCGAGCCCGAGCATCCAGAGGTTCCCCCCGACGCCTGGTGAGAACGTCGTCGAAGCGAGCGGTTGGTAGGCGAACCATCCGAACGACGCCGCGCCCTGCGGGGTGAAGAAGCCCGCGACGGCCATGAGCGACCCGAAGTTGAACATCCAGTACGCCAGCGCGTTCAGGCGCGGGAAGGCGACGTCGGGAGCGCCGATCTGAAGCGGCATGAGCACGTTCGCGAAGCCCGCGAACAGCGGCGTCGCGAACATCAGCAGCATGATCGTGCCGTGCATCGTGAACAGCTGGTTGTACTGCTCGCGCGTCTGGACGATCTCGAGGCCGGGCTCGAACAACTGGGCGCGGATGATGAGGGCCATCACGCCGCCGATGCAGAAGTAGATGAACGACGTGATCAGGTAGAGGTACCCGATCACCTTGTGGTCGGTCGAGGTGATCCACTTGACGAGGACGTTGCCCTTGCGCTCGACCTTCAGCGCGCCGAACGGCTGGGACGACGCCGTGGGGCGAGCCGGTGCGGTGGTGGTGCTCATCGCGGCTTACTCTTCCTCTTCGAGTTCGGGCGCGCCCGTTCCGGGCAGGTTCTGGTTGCGGTCGTACTCGCTCGACAGCTGGCCCTCCTGGCCGGCGTCGCGGAGCGACTCGATGTAGTCCTCGTACTCGGCCTCGGAGACGACCTCGACATTGAAGAGCATCAGCGAGTGGTACTCGCCGCAGAGCTCGGCGCACTTGCCGGCGTAGGTGCCCTCGCGCTCGGGGACGAACGACATGTAGTTCGTCTTGCCGGGGAACATGTCCTTCTTGTAGAGGAAGTCCACGACCCAGAACGAGTGGATCACGTCACGCGCCTCGAGGGCGATCTCGACGTTCGCGCCGACGGGGAGGACGAGCGTCGGCAGCTCCTCCTGCTTGACGGAACCGCTGCCGTCGCCCTCGGCCTGGGCCTGGATCCCGGCGGAGTAGACGTCCTCGTTGACATAGTTGAAGTCCCATGCCCACTGCTTCGCGATCGCCTCGATCTTGACGTCGACCTCGTCTTCGGCGAAGCGGGCCTCGATCGCGGCCTGGTCGCGCGCGGTGAAGGCGAAGAAGCCCAGCACCAGGATGAGCGGCACGACCGTGTAGAACACCTCGATCGGCATGTTGTACCGCAGCTGCACCGGCAGGCCGGTCTGGCCCTTGCGCCGGCGGTACGCGATGACCGCCCAGATGGTGAGGCCCCACGTGATCATGCCGACCACCAGGAGGACGATCCAGGACGTCACCCACAGACCCGAGACGCGCTCCGTGTGGTTGGTCACGGGCGGCTCGCCCTCGACGAACCCGGGGAGGAATCCGTTCAGCTGTGCCTGCGTGCATCCGGCGAGGACGAGGCTGAGCGTCGCTGCGATCGGAACTGCAGCCCATCGGAGACGGCGATTGTGGCGCACCGGTGACCTTTCGGGAGATTCGAAGGCGCCTCTCAGCGAAGCGCATTGATCATGCCTAGCCTACTCCGAGTCGACAGCCCGCTCGTGCACCCTCGGCGCGCGTTCAGGTGAGTGTGCGAGGAATCCCGCGACCATCGGCCGAAACGAGGAAGGGGAGACCGCGTGAGCGGTCTCCCCTTCCGGGTCGCGGGCGTCTCAGTGGAAGGAGTCGCCGCACGCGCAGCTGCCCTGCGCGTTGGGGTTGTCGATGGTGAAGCCCTGCTTCTGGATGGTGTCCTCGAAGTCGATCGTCGAGCCGTCGAGATAGGGCACGCTCATCTTGTCGACCACGACCTCGACGCCCGAGAAGTCGACGACGGCGTCGCCGTCGAGCAGCCGCTCGTCGAAGTAGAGCTGGTAGATGAGCCCCGAGCAGCCGCCCGGCTGGACGGCCACGCGCAGACGGAGGTCGTCGCGGCCCTCCTGCACGAGGAGGCTGCGGACCTTGTCGGCGGCGGGCTCGCTCAGCTTCACGCCGTGGACGGCGTCGGTGATGGTGTCGCTCATGTCACTCCTCGAAGAAGTACGGATGCCTCGATTGTACCCGCGCCGGCTGGGCACTCCCCCAGCGCGCTGCGCCGCATGACGCGCACGCAGACGACGCTCAGCCCCGGACCCGAGACTCGAGTCGGGCGAGGAACGCGGCCTCGGCGAGCACCGCGCGCCGGAAGACGCCGAGATGCAGCGACTCGTTGGGGCTGTGCGCCCGCGAGTCCGGGTCCTCCACCCCGGTCACGAGGATCTGGGCAGAGGGGAACTCCTCGACGAGCTCGGCGATGAACGGGATCGATCCGCCGACGCCGATGTCCACGGGCTCGCGGCCCCATGCATCGGCCATCGCCGCCTTGGCCTCCGCGACGGCCCACCCGCTCGTGTCGACGAGGAACGGTTGGCCGGTGTCGACGTCCTCGATCTCCAGGTGCGCGCCGAACGGCGCGTGCGCGAGCAGGTGGGCGCGGAGCGCCTCGTAGGCCTCGCCCGCGTCCTGGCCCGGGGCGATGCGAGCGCTCAGCCTGACCGCCACGCGAGGCAGCAGCGTGTTCGACGCGTTGGCGACCGACGGCGCATCGATGCCCGTGACGGTGATGGAGGGCTGCGCCCAGATGCGCGAGAGGATGCTGCCGCGACCGATGGGCGAGACCCCGTCGAGCAGGCCGGTCTCGGCGCGCAGCTGCGCCTCGTCGTAGTCGGGCGTCGCCAGGTCGGCCGAGCGGAGCCCGTCGACGGCGACCGCGCCGTCGGCATCCCAGAGCGAGTCGAGCAGGCGGATCGCGGCGAGCATGGCGTCGGGCACCGCTCCCCCGAACATGCCCGAGTGCGAGGCGTGGTCGAGGGTCGCGATCGTGAGGCGGAAGGTGACGTTGCCGCGCAGCGCGATGGTCAGCGCGGGCGTGTCGACGTCCCAGTTGTTCGAGTCGGCGACGACGATCGCGTCGGCCTCGAGCAGGTCGCGATGCTCGCGGAGGAAGTTCGCGAACGAGCGCGAGCCGTACTCCTCTTCGCCTTCGATGAAGAGCGCGATGCCGAGGTCGAGGTCGTCGCCGAGGACGTCGACGAGGGCACGGATCGCCGCGACGTGCGACATCACGCCCGCCTTGTCGTCGGCGGCGCCCCGGCCGTAGAGCCGGTCGCCGCGCAGGGTCGGCTCGAACGGCGCCGACTCCCAGTCCTCGTCGCGGCCCGGGGGCTGCACGTCGTGGTGCGCGTAGAGGAGCACGGTCGGGCGGCCGTTGCGGGCGGGACGGCGGGCGACCACGGCGGGCTGGCCGAGCCGGTCGCCATCCGGCAGGGGCGCACGGCGGATGTCGACGACCTCGAACACGCCGAGCCCGCGCACCAGCTCGGCGACCGCCTCCGCGCTCCTGGCCACGTGCTCGGGGTCGAAGGCGCCCCACGAGACCGATGGGATGCGCACCAGCCCCGTCAGGTCGGCGACGGTCGACGGGAACCCCTGCTCCACCGCCGTCCGGAGGCGCTCGAGGGTCGCCGTCTGCGGGCGATCGCCGCGTTCGCGGGCAGGCTGGACGTCGGTTCGGGGCTCGGTCATGCGGGTAATCTTAAGACGAACCGATCGACGAGGACTCCCCGTGGCCAAGCACCCCAGCACCGACATGCCCGCGCCCCAGACCGGCGACGGCGACACGCCCGCGTCCCCGAAAGCGGGCAAGGGCGTTCCGACGCCGAGCCGCGCCGCCCAGGAGGCGGCCCGCAAGCGTCCGCTCGTGCCGAACGACCGCAAGGAGGCGGCGCGCCAGGCGCGTGCGAAGGCGGCCGACCAGCGCGAGCGGGCGCGGCTCGGCCTGGCCGCCGGCGAGGAGAAGTACCTCCCGGTCCGCGACCGCGGCCCGCAGAAGAAGTACGTGCGCGACTACGTCGACGCTCGCTTCAGCATCGGCGAGGTCCTCATCCCCGTCATGTTCGCGGTGATCGTGCTGACCTTCATCCCGAGCTACGAGGTGCAGACCATCGGCATCTTCGCCCTGTGGGCGTTCTTCCTCGTCTCCGTGGTCGACGTGATCATCCTCGGCGTGGTGCTCAGGCGCAAGCTGGCCGCGAAGTTCGGCGCCGACAAGGTCGAGCGCATCCGCTGGTATGCGGCGATGCGTGCGCTGCAGTTGCGCCCGCTGCGACTCCCGAAGCCCCAGGTCAAGCGGGGCCAGTACCCCGCCTGATCGGGTCGGGCCGGGCGGAGGGCACCCGGCGCCGTCGGACGCTCGGAGTTCAGTCGCGGCTGAACGCACCCAGGCGGATCAGCGGCACCCGGGTCTCCTCGTCGGTGAGCGAGCCGTGCTGGCCCACCATGTCCTCGCCGCGCCGGTCGGGCTCGCGTCGGTCGTAGTACGCCACGCCGGCCCGCGCCGCGACCAGGATGTCGGCGATCCGGTCGCGATTCCCCGGCTCGACGTCGCCGTACAGTCCCGCCGCGACCGCCTCGTCGCCGGAGAGCACCCACGCCCGGTCGCCCTCCACGGCGCGCCACCGCTCGAGGAGCGCGGCCCGCTCCCCTGCGTCGAGCCCGGGTTCGAGCACGAGGCCGAGGCAGCGCGGCTCACCGGCGATGTGCCGGATGCCGTCGAGCAGTTCCGGCGACGCGTCGACGAACACGTGCCGGTGCGCCGGGACGTCGACCACGCCGTGGTCGGCGGTGAGGAGGACGCCCGTGCCCCGCGGCATCCGTCGCTCGAACGCGGCGACCTCGGCGTCGAGCGCCTCGAGCGCGGCGATCCAGCGGTCGGACTCCCAGCCGTGCGCGTGCGCGATCTGGTCGAGCTCGGATACGTAGACGTAGACGAGCGCCGGCCCCTCCTCGGTGACGCGGAGGGCCTCGGCGAATCGGTCGGGCACCTTCGCTCCGGAGCGGTACTCCGCACCCCGCAGCACGGCCCGGGTGAAGCCGGACTCCGCGTAGCGGGTGCCGCCGACCGCGACGGCCCGGAACCCCCGCTCGATCGCCTGGTCGAAGACCGTCGGATGGCGCTGCCACTGCTCGGGCACCATCCGCTCGTCCCACCCGCTGAGCTGGTTGACGATGCGGTCGTTCGCCCGGTCGGGCACGCGATAGCCCATGAGCCCGTGAGCGCCGGGCATGAGCCCCGTGGCGAAGCTCGCGACGGCAGCGGCCGTCGTGGACGGGAAGACGGTGCGGATCACGTCGCGCCTCGCCATCCGGCCGACGAGGGACCGCGCGTGTCCTGCCCGCCCGCGCAGGTTCGACGCGCCGAGGCCGTCGACGAGCACGACCACCGCCGAGTTCGCGCGGGGCAGGTCGAACGGGTTGGGCGTGCCCGCGAGCGATGCGAGCGCCGCGCCGAGCACCCCGGTGAGCCTCGGGGCGCCGTCGGTGGGCACCGGTAGCATTGCAGGCATCGCGCCCAGTCTGGCACAGGCCGGCCGCGGCCCCCCGCTTCCCCGTGCGTGCCCGTCACGCCCTGTTCAGAGACGACGAATGACCCCAGGCAAGAACGAGCCCATCTCCTCCCAGATCGCCGAGCGGATCGATGACATCGACGTCGCGGAGGAGATGCAGGGGTCGTTCCTCGAGTACGCCTACTCGGTCATCTACTCGCGCGCGCTGCCCGACGCGCGCGACGGCCTCAAGCCGGTCCAGCGACGCATCCTCTACATGATGAGCGACATGGGGCTGCGCCCCGATCGCGGCCACGTCAAGTCCGCGCGCGTCGTCGGCGAGGTCATGGGCAAGCTGCACCCCCACGGCGACTCCGCGATCTACGACGCGCTCGTGCGCCTCGCCCAGCCGTTCACGCTGCGCGTGCCCCTCGTCGACGGACACGGCAACTTCGGCTCGCTCGACGACGGCCCGGCCGCGGCGCGGTACACCGAGGCGCGCATGGCGCCACCCGCCATGTCGATGACCGAGAGCCTCGACGAGGATGTCGTCGACTTCATCCCGAACTACGACAACTCGCACCAGCAGCCCGAGGTGCTGCCCGCCGCCATCCCCAACCTGCTCGTCAACGGTGCGAGCGGCATCGCGGTCGGCATGGCCACGAACATGGCGCCGCACAACCTCGTCGAGGTCGTCGCGGCCGCGCGGCACCTGCTGGTCGACCCCGAGGCCACCCTCGACGAGCTCATGGAGTTCGTGCCGGGCCCCGATTTCCCGTCCGGCGGCACGATCGTCGGGCTCGCGGGCGTACGCGACGCCTACGCGACCGGCCGCGGCTCGTTCAAGACCCGCGCGAAGGTCTCGATCGAGCAGTTGACGGCGCGCAAGACCGGGCTCGTCGTCACCGAGTTGCCCTACCTCGTCGGGCCCGAGAAGGTGATCGAGAAGATCAAGGATGGCGTGAACGCCAAGAAGATCACCGGGATCGCCGACGTCACCGACCTCACCGACCGCACCCGCGGCCTCCGGCTGGTCATCGGCGTGAAGACGGGCTTCAATCCGCAGGCGGTGCTCGAGCAGCTCTACCGGCTCACGCCGCTCGAGGATTCCTTCAACATCAACAGCGTGGCCCTGGTCGACGGCCAGCCGCAGACGCTCGGGCTGCGCGAGTTGCTCGAGGTCTACCTCGCGCACCGCATCAGCGTCGTCACCCGGCGGTCCGAGTTCCGCCTCGCGCGTCGGCGCGAGCGCCTGCACCTCGTCGAGGGCCTGCTGATCGCGATCCTCGACATCGACGAGGTCATCCAGGTCATCCGCTCCAGCGACGATGCGGATGCCGCCCGTTCGCGCCTCATGGAGGTCTTCGACCTCAGCCAACTCCAGTCCGAGTACATCCTCGAGCTGCGCCTGCGGCGACTGACGAAGTTCTCGCGCATCGAGCTCGAGGCCGAGCGCGACCAGCTCCTCGCCGAGATCGCCGGGCTCGAGGAGCTGCTCGGCAGCGACGTTCGGATCCGCGCTCAGGTCGCCGACGAGCTCGACCGGGCCGCCGACCTCTACGGCACGCCGCGTCGCACGATGCTCACCGAGGCGCGCGTGCTCCCCAAGACCCGCAAGGCGGTCGACCCGGCCACGCTCGAGCACGCCGACGTGCCCTGCCGGGTCATCCTCAGCGCCACCGGGCGCATCGCCCGGGTCGACGCGCCCGACGGCGAGACGACGGTCGCCATCATGCCCCCGAGCCGGCGGTCCAAGCACGACGGCGTCCGGTCCGAGCTCGAGACCACGAGCCGCACCGAGATCGGAGCGGTCACCTCGAAGGGCCGGGTCATCCGGTTCTCGCCGCTCGAGCTGCCCGTGCTGCCCCCGAACTCGGTGCAGCTCGCCGCGGGCGTGCGCGTCCCGGACTACCTCGCGCTGCCCGATCGCGACGAGAAGGTGCTCGCGATCGTGTCCCTCGAATCGTCGCAGCCGATCGTGCTCGGCACCGAGCAGGGCGTCGTCAAGCGGGTCGCCCCGGGCGGCTATCCGAACCGGCCCGACTTCGAGGTCATCGCGCTGAAGCCGGGCGACCGCGTCGTGGGCGCCGCGCAGGGCGGTGACGACGACGAGTTGGTGTTCGTCACGAGCGACGCGCAGCTGCTGCACTTCCCGGCGTCCGCGGTCCGCCCTCAGGGCTGCCCGGCCGGCGGCATGGCGGGCATCAAGCTGGCGCCGGGGGCGAAGGCCGTCGAGTTCACCGCACTTCCGCGCCCCGACGTCGAGCGTGCCGTGGTCGTCACGGTCGCCGCATCGAGTGACACGCTCCTGGGTGCCGATCCCGGCGCCGCAAAGGTCTCCGATTTCGCCGAGTACCCGGCCAAGGGCCGCGCGACCGGCGGCGTCCGCGCGCACCGCTTCCTCAAGGGCCAGGACGCCCTCTCGCTCGCGTGGGTCGGCCCCGGCCCCGCGCACGCGCTGGGGCCCGACGGCTCGGTGCGGCCGCTGCCCGACGGCGGCGGCCGGCGCGACGGGTCGGGCCAGCAGCTCGAGGCGGTCGTGCAGGTCGTCGGTCGCGCCATCCGCTGACCACCGCCGGCCCTGGTCCGGGGTCGGACTCGCCCGCGGCTTGACCTCGCGAGCGCCGAGTGGCATCTTCGGCCGTGATCGGGCGGGTCGTCGCGAGGTCGGGCGGGAACCCGCATCCAGCATGCGAGGTGGTCGATGACGGGGTGGATGCTGCGGAGCAGGGTCGACGGGCCGGTGCTCGAGCGCGGCGATCCGGGCTACGACGAGGCGCGATCCGTGTGGAACGCGATGATCGACCGTCGGCCGGAATTCATCGTCCGCTGCACGAGCGCGGCCGATGTCGCGGCGGCGCTGCGGTTCGCCGACGAGCATCGATTGGAAGTCGGGATCCGGTGCGGCGGTCACGGCATCGTCGGCCACGCCGTCCCGGAGGGCGGGATCATGCTCGACCTCCGACCGATGGGCGGGGTGAGGGTGGATGCCCGGACGCGTCGCGCGCGCGTCGAGGGCGGTGCACTCCTCGGTGCGCTCGACCGTGCGGCCCAGCGGCACGGGTTGGCGACGACCGCGGGCAACGTGTCGCACACCGGGGTCGGGGGTCTCACCCTCGGCGGCGGCATGGGCTGGCTCGCGCGCCGGCACGGGCTCGCGTGCGACAACGTCGTCTCGTTCGAGGTCGTGACGGCCGCAGGCGAGACCCTGCGGGCGGATGCCGGCTCGCATCCCGAGCTGTACTGGGCGCTGCGCGGGGGCGGCGGCAACTTCGGCGTGGTGACCGAGTTCGAGTTCGCGTTGCATCCCGAGCCGGGAGCGGCGCTGTCGGTCGAGTTCCTGTTCCCCGTGGCATCCGCCGCGGGCCCGATGCGGGTCTGGCGCGACGCGAGCCGCACGGCCGACCGGCGCGCAACGTGGAATGCGACCATCGTGGAGCAGACGGTCTCGCTCGGTTTCGTCTGGGTGGGCGACCCCGCCGAGGGCGCCGCCCTGGCGGATGATCTCGGCGCCCGGCTGGCCGCCGCGGGCGAGCCGGCCGGGCGGATCGTCGCGCCCCTGTCGTATCTCGAGCTGCAGAGGCGCGAGGACGACGTGGAGGCGCATGCGTGGCGCCGGTACTGGAAGGGCCACTACTTCAGTGAGCTGGGCGACGCGGTGATCGATGCCATCCTCTCCCGAGAGGCGGACCGCCCGCCGAACGTCAGCCTGCAGGCGTACGGCGGTGCGATCGCGGAGGTGGCCGACGCCGACACGGCGTTCTCCCGACGCGACACCGCGTTCGAGCTCGTCGCGGCGACCCGGTGGGAGGATCAGGCCGAGGATGCGCGGCGGATGGAGTCCGCCCGACGATACGCCGGCACCATGGAACCTTTCGCCAGCGGCGCCTACGTCAACGTGCTCGGCGATGACGGCGCCGCAGGGCTCCGGCGCGCGTACACCGAGGAGAAGCTCACGCGGCTCCGATCGGTCAAGGACGCGTACGATCCGGGCAACGTCTTCCACCTCAACCAGAACATCTCCCCCACGCGAGCCTGACTCCGTGCGGGCAACGGCGTCGGGCCGGTCAGGCGTCGATGCGGTCGCGCGTCAGCGCCGCCGCGCTGTCGACGATGAACTCCTTGCGGGGCGCGACCTCGTTGCCCATCAGCAGCTCGAACACGCGGCCGGCGTTCTCGGCGTCGGCGACCCCCACACGCCGGAGCGTGCGGTGACGACGGTCCATCGTGGTCGTCGCGAGCTGGTCGGCATCCATCTCGCCGAGGCCCTTGTAGCGCTGGATGGGGTCTTGGTACCGCTTGCCCTGCTTGCGGAGGGTGGCGAGCACGCCCTGCAGCTCGGCCTCGGAGTACGTGTACAGGACGTCGTTCGGCTTGGAGCCGGGGTTCAGGACGACGACGCGGTGCAGTGGCGGCACGGCGGCGAAGACCCGGCCGTCCTCGATCATCGGGCGCATGTAGCGGAAGAACAGCGTCAGCAGCAGCGTGCGGATGTGGGCGCCGTCGACGTCGGCGTCGCTCATGATGATGACCTTGCCGTACCGCGCGGTCGCCAGGTCGAAGCTCCGACCCGACCCGGCGCCGATCACCTGGATGATCGAGGCGCACTCGGCATTGCTCAGCATGTCGGCGATGCTCGCCTTCTGCACGTTGAGGATCTTGCCGCGGATGGGCAGCAGCGCCTGGTGCTCGCTGTCGCGAGCCAGCTTGGCCGTGCCGAGCGCAGAGTCGCCCTCGACGATGAACAGCTCGCTCTGCGCGACGTCGCTCGAGCGGCAGTCCACGAGCTTCGCGGGCAGCGACGACGTCTCGAGGGCGTTCTTGCGCCGCTGGGTCTCCTTGTGGGTGCGCGCGGAGATGCGCGCCTTCATCTCGGCGACGATCTTGTCGAGCAGCAATGACGTCTGGGCCTTGTCGTCGCGCCGGGTCGACGCGAACCGCTCGCCGAGCGCCTTCTGCACGACCGAGGCGACGATCGAACGCACCGCGGGAGTGCCGAGGACCTCCTTCGTCTGGCCCTCGAACTGCGGTTCGGGCAGCCGCACGGTCAGCACGACGGTGAGGCCGGCCAGCACGTCGTCCTTGTCGAGCTTGTCGTTGCCGACCTTCAGGCGACGGGCGTTCTGCTCGACCTGCTGGCGCAGGAACCGGAGGAGGCCCTGCTCGAAGCCGGCCTGGTGCGTGCCGCCCTTGGGCGTGGCGATGATGTTCACGAAGCTGCGCATCACCGTCTCGTAGCCGGTGCCCCAGCGCAGCGCGATGTCGACGTGGCAGTGGCGCTCGACGTCGGTCGGGATCATCGCCCCGTGGTCGTTGAGCACCGGGACCGTCTCGGTGAACCGGCCGTCGCCGGTGACGCGCCAGACGTCGGTCACCGGGCCGTCGACCGCGAGATGCTCGACGAACTCGGAGATGCCGCCGTCGAACTGGAAGCGGTGCCTCTCGGGCTCCTCCCCCCGCTCGTCGATCACCGAGATCGCGAGGCCCGGGACGAGGAACGCGGTCTGCCGCGCGCGGTTCAGCAGCTCGTCGACCTGGAACGCGGCGCCCTTCGTGAAGATCTGGGGGTCGGCCCAGTAGCGCACCCGCGTACCGGTCACGCCCTTCGCGACACGCCCGACCTTGCGCAGTTGGCTGGATTGCTCGAAGGGCGTGAACGTCGCAGCGGGCGAGGGCGCCCCGCGGTCGGCGAAGATGCCCGGCTCGCCACGGTGGAACGACATGGCCCACGTCGCGCCGCCGCGGTCGACCTCGACGTCGAGCCGCTCGGACAGCGCGTTCACGACCGAGGCGCCCACGCCGTGCAGGCCGCCCGACGCCGAGTAGGAACCCGAGCCGAACTTGCCGCCCGCGTGGAGCTTGGTGAAGACGACCTCGACGCCCGTGAGGCCGGTCTTCGGCTCGACGTCGACCGGGATTCCGCGCGCGCGGTCGCGGACCTCGACGCTGCCATCGGCGTGCAGCACGACGTCGATCTCGCTACCGTGCCCACCGAGCGCCTCGTCGACCGAGTTGTCGATGATCTCCCACAGGCAGTGCATGAGGCCGCGGGAGTCGGACGAGCCGATGTACATGCCCGGCCGCTTGCGGACGGCCTCGAGGCCCTCGAGCACGGAGAGATGGCGGGCGGAATAGTCGGAACTCACGTCGCCCAAGCCTAGTGATGCCCACCGGCATCGCCGGCCAGGCGCTTCGCGCTGAGCGAAATGCGCAGCCATCCGGAAGGAACCGCCCCGCGCACGTGTTTTCATTGGTAGACGAAGGAATCGGATCGTGAGCTACGGAGGAGGCGCCATGAACCAGACCACCGACACCGCCGGTGCGGTCGACGAACTCGACACCCCGAACGAGCTCACGGCCCTCGACCGGTGCGACGCCTGCGGAGCGCAGGCCTACATCCGCGTGGTCGTCGCGAGCGGCGAGCTCCTCTTCTGCGCCCACCACGGCCGCAAGCACCAGGAGAAGCTCTCGCAGATCGCCCACAGTTGGCACGACGAGTCGAGCCGGCTCCTCACCGACACGCGCGACTGACGCGGTCCCCGAACCATCCGACGGCCCCGGAGCGATCCGGGGCCGTCGTCGTGTGCGCGGGCATGGGCGTCAGGCGCCGACGGATGCCGCGACGCCCGCGGCACGCAGCTGGGCTGCCCGCGCGGCCTCGGCGTAGCCGTCGACGACGGTCGCCTGCTCGCCCGCTTCGTAGGTCATCCCGGCACGCGAGCACATGCGCTGGAGCAGCGAATCGGCCAGCCGGGGGTTCTTCGCGAGGACCGGGCCGTGCAGGTGCGTGCCGATGACGTCGCCCATGCGCACCCCCTCCTGGCCCGACCCGCGACCGTTGCCCGAGCCCGCCTGCACGCGCCCGAGCGGCGACCCCTCCGCCCCGACGTAGTCGCGCGCGTGGTTCTCGAAGCCGACCAGGAGACCGAGTCCGCCGGTGGCCTTCACGACGAGGTCGCCGGCGACCCGCGTCTCGCGGGGAACCGCGCGCCCGGCGAGGATGCCGAGGCCTTCCACGGTGCTGCCGTCGGTGCGCTCGATGCCCCAGCTCAGCAGCTCCCATCCGGTGCCGACGGCCAGGATCGGGATGCCTTCGGTCCCCCAACGGCGCAGCTCGTCGTGGAGCCCGAGCAGGCGAGCCCGGCTCGCCTCGAGCGACGCGTCGCTGCCCGAGCCGAGGACGACGGCGTCGACCTCGGCGGGCAGGTCGGCGGCGTCTTCGACGGGCACCACGCGCGCCGCGATCCCGCCCCAGCGTGCTCGCGCGGCGAGGACGGCCGCGTTCTCCGCGTCGCCGTTCGTGTTCTGCAGCGAGGGCAGCAGCGAGACGATCGTGAGGCTCATTCCGCTCCTGGGAGTCCGAGGTGCGCGCGGGTCCGACGCATCGAGTCGGCCGAGAAGACGATCGTCTTCCGGCCCTGGGCCGGTGCGGGTGCCGCGAGGAAGTCGTCCAGCGCGCGCGCGAGGTCGGCTTCGACGCGGTCGATCGCGACGCCGTCGTACGCGAGCATGAGCGCCGCCTCGTTCGCCTTGGAGCCGCTGACGATCGAGACCCGGCCGAGCGACGAGGCATCCGTGGGCCAGAGGTACGACGGGTCGCGCACGTCGGACCCGATCGCGAAGAGGATCTGCTCGGTGCCGGGGGGAATGCTGTCGACGTTGAGCTGGTAGCTCGCGGGATTCTGCACGAGCACGAAGTCGACCTCCTGGCCTCGCACGGTGACGCGCTCGCCGCGCCCGAAGACGGCGGGGATGGCGCTGAGCGCAGCGGCCGCGGTCTCCGACGAGAACCGCTCCCCCAGCACCGATCTCGCGGTCGCGTACGCGGCGGCCGCGTCGACGGCGTAGTGCGTGCCTCGCGCGGGCAGGCCGACGGGTACGGATGCCCCGTGGTCGGCGAGCACCGCCGACGCGCCGTCGACCGAGTCCACGACCACGCCCTCGGCCGGGTCGAGCCGTCGCGCGCTCGTCTCGGTGTGCCCGAGGCCGCGCGGCGCGGCGGCGAGGACCGCCTCGGAGACTCCGAAGCGGTGCACGCGCACCTCGGGACGCAGCCCGCCCGCGAGTCGCTCGAGATAGGCGTCGTCGGCGTTCACCACGACCGCCTCGTGCGCCCGCCCGGCGATGCGGGCGAGCATGCCCGCCACCATCTCGGAGTCGTGGAAGCGGTCGATCTGGTCGACCATCACGTTCGTCAGGGTCACGACGCGGGCATCGACGCCGTCCATGACGAGCGCGCCGTGGCCCTCGTCCATCTCGAGCACCGCCATGTCGCCCGGGACGCGCCCCCGCCAGTCGGCCCGCTCGAGCAGCGCCGAGGTGAGTCCCTGGCTGATGTTGGCCGTCGAGGGGTTCGTGAACACCTCGACGGCGTGCGCGCGCAGGATGGCGACGAGCATCTTGGTGGTCGTCGACTTGCCGCTCGAGCCCGACACCACGAGCAGGCCCTGCGGGAACCCCGACAGGGTGGTCCGCAGGTATCCCGGCGCGATCCGGTTGACGATCAGCCCGGGGACCGCGGAGCCGCCGCCCGGCTTGCGCAGCCGGGCGGCGATGCGGACGAGCCTGCCGACGAGGATCGCCGGCGCGTAGCGCACCTCGGCCTACTCGAGGTAGTCGCGCAGCGACTGCGAGCGGGACGGATGGCGCAGCTTCGCCATCGTCTTCGACTCGATCTGGCGGATGCGCTCGCGCGTCACGCCGAACGTGTCGCCGATCTGGTCGAGCGTCTTCGGCATGCCGTCGCCCAGGCCGAAGCGCATGCGGATGACACCCGCCTCGCGCTCGCTCAGCGAGTCGAGCAGCGACTCGAGCTGCTTCTGCAGCATGGTGAAGCCCACCGCGTCGGCCGGCACGACCGCCTCGGTGTCCTCGATGAGGTCGCCGAACTCGCTGTCGCCGTCCTCGCCGAGCGGCGTGTGCAGCGAGATCGGCTCGCGGCCGTACTTCTGGACCTCGATGACCTTCTCGGGGGTCATGTCGAGTTCCTTCGACAGCTCCTCGGGCGTGGGCTCCCGGCCCAGGTCCTGGAGCATCTGCCGCTGGACGCGGGCGAGCTTGTTGATGACCTCGACCATGTGCACCGGGATGCGGATGGTGCGGGCCTGGTCGGCCATCGCGCGCGTGATGGCCTGGCGGATCCACCACGTGGCGTAGGTCGAGAACTTGAAGCCCTTGGTGTAGTCGAACTTCTCGACCGCGCGGATCAGGCCGAGGTTGCCCTCCTGGATGAGGTCGAGGAACTGCATGCCGCGACCCGTGTAGCGCTTCGCGAGCGAGACCACGAGGCGCAGGTTCGCCCCGAGCAGGTGGCTCTTGGCGCGCTGGCCGTCGCGCGCGACCCACTGCAGCTCGCGGCCGAGCTGGGACTTCCGCTCGGCGTCGGACATGTGCGAGAGCTTCTCCTCGGCGAAGAGGCCCGCCTCGATGCGCATCGCGAGCTCGACCTCTTCGGCCGCGTTCAGGAGCGCGACCTTGCCGATCTGCTTGAGGTAGTCCTTGACCGGGTCGGCGGTCGCGCCGGTGATCGTCGTCGAGTAGACGGGGATCTCGTCCTCGTCGTCGGACGCACGGAGCACGAGGGCGCCGGTCGGGTGCGGCTCGACCGGAATCGGCTTGGCCTCCTCCTCGTCCTCCTCGGGCGCGGCGGCCTCGGCCTCGGGTGCGGCGGCCTCGGGCGCGTCGTCGACGGCCTCGGCATCGCCGACCTCGGCATCGCCGACCTCGGCATCGTCGACCTCGAGGTCGGCGGGCTCGAGCTCCTCCTCGTCGTCGAGCGCCGGCTCATCGCGCGCGGCGCCCTTCGCCTTCGCGCCCTTGGCGGTCGCGGTTCGGGGCGTCTTGGACGCGGTGGCGGCCTTGCCCTTGGTCGGCTTCGACGCGGTCTTCGCTGCGCCCGACTTGGCGGACGCGGACTTGGACGACGAGGTCGTCGTCTTGGATGCGGCGGCGCGCGTCGTCGCCGAGCCGACGGCCTCTGCCGCCTCGTCGGTCGGCGCCGCGGTGGCCTTGGTGGCCTTGGTTGCCATGCGTTAGAACCTCTTCCTCACCGTCGCGCGGTCGGTGCCCGAGATCGGGCCCTGGAGATGTGCGTCGCGATCCGGTGATTTCGGACACGATGAGGACCCATGTCAAGTCCGCATGGAGTGCGGCGAGCACCGCACAGCGGACCAGAACGGGTCCTTCCCACTATTATACAGGGCTGCGCGCGTCGACCGTTCCGCGACACCGCCGGATCCGGGGCGCGTCGCACCCGTCCTCATGGCCAACGTCCGCGGCGGGGAAGACATTCCCCGCGAGCCGGTGCACTTCGGCCGATCAACCCCGGTCGTCGTCCCGATTCCGACGGTAGGCGAGGAACTTCTCGAGCTCCGCGGCGATGTCGTCGGCCGACGGCACCTCGCCGTCCTCGTCGGTCAGCGGCGACCGGACGTTCGTGCCCTCCATGTACGCGTCGTGCCGTTCCTCGAGCGCATGCACCAGCTTGGCGAGCTCACCGTTCTCGGACACCTGCTCGTCGATGCGGGCCGTGAACTCGCGCCCCTGCTCGCGCAGCGCGTCGGTCGGGAAGATCCGCCCGGTCGACGCGCTCATCGCCTCGAGCGCCGCGACCGCCGCCGACGGCCACTCGGCGTCGGAGAGGTAGTGCGGCACGAGGAGCACGAATCCCGTCGTGGGGTGGCCCTGTTCCTGGAGGCGGTACTCCACGAGGTGCAGGGCGTTCGCCGGCACCTGCGTCGTCGGCTTCCAGACCGACATGGCGTCGATGAGGTCGGCGCGGTTGCCGCTCACCGTGACGCCGATCGGACGCGTGTGCGGGACGGGCATCGGGATCGAGTTGATCCAGGTCGTGGAGCCGACCTCGAAGCGCTCGATGAGGCCGAGGACCGCCGCGCCGAACCGCTCCCACTGGAAGTCGGGCTCGAACCCGGTGAGCAGGAGGAACGGCTGGCCCAGCTCGTCGCGGGCCAGGTCGAGCGAGAGGCGCGGCGGCCGGAAGTCGGTGAGGTGGTCGCCGTCGAACAGGATGATCGGGCGACGGGCCCGGTAGTCGAGGAGCTCGTCGGCATCGAACGTCGCCACGACGGTGGTGTCGAGGGTGTCGAGCAGGTACTCCGTCGTCTGCGCCACCGCGCCGCCGGCGTCGGCGAACCCGGTGAGCCCCGCGACGAGCGGAAGCCCCGCCGGCACCACGACGTCGGCATTCAGCTCGTACAGGGAGCGGGGATCTCGCATACCTCAAGGGTACTGACGCGCCGTGAGCGGACCGCCGGCATCGGCGCCGTGCCGTGATGCCGAGAGCGAACACCTAGCATCGAACGCATGTCCGTTCCCACGATCGCCCTCACCGACGCCCCTGCCGTCGATTCCGATTCCGACGCCGTCGTCATCGCCGCACGCCGCACCGGCGATGGGCCCGATCTCCTCGCGCCGGTCGGATTCGAGTGGGTGTCGGCCGCGTTGGCCACGCTCGGCGCCAAGGGCGCGGCCGATGAGGCGACGAGGCTCGTGGAGCCCGGCGGGGCCGGACGCATCGTCGTCGTCGCGGGCGTCGGCGAGTCGGCGGATGCCGCGACCCTGCGTCAGGCCGTCGGTGCCGCGGTGCGCGGACTGTCGTCGGCGACGTCGATCGCCGTCGCCGTACCGGCGACCGAGCCCGCAGTCGCGACCGCGGTCCTCGAGGGCGCGGCGCTGGGCGCCTACGCGTTCACCGAGTACCGCGAGGGGCCGACCGGCCCCGAGCGGATCACGCTGCACACCACTCACGATGCCGACGCCGTCGGGCTCGATCGCATTCGATCGATCGTCGCGGCCGTGGCGCGCACGAAGGACCTCGTGAACACGGCACCCAACGACCTCCCGCCGTCCGTGCTCGCGGAGCTGGCGGCCGAGGCGGCCTCCGCTGCGGGCGTCTCGGTCCGGGTGCTCGACGAGCACGCGCTCGCCGCCGAGGGCTTCACGGGGATCCTGTCGGTGGGCAACGGATCGTCGCGGCCGCCGAGGCTCGTCCGCCTCGAGTTCGCCCCCGATGGCGCATCCACCCACCTCGCGCTCGTCGGCAAGGGCATCACGTTCGACTCGGGCGGGCTCTCCCTCAAGCCCGGCGCCTCGATGGTGGGCATGAAGTCCGACATGGCCGGCGCCGCCGCGGTGCTCTCGGCGATCGTCGCCCTCGCGGAGCTGCGCGTGCCGCTGCGGGTCACGGGCTGGCTCTGCCTCGCCGAGAACATGCCCTCGGGGCACGCGGTGCGTCCGAACGACGTGCTCCGCATGAAGGGCGGCACGACCGTCGAGGTCCTGAACACCGATGCGGAGGGCCGGCTCGTCATGGCCGACGCACTCGCCGCCGCGAGCGAGGAGCAGCCCGATGCGATCGTCGACGTGGCGACCCTCACCGGCGCGCAGGTCGTCGCGCTCGGCAACCGCATCTCCGGGCTCATGGGCGACGACGACCTCGTCGCCGAGGTGCGCCGAGCGGCGGATGCCGCGGGCGAGCCGGTCTGGCCAATGCCGCTGCCCGACGACCTGAAGTCGCTCCTCAAGTCGGACGTCGCCGACCTCGCCAACACGAAGCTCGGCACGGTCGTGCCGGGCATGCTCCTGGCGGGTGTCTTCCTCCAGCAGTTCGTCGGCCGCCGCGAGGGTGAGGACGCGCCGCGGATCCCCTGGGCGCACCTCGACATCGCGGGGCCCTCGTTCAACAGCGGAGCGCCGTGGGGATTCACCGGCGCGGGGGCCACCGGAGCGGCCGTCCGCACGCTCGTCGCACTGGGCGAGCAGCTCTCCGCCAGGTAGTACAGTCGACTGGGGCGATCGTCGCCCGAGGGCCTGCCCGGCCACGAGCCGACGCAGTTCGTGCCGCTGATCCGATGCGCAAGGGAGATCCGTTTGTCCGAGCAGAACTTTGACCTCGTCATCCTCGGAGGCGGCAGCGGAGGGTACGCGGCGGCGCTGCGCGCCGTCCAGCTCGGCCTCAGCGTGGCCCTCGTCGAGAAGGACAAGCTCGGCGGCACGTGCCTGCACCGCGGCTGCATCCCCACCAAGGCGCTGCTCCACGCCGCCGAGGTGGCCGACAACTCCCGCGAGTCGGCGAAGTTCGGCGTGCGCTCCACCTTCGAGGGCATCGACGTCCCGGCGGTGACCAAGTACCGCGAGAGCATCGTCGCGAGCAAGTTCAAGGGCCTGCAGGGCCTCGTCAAGGCCCGCGGCATCACGGTCGTCGAGGGCGAGGGCCGACTCGTCGGCGCCGACGCCGTGCAGGTCGGCGACCAGCGCCTGGTCGGCAAGAACGTCGTGCTCGCCACCGGCTCGTACTCGCGCTCGCTGCCCGGTCTCGAGATCGGCGGCCGCGTGATCACGAGCGAGCAGGCGCTCGAGCTCGACTTCGTCCCGCAGAAGGTCGCAATCCTCGGCGGCGGCGTCATCGGCGTCGAGTTCGCGAGCGTCTGGAAGTCGTTCGGCGCCGAGGTCACCATCATCGAGGCGCTCCCCCACCTCGTGCCGAACGAGGAGGAGGTCATCTCCAAGCACCTCGAGCGCGCGTTCCGCAAGCGCGGCATCGAGTACAAGCTGGGCGTCCGCTTCCAGGGCGTCACCCAGCACGACGACGGCGTGGTCATCACCCTCGAGAACGGCGACACGGTCGAGGCCGAGCTCCTGCTCGTCGCCGTGGGCCGCGGCCCGGTCACCCAGGGCCTCGGGTACGAGGAGGCCGGCGTCACCGTCGACCGCGGCTTCGTCATCACGAACGAGCGCCTGCAGACCAGCGTGCCGGGCGTGTACGCGGTCGGCGACATCGTCCCGGGACTCCAGCTCGCGCACCGCGGCTTCCAGCAGGGCATCTTCGTCGCCGAGGAGATCGCTGGGCTGAACCCGATCGTCGTCGAGGACGTCAACATCCCCAAGGTCACGTACTGCGAGCCCGAGGTCGCATCCATCGGCTACAGCGAGGCGAAGGCCGCCGAGAAGTTCGGCGCCGACAAGGTCTCGGCCTACGAGTACAACCTGGCCGGCAACGGCAAGAGCCACATCCTCGAGACCAGCGGCATCATCAAGGTCGTCCGAGTCGAGGACGGCCCCGTGGTGGGCGTGCACATGATCGGCGCTCGCGTCGGCGAGCTCATCGGCGAGGCCCAGCTCGCGGTGAACTGGGAGGCCTACCCCGAGGACATCGCTCCGCTCATCCACGCCCACCCGACCCAGAACGAGGCGCTCGGCGAGGCGTTCCTCAAGCTCGCGGGCAAGCCGCTCCACGCGCTCTGAGCACGGCCCGCCGCAACACGACTGCAATAAGCTAGAACGCGTAACGCTGTGAAGGAGACAAGCGCATGAGCGAATCCGTCAGCCTCCCGGCACTCGGCGAGAGTGTCACGGAGGGCACGGTCACCCGCTGGCTGAAGAACGTGGGAGACCGTGTGGAGGTCGACGAGCCGCTGCTCGAGGTCTCGACCGACAAGGTCGACACCGAGATCCCGTCGCCGGTGGCCGGGGTCATCGAGGCGATCCTCGTCCAGGAGGACGAGACCGTCGAGGTGGGCACCGCGCTCGTGACGATCGGCGACGGTTCCGGTGCCGGCGCGGCTCCCGCCGCCGAGGCGCCCGCCGCAGAGCCCGCTCCGGCCCCGGCCGCCGAGGCGGCTCCGCAGGCTCCGGCGGCAGCACCCGCGCCCGAGGCGGCGCCCGCACCTCAGGCCGCACCCGCACCGGCCCCTGCGGCGGAGACCGCCGCGGCGCCCGCCGGACAGGGCGGCTACGAGGCTCCCTCGCCCGCCGCAGAGGCCCCGGCCCCGGCCCCCGAGGCCGCGCCCGCACCGCAGGCGGCACCCGCACCCGCTCCCGCCCCGGCACCAGAGGCGGCACCGGCACCGGCACAGCCGGCCGCCCCTGCTCCTGCGCCGGCCGCACCTGCGCCGCAGGCGGCACCGGCACCTGCGCCCGCTCCCGCCCCTGCCCCCGAAGCGACGCCCGCACCGCAGGCCGCGCCCGCAGCTCCGGCGGCACAGGCAGCACCGGCGCCCCAGGCCGCTCCGGCTCCTGCCCCGCAGGCCGGAGGCGCGCACGCCGGAACGTCGGGCTACGTCACCCCGATCGTCCGGAAGCTGGCGAACGAGCAGGGCGTCGACCTCACCTCCGTGCAGGGCACCGGCGTGGGCGGCCGCATCCGCAAGCAGGATGTGCTCTCGGCGGGCACCGCGGCTCCGGCCGCTGCCGCGGCCGAGGCGAAGCCGGCGCGCCAGCCGCTCGAGACCTCGCCCCTGCGCGGCACGACCCAGCCGATGACGCGCCTTCGCAAGGTCGTCGCCGAGCGCGCGGTCGTCTCGATGCAGTCGACAGCGCAGCTCACGTCGGTGGTCGAGGTCGACGTGACGCGCGTGGCGCGTCTGCGCGATCGCGTGAAGGGCGCCTTCCAGGAGAAGACCGGAACGAAGCTCTCATTCCTGCCGTTCTTCGCCCTCGCGGCGGTCGAGGCGCTCCGCGCCTACCCGATCATCAACTCGACCGTGGACGGCGAGTCGATCGTCTACCCCGAGCGCGAGAACCTGAGCATCGCCGTCGACACCGAGCGCGGCCTGCTCACCCCGGTCGTCCGCGATGCCGGCGAACTCGACATCGCCGGCCTCGCCCAGCAGATCGCCGACCTCGCCGAGCGCACCCGCAACAACCAGCTCAAGCCCGACGAGCTCGCCGGTGGCACGTTCACCCTGACGAACACCGGCTCGCGTGGCGCGCTGTTCGACACTCCGGTGGTGTTCCTCCCGCAGACCGCGATCCTGGGCACCGGCGTCGTCGTCAAGCGGCCCGTGGTGATCTCCGAGGACGGCTCCGACGCGATCGCGATCCGCTCGATGGTCTACCTCGCGCTCTCGTACGACCACCGCATCATCGATGGCGCCGACGCCGCACGATTCCTCACCGCGGTCAAGGCCCGTCTCGAGGAGGGCGACTTCGAGGGCGAGCTCGGCCTCTAGTCGAACCACTCGCGCAACCGCCAACCGGCCTCGCTCCGCATCATCAGGAGCGAGGCCGGTTCGCGTTCACCCGTCACGGTGGGCACCGACACGACGACGGCGTCGCCCAGGTCGGCGACGAGCGTGATCGCGTCGAGGTCGACCTCCGGTGGTGCGACTCCCGGGCCCTCGGCGATGGCGGCGCGGTCGCGCGCCTCGATGGCCGACCCGGGCTGCTCGACCGCCCGGAGGCAGTCGAGGTCGGCCGAGGCCAGGCAGGTCGCCCGGACCTCGAGCAGGGAGGCGGCCGCGGCGACCGGATCGTCGGTCGGCACGGCGAAGGGTTGCTGGGGGGCCGGGCTCGAGGTCGTGTCGGCGCCGATCGGATCGGCGGCCGGACGCGCCTCCTCGGTCGCGGCGACCTCCGTCGGCGCCTCCGTCGCGGGCGTGTCGCGCCCGGGCTGGGCGCGCACATCGGCCGCGGACGGCGGGACCGCCGTCAGCACGGCGACGAGGGCTGCGGCGCCGACGAGACCTCCCATGGCGAGCGCCCCGCGGTGCCGCTGCGTCCACCCTGCCGCGCGACGCACGAGTGCGCCGCGCGGAGACCGGTCGAGCGAGGCGGCGAGATCGTCGGCCATCCCGCCCGGCAGCTGTGCGAGCTCGGCCAAGCGGGTCCATCCGCCGCCCCGAGGGTCGCGAGCAGGCGACTCTCCGCCGATCGCCGACGACGGCTCGGCGGGGGCGGGGACGTGCGCGATCGCGGCGACCCGGGAGGGGACGGCACGCGGGCGGACCTCCGGCGGGACCCCGGGGAGCGGGATCGGGGTCGCCGCGGCGAACAGCGCCCGTTCGAGTTCGGCGTCGGCACCGACGAACGGGCGCGCGTCGAGCGCGCCGCGAGCGACACGGACGATCTCGGCGAACGCGCCGGGGTCGCGCGTCGCCGCGACGACCTCATCGATCAGTCGGACGAGTGCGGCGTGCCCGCCGCGGAGCACTCCGACGCGCTCGGCAGTCGTGGCGAGACCGTCGAGGCGGGCGAGTGCGCCGAGGCCGATCAGTCGCGGCCGGCCGGTCTCGTCGACGAGCACGTCGGCGGCGGCGAGTCGCGTGTGCACGAGTCCGAGCGCGGCCAGCGACCGTACCGCCACGAGCATCGGGGCGAGCGCGGTGACGGCCTGGCCGGGAAGGAGGTCGCCGTTCGCGAGGAGCCGGCCGAGCGACGGGCCGCCCACGCGCTCGACGATGAGGCATGCGCGGCCGTCGGCGAGCGTGGCGACATCGAGCAACGCCGGCGTCGGGCCCGACCCGCCGTGCTGCATCGCCTCGATCTCGGTCGCGATGGCCCGGTCGTCGGTGTCCGGACCGTACACGCGCATGACGACGAGCCCCTCAGGGGGCGCTGCGGGTTCGCCGGGGGCGCCTCCGTCCTCGCCGCGGTCGACCGCGGCGAGGTAGACATCGGCTCGATCCCCCACGGCGAGCCGCCTGAGGAGCCGGTAGCCGGCCAGCGCGGACTCCCCTGGGGCGGCGGTCTCCGGATCCGCGGCGACGACCGCCTGGACGGTGCGGGCGGCGGTCGCGCCGGAACGGCTTCGGAATCGGGCCATGTGCTCACACTTCCCCCGGGCGGTCGCGACCGGGCGGGCATGCGACGCCGGTGTGGAGCGCCATCCGCCGCCGCAGCCTGGGGAGGAGTGGTGGCCACCTAGACTGGACCCCATGCTCGACTACGTCGTCACGGGGCTAAGCGCCAACTCCGTGCCGTACAGCGAGGGCCTCTCCCTCCAGCGCGCCGTCCATCAGGCGGTGGTCTCCGGTGAACGACCGGACACCGTCATCCTCCTCGAACACGAGCCGGTCTACACCGCCGGCAAGCGCACCGCCCCCGATGAACGACCGACCGACGGCACGCCCGTCGTCGATGTCGACCGGGGCGGCAAGATCACCTGGCACGGCCCGGGCCAGCTCGTGGGGTATCCGATCCTGCGCCTCGCGGAGCCGATCGACGTGGTCGGCTACGTCCGGCGCCTCGAGGGCGTCCTGATCGACGTGCTCGCCGGGTTCGGCATCCACGGCCGACGCGTCGACGGCCGCTCCGGCGTCTGGATCGTCCGCGACGGCGTCGAGGAGAAGATCGCCGCCATCGGCATCCGCGTCGCCGAGGGGGTGACCATGCACGGCTTCGCCCTCAACTGCTCCAACTCGCTCGACCCGTACGCGAAGATCGTGGCATGCGGCATCCGCGACGCCGGCATCACCACCATGTCCCGTGTGCTGGGCCGAACGGTGGAGCCCGCCGACGTGGTGGAGCCGGTCCAGGCGCGGCTCGCCGCCGAGTTCGCGGCGGTCGCGGCATGAGCGCCGATCCGGCCGGGCGGCGGATGCTGCGCCTCGAGGTCCGCAACGCGCAGACCCCGATCGAACGCAAGCCCGAGTGGATCAAGACCCGTGCCCGGATGGGCCCGGAGTACCGCCAGTTGCAGCACCTCGTGAAGACCGAGGAGCTGCACACCGTCTGCCAGGAGGCGGGCTGTCCCAACATCTACGAGTGCTGGGAGGACCGCGAGGCGACCTTCCTCATCGGCGGCTCGCAGTGCACCCGGCGCTGCGACTTCTGCCAGATCGACACGGGCAAGCCGGCCGACTACGACGTCGACGAGCCGCGACGCGTCGCCGAGTCCGTCGTGCGCATGCAGTTGCGGTACTCCACCGTGACCGGCGTGGCGCGCGACGACCTGCCCGACGAGGGCGCGTGGCTGTACGCCGAGACGATCCGCCAGATCCACGCGCAGTCCCCCGGCACCGGCGTCGAGATCCTCGTGCCCGACTTCTCGGGCAACCCCGAGCTGCTCGGCGAGGTGTTCTCGGCGCGGCCCGAGGTGTTCGCGCACAACGTCGAGACGGTGCCGCGCATCTTCAAGCGCATCCGCCCCGCGTTCCGGTACGAGCGATCGCTCGACGTGATCACGCAGGGGCGGGAGGCGGGCCTCATCACGAAGTCGAACCTGATCCTCGGCATGGGCGAGGAACGCGACGAGATCTCACAGGCGCTCCGCGACCTGCACGATGCGGGCACCGACATCATCACGATCACGCAGTACCTCCGGCCGAGCCCGCGGCACCTGCCGGTGGCGCGATGGGTCCGGCCCGAGGAGTTCGTCGAGCTCAAGGCGGAGGCCGAGGAGATCGGGTTCCTGGGCGTGCTGGCCGGTCCGCTGGTCCGTTCGTCGTACCGGGCGGGTCGGCTCTGGGCCCAATCCATGCGGGCCAAGGGGCGCGACCTGCCGTCCGAGCTCGCGCATCTCGCCGACGAGTCGCTGGGATTCGCACAGGCCGTCGGCTGACCCGCGTCGACGAGCCGTCCGGGCGTCCTGCCGCGGTCGGACGGCTCGTCCACCCCCGGTATCCTTGTCGCATGGCACGAACCAAGGACGCCGGGTCCGCTCCAAAGCCCCCCAAGGAGCCCGGCCGCATGAAGCAGATGTGGCAGGTCTTCCAGATGACCCGCCGCTACGACTCGAGCGCCCAGTGGCTCATGCTCCTCGGCTTCCTGCTGCCCGTCCTCGTGGGCCTCGCGCTCGCGCTCTGGCTGAGCGAGGGCAACGGCTTCACCATCGCGCTGTGGATCATCGCGGGCGTGCTCGCCGGGCTGCTGATCGCGCTCGTCATCCTCGGCCGCCGTGCGGAGCGTGCGGCGTACTCGCAGATCGACGGCCAGCCCGGCGCGGTCGGTGCGGTCCTCCGCAGCGGGCTGCGAGGCGGATGGGTCGGCAACGAGATGCCCATCGCCGTGAACGCCAAGACGCAGGATGCGATCTACCGGGCGGTCGGGCGCGGCGGCGTCGTGCTGATCAGCGAGGGCCCCCGCTCGCGCACCGATCGCATGCTGGAGGATGAGAAGCGCAAGGTGAGCCGTGTGCTCCCGAACGTGCCGGTGACCACGCTCTCGGTCGGTCACGAGGAGGGCTCGGTCGAGCTCCACCGACTCGCGGCGCGGCTGCGTAAGACCAAGCGAACGCTGACCAAGCCCGAGGTCCTCGCGGTGTCCAATCGCCTCAACTCCCTGCAGGCGCCGCTGCCGATCCCGAAGGGCATCGACCCGATGAAGGTCCGCCCGCAGCGCGGCAAGATGCGCTGACCCGCGTACGACTCGAGGCGCGGCATCCGTCACGGATGTCGCGCCTTCGCGTTGCGCGGCGCCTCAAGAGCGCAGCAGCACGGTCCCGGCCACCTTGTCGTGGAAGCCGCGCTGGTCGGAATCCCACACGAGCGCGGGCACGACGACGAGGAGCAGCAGGGTGCGGACCACCGGCCGCCAGGGGCCGACCCATCCCCCGCTCATCGGGACCACGCGCAGGCCGAGGATCCGGTGCCCCACGCTTCCGCCGATCGTGGGGATGAAGAGCACCTGCATGAGCGCGAACACGCCGAGCGTGGTCCACGACTGCGCGGGCGATGCGTAGGGCCCGGCCAGCAGGGCGATCAGGTTCGCGAGCGCCCAGTCGACCAACAGCGCGGCGACGCGGCGGCCGACCCGGGCCACCGACCCGACGCCCTCCTCCGGGAGGCCGAGGCGTTGCCCCGGGTAGCGGCTGGGCGGGAGGTCACCGGAGACGGGGGCTGGGTCGGGCACCGGACGAGTCTACCGATGGCCGATCGTGTAACACGGTGGAAACATTCGCGTCACGGTCGGGAAACTCCGTCCGCGTAGCGTCGCAACCGGTCGAACGACTGCGTCCGCGCCCTCTACCCGCCCTTGGAGCATCGTCACATGTTCAGTGATTCTTCCGAAGTCCTCAAGTTCATCAAGGAGACGGACGTCAAGTTCCTCGACATCCGTTTCACCGACCTCCCGGGTGTGCAGCAGCACTTCAACATCCCGGCCTCCACCGTCGACGAGGACTTCTTCACCGTCGGCCAGCTCTTCGACGGCTCGTCGATCCGCGGCTTCGCGTCGATCCACGAGTCCGACATGCAGCTCATCCCCGACGTCTCGACGGCGTACATCGACCCCTTCCGGGCCGAGCGCACGCTGATCATGGTGTTCGACATCTACAACCCGCGCAACGGCGAGATCTACGCCAAGGACCCGCGCCAGGTGGCCAAGAAGGCTGAGAAGTACCTCGCCTCGACGGGCATCGCGGACACCGCCTACTTCGCCCCCGAGGCCGAGTTCTACATCTTCGACGACGTCCGCTACGAGGTGAAGCAGAACGCGAGCTTCTACTCGGTCGACTCCGAGGAGGGCTCGTGGAACTCGGGCCGCGCCGAAGAGGGCGGCAACCTCGGCAACAAGACGCCGTACAAGGGCGGCTACTTCCCCGTCTCCCCCGTCGACAAGCAGGCCGACCTGCGCGACGACATCTCGCTGAAGCTCATCGAGGCGGGGCTCATCCTCGAGCGCGCGCACCACGAGGTGGGCACCGGCGGCCAGGCCGAGATCAACTACCGCTTCGACACGATGGTGCACGCGGCCGACGACATCCTGAAGTTCAAGTACATCGTCAAGAACACGGCCGACCAGTGGGGCAAGACCGCCACGTTCATGCCGAAGCCGCTCTTCGGCGACAACGGCTCGGGCATGCACACGCACCAGTCGCTCTGGAACGAGGGCAAGCCCCTGTTCTACGACGAGGCCGGCTACGGCGGACTGTCCGACATCGCGCGCTGGTACATCGGCGGCATCCTCAAGCACGCCCCGGCGATCCTCGCCTTCACGAACCCCACGGTGAACTCCTACCACCGCCTCGTGCCGGGCTTCGAGGCCCCCGTCAACCTCGTCTACTCGGCGGGCAACCGCTCGGCGGCCATCCGCATCCCGATCACGGGCACGAACCCCAAGGCCAAGCGCATCGAGTTCCGCGCGCCGGATGCCTCGGGCAACCCGTACCTCGCGTTCGCCGCGCAGCTCATGGCCGGCCTCGACGGCATCAGGAACCGCATCGAGCCGCACGAGCCGGTCGACAAGGACCTCTACGAGCTCCCGCCCGAGGAGGCCAAGTCGATCCCGCAGGTGCCGGGCTCGCTCGACGCCGTGCTCGACGCGCTCGAGGCCGACCACGAGTTCCTCCTCGAGGGCGGCGTGTTCACCCGTGAGCTCATCGAGACCTGGATCGACTACAAGCGCGAGAAGGAGCTGAAGCCGCTGGCCCAGCGTCCGCACCCGTTCGAGTTCGAGCTCTACTACGGCGTCTAGACTCTCTCCCCCCATCCCCCCAGAGAGCCGAGGGCCCGTGTCGCGTGCGACACGGGCCCTCGTGGGTGTCCGGGGGGCATCGGTCGGATGTCGCGACCGGACCGTCGCCTCCGCGTGACGCGGCGAAGCGGACGGATGGCGCGGCTCAGCCCGTGGTCGGCTCGCGCCGCGGCTCGAGTCCGTAGAAGCCGCGTTCGAACACCGCGCGGGCGCGTCGCGTGACCTGCAGGTAGTCGTGCTCGAGCCGGGTCGCGGAACCCGGCGGATACCCCATGATGCGCGCCACGCCCTCGAGCTGCGTACGCTCCACCGGCAGGACGTCGGTCGTCTTGTCGAGCCACAGCGTGAGCGCCGAGCGGGCCCGGGAGGCGAACACCCAGGCCGCCCGCAGCGTGTCGGCGTCGCGGGCGTCGACGAGCTGCGCCGCGACCGAGGCGGCGAGGGCGTCGAGCGTCGACGTGGTGCGAAGCGAGGGCGCGTTCGCGGCGTGCTCGAGCTGGATCAGCTGTACGAACCACTCGACGTCGCTCAACGAGCCGCGGCCGAGCTTGAGGTGACGCGTGGGGTCGGCGCCCTGCGGGAGCCGCTCGTTCTCGACGCGCGCCTTGATCCGCTTGACCTCCCGCACCTCGCGCTCGCCGATCTCAGCCGGGTAGCGGACGCTGTCGGCGAGCTCGGTGAAGGCGTCGACGAGAGCGCGGTCGCCTGCGACGCCGCGGGCGCGCAGGAGCGCCTGCGCCTCCCAGGTGAGCGACCAGCGCGCGTAGTAGGCGCGGTACGCGTCGAGCGATCGAGCGACCACGCCGTTGCGGCCCTCGGGGCGCAGGCCCGCATCGAGCTCGAACGGCAGCCGCGCATCTTCGCTCACCCGGACGAGCTCGGAGACGATCTTGAGCGCGCGCGAGTGCGCGGCGTCGGGTTCGGCCCCGGCGGCGCGGTAGACGTAGAGGATGTCGGCGTCGGAGCCGATGCCGAGCTCGCGCCCGCCGAAGCGCCCCATGCCGATGACCGCGAACTCGATGCCGTCGTCGCCCCGGCGGATTGCGCGGACGAGTCCGTCGATGTGAGTCTCGACCACGTCGCTCAGGCCGTGGCCGAGCTCCTCGACGGTGCACACGTCGAGCATGGCCGCGAGCGCGAGCCGGAGCACCTCGCGCCGGCGCATCGCGCGGAGCACCCTGGCGGCGGGGTCGAGCTCGGAATGTCGCGCGAGCACGGCCGATGCCTCGTCACGCAGCGCCGCCAGTTGGCGCGGGCGCAGCTCGTCGAGATCCTCCAGCCACGCGACGGCTTCGGGGATGCGCTCCAGCAGCTCGCCGGCGAAGCGCGAGCCCGACAGCACGCGGGTGAGCCGGAGCGCGGCGTCGGACGAGTCCCGGAGCAGGCGCAGGTACCAGTGCGTCGTGCCGAGCGTGTCGCTGATCCGGCGGAACGCGAGCAGCCCGTAGTCGGGATCGGGTCCTTCGGCGAACCACGAGATGAGGACGGGCATCAGGTGGCGCTGGATCGTCGCTCGCCGGGAGACGCCGGCGGTGAGGGCGCCGATGTGCGCGAGCGCTCCCTTCGGGTCTTGGAAGCCGATCGCGGCGAGACGTGCGGCGGCCTGCTCGCTCGTCAGCTCGAGCCCGTCGGCCGGCAGCGCCGCCACCGCCGACAGCAGGGGCCGGTAGAAGAGCCGCTCGTGCAGCCCGCGCACGCGTCGCCGCGTGGCCTGCCATACGGTCGTGAGCTCCTCGGCGCTCCGGGCGAGTCCGGAGGCCCTGGCGAGCACGCGGGTCGCGGCGTCGTCGCGCGGCATCAGGTGCGTGCGTCGGAGACGAGCGAGCTGGAGCCGGTGCTCGAGCACGCGGAGGATCCGGTAGTCGCGCGAGAACTCGGCCGATTCCTCGCGCCCCACGTAGCCGTGCTCGGCGAGGGCGGCGAGGGCGGGAAGGGTGCCGGCCTGGCGGATGGCGCCATCGGTCGCGCCGTGGACGAGCTGCAGCAGCTGCACGGTGAACTCGATGTCGCGCAACCCGCCGGGACCGAGCTTGAGCTGCACGTCGACCTCGTCGGCGGGGATGTGCTCGGTGACGCGCTCGCGCATGCGCTGCACCGATTCGACGAAGCCCTCGCGGGACGAGCTCGACCAGACCTTCGGGGCCACGCCGGCCGCATACCGCTCGCCGAGGTCGGGGTCGCCCGCGAGCGGCCGCGCCTTGAGCAGGGCCTGGAACTCCCAGCTCTTCGCCCACCGGTCGTAGTACTGCAGGTGCGACTCGAGGGTCCGGACGAGCGCGCCGTCCTTGCCCTCGGGACGGAGGTTGGGGTCGACCTCCCACAGGGGCGGTTCGATGCCCGGTTCGCCGATGAGCCGCATCGCGGTCATCGCGAGGCGGGTCGCCACGTCGAGCGCTCGCGCGGTCGAGACGCGCTCCTCGTCGGCGGATCCGCCCACGAAGATCACATCGACGTCGCTGACGTAGTTGAGCTCCCGTGCGCCGGCCTTGCCCATGCCGATGATCGCCAGCCGCGTCGCCTCGACCTCGGCCGCGGGGAAACGGCCGGGCGCGGCGGGCTCGCCGTCGGCTCGACCGACGACGCGGCGCGCGAGGTGCAGCGCCGCGTCAAGTGCGGCACCCGCGAGGTCGGCGAGGCCGGCGGCGACGGTGTCGACCGCGGCGACCGCGTCGGAGCGCGTGAGGTCCCAGATCGCGATCTGGGTGAGCAGTCGCCGGTACCGCACCCGGAGCACCCTCGCCCCCGACTCGGCGAGCGTCGCCGGTGGTGCGTCGACGGTGCGCACCGCATCGACGAGCTCGGCCGCGGCCGCCTCGGCCGAGGGGGGCGGGGCGGGCTCGGCGCGGAGCACCGCGAGCTCGTCGGGGTTGCGCAGCAGGAACTCGGCGAGTCCACGGGACCCGCCGAACAGGCGTGCGGCGCGATCGAGCGACGCCGGCTCGTGCAGGATGCCGCGGACGGTGTCGGGCGCGCGTTCGAAGAGCCGCTGGAGCTCGGCGAGCGCCTGGTCGGGGTCGCCGGCGGCGGCGAACGCGTCGAGGAGTGCCTCGGGCGGGAGCCCGGCGGCGGCGGCCAGATCGCCGAGCCGGGCCGCCGCCCGATCGAGGTCGTCGAAGCCGGCGCGCGCGAGTGCGCCGAGCATGGGCACCTGACGCGTCATCCGCTCGCGCTCGTCAGAGGATCTCGAGGTTGCGGTGCAGCTCGAACGGCGTCACCTGGGTGCGGTAGTCGCGCCACTCGGCGCGCTTGTTCGCGAGCACGTAGTTGTACACGTGCTCGCCGAGCGTGTCGGCGACGAGCTCGGACTCCTCCATGTACTCGATCGCATGGTCGAGGCTCGCGGGCAACGGCCGGTATCCGAGTGCACGGCGCTCGCTGTCGGTGAGCGCCCACACGTCATCCTCCGCCTCGGGCGGCAGGTCGTAGCCCTCCTCGATGCCCTTCATCCCCGCCGCGAGGAGGAGGGAGAAGGCCAGGTAGGGGTTGGCCGCGGAGTCGATCGCGCGGTACTCCACGCGAGCGCTCTGGCCCTTGTTCGGCTTGTAGAGGGGCACGCGCACGAGCGCGGACCGGTTGTTGTGACCCCAGCAGATGAAGCTCGGCGCCTCGTCGCCGCCCCACAGGCGCTTGTACGAGTTGACGAACTGGTTCGTCACGGCCGAGATCTCGTTGGCGTGGCGCAGCAGGCCGGCGATGAACTGCCGGCCGATCTTGGACAGCTGGTACTGCGCGCCCTGCTCGTAGAACGCGTTCGCGTCGCCCTCGAAGAGCGAGAGATGCGTGTGCATGCCCGAACCCGGGTAGTGCGAGAACGGCTTGGGCATGAAGGTCGCGTAGACGCCCTGCTCGATCGCGACCTCCTTCACGACCGTGCGGAAGGTCATGATGTTGTCGGCCGTGGTGAGGGCGTCGGCGTACCGCAGGTCGATCTCGTTCTGCCCCGGGCCCGCCTCGTGGTGGCTGAACTCCACCGAGATGCCGAGGTCTTCGAGCATGCGGACCGAACGCCGGCGGAAGTCGTGCGCGGTGCCCCCCGGCACGTTGTCGAAGTACCCGGCCGAGTCGACCGGCTGCGGGCCCTCCGGGCCGTACTTGCTCGACTTCAGGAGGTAGAACTCGATCTCGGGATGCGTGTAGAACGTGAAGCCCCGGTCGGCGGCGCGCGCCAACGTGCGCTTCAGCACGTTGCGCGGATCGGCCACCGCCGGCTCGCCGTCGGGCGTCGTGATGTCGCAGAACATGCGCGCGGTCGGGTCGATGTCGCCGCGCCACGGCAACGTCTGGAAGGTCGTCGGGTCGGGATAGGCCAGCAGGTCGGACTCGAAGGTGCGGCTCAGCCCCTCGATGGCCGAGCCGTCGAAGCCGATGCCCTCGGTGAACGCGCCCTCGACCTCGGCCGGTGCGATGGCGACCGACTTGAGGGTGCCGACGACATCGGTGAACCAGAGCCTGACGAACTTGACCCCTCGTTCCTCGATGGTCCGAAGAACGAAGTCGCGCTGCTTGTCCATGCACACCCTTCCTCGATGCACTTCAGCGTACTGGGTCCCGTCGCCCCGCCCCGCCGGGTGACGGCCCGCTGTGCGAGGATGACGACATGTCCGACACCGCATCCACCGACGCAGCGTCCGCAGGCGAGTCCGCCGTTCCCGAGAACCCGTACGGCGGTGCCGCGGCGGTCAAGGGGGGCCCGAAGCGGGTCCGCACGAGGCACTTCCAGAACGCCAAGCGCGAGGGCATCAAGATCACCGGCCTCACGAGCTACGACGCGCTCACCGCGCACATCTTCGACGAGGCCGGCATCGACTTCCTCCTCGTCGGCGACTCGGCCGGCAACAACGTGCTCGGCTACGAGACGACGCTGCCGGTCACCGTCGACGAGCTTATCCCGCTCACCCGAGCCGTCGCGGGCGCCGTCCAGCGCGCATTCGTCGTCGCCGACATGCCGTTCGGGTCGTACGAGAACGGTCCCGACGAGGCCCTGCACACGGCCATCCGCTTCATGAAGGAGACGGGCGCCCACGCGGTCAAGCTCGAGGGCGGTGAGCGCAGCCACAAGCAGATCCGGCGCATCGTCGGCGCGGGCATCCCGGTCATGGCGCACATCGGCTACACGCCGCAGAGCGAGCACGGGCTCGGGGGCCACATCATCCAGGGCCGGGGCGAGGGCGTGAAGCAGCTGCTCGCCGACGCCGAGGCCGTGCAGGATGCGGGGGCGTTCGCCGTCGTGCTCGAGATGGTGCCCGCCGATGCGGCGCGACAGGTCACCGAGCTGCTGCACATCCCGACGATCTCGGTCGGCGGCGGCCCCCACTGCGACGGCCAGCTGCTCGTCTGGACCGACTGGGCGGGCCTGACGACGGGCCGCATCCCCAAGTTCGTGAAGCAGTACGCGAACCTGGCGGCGGTCCTCAGCGACGCGGCGAACGCCTGGCGGGCCGATGTCGCGTCGGGCGCCTACCCGACCGAGGAGCACTCCTACTGAGGCGCGCGTCGACGCCGGCGCGCTCGCACGCGTGCCGGTGCCCGGCTCACTCCTCGGCGGCCTCCTCCTCGGCCCACTTGGCGCTGTTGGCGCGGAGGATCTCGAGCGCGTGCTCGGCCTCGGCCCGCGTCTCGAACGGCCCGACGCGCTCGACCGCCGGGGAGACCATCCCCTCCTCGACCTCGCCGGTGTTGAGGTTGTACCAGAACTGATGCTCGGCATCCCGCGACATAGGCTGATCCTATGCCCAAGGACCCCGCCGGCCACCTGATCCCCGGCCGCCCGTCGCCCGCGCGCGCCGTCCCCGCGGCGATCGTCCGGCCCGAGTACGTGGGTCGCGCCGCTCCCTCGCCGAACATCGGGGGCGACCGCTACTCCACCGGCGAGATCGAGCGGATCCGGGCGGCCGGGCGTGTCGCCGCGGGCGCGATCGAGGCCGCCTCGGCCGCCATCCGCCCCGGAGTCACGACCGACGAGCTCGACCGCATCGCCCACGAGTACGTGGTCGCGCACGGCGCCTACCCGTCGACGCTCGGCTACCGCGGATATCCGAAGTCCTCGTGCACGTCGGTCAACGAGGTGATCTGCCACGGCATCCCCGACGACACCGTGCTCGAGGAGGGCGACCTCGTGAACATCGACGTCACGGCGTACCTCGAGGGCTACCACGGCGACCTCAACCACACGTTCCTCGTCGGCGAGGCCGACGAGGAGACGCGCCTGCTCGTCGAGCGGACGCGAGAGGCGCTCGCTCGCGGCATCCGCGCCGTCGCGCCCGGTCGGCAGGTGAACGTCATCGGGCGCGCGATCGAGTCGTACGCGAAGCGGTTCGGCTACGGAGTGGTCCGCGACTACACCGGACACGGCGTCGGTCGTGCGTTCCACACGGGGCTCGTCATCCCGCACTACGACGCGCCCGAGGCGACGACCGTGCTCGAACCCGGCATGGTGTTCACGATCGAACCCATGCTCACGCTCGGCACGACCGACTGGGACCTCTGGGCCGACGACTGGACCGTCGTCACGCGCGACCGGTCGCTCACCGCGCAGTTCGAGCACACGCTCGTCGTCACGGAACGCGGCGCCGAGATCCTCACGCTGCCCTGAACGAGCCGGACGCCCGCGATAGGGTGGCGCCATGACGACGGAGCGTGCGATCGGCATCGACATCGGCGGCACGGGCATCAAGGGAGCGGTCGTCGACCTCGGCACCGGCGAGCTCGTCACCGAGCGCGTGAAGATCAAGACGCCCGCGGGCGGCCGCCCTCGCGACATCCTCGATGCCACCGGCCAGCTGCTCGCGATCATCGCCGGCCAGGGCCACGCGTCGCTGCCGCTCGGGGTGTGCTTCCCCGCGATCGTCAAGCACGGGCGCACCCTCTCGGCCGCGAACGTCTCCGACGAGTGGATCGGGCTCGAGGCCGAGCAGCTGTTCGAGCGCGAGCTCGGCACTCCCATCCACTTCATCAACGACGCGGATGCCGCCGGCTACGCCGAGTCGCAGTTCGGCGCCGCGAAGGGCGAGCGCGGCCTCGCCATCCTCACCACGCTCGGCACGGGCATCGGCTCGGCGTTCGTCTACGACGGCGTGCTCGTGCCGAACACCGAGCTCGGCCACCTCGAGATCGACGGGCACGACGCCGAGGATCGCGCCGCCTACTCGGCGATGGAACGCGAAGAGCTGTCGTGGGCGGATTGGGCGCAGCGGCTGCAGCGCTACTACTCGCACGTCGAGTTCCTGTTCTCGCCCGACCTGTTCATCGTCGGCGGCGGCGTCTCCAAGCACCATCACGAGTTCCTGCCGCTGCTCTCGCTGCGGACCCCGATCGTGCCGGCGGCCTTCCGCAACAACGCCGGACTGCTGGGCGCCGCCGCGCTCGCCGCCCGCTTCTAGCGGATGGCGCGCTGCGACGCGGCGGGGTGCGAGCGGGCCGGCTGATACGCCGGGTTCTGTTGACCGGGCGCTTGCGCGACACCGGCTGGACGGCCATCTCTCTCGGAGCTGCGTCACCGCAGCCCTCCAGCGGCCTACCCGGGGACGGGACGGGCCGCCCCATGGTCCCCTGTCTGGCCTTGCTCCGGACGAGGTTTACCGAGCCGACCGCGTCACCGCGGCCGCTGGTGGGCTCTTACCCCACCGTTTCACCCTTACCGCGGGCCGAGGCCCGTGGCGGTCTGCTTTCTGTGGCACTGTCTCGCGGGTCTCCCCGGGTGGGTGTTACCCACCGTCCTGCCCTGCGGAGCCCGGACGTTCCTCGGCGCCCGATCGCTCGGGCGACGCGGCCGTCTTGCCGACCCGCTCGCCCTTCCAGCGTACCGGAGGGGGCTCAGAGCCCCGACTCGTCGGTGCGCACCAGGATGCGGTCGCACTCGGGGCACTGCACGACCTCGTCGGGCGCGGCGCGGCGGACCGCCTCGAGGTCGGAGCCCGTCAGCGTGATGGTGCAGCCGCCGCAGGTGCGCTGCCGCAGCAGTGCGGCGCCCACGCCGCCGCCCCGCGCCCGCCGCTGCTCGTAGAACGCGAGCAGCTCCGCCGGGACGGTTCCGGCGACTGCGGCGCGGTCGCGCTCGGCGCCGTCGCGCTCGGTCGCGAGCCCGCCCGCGGCCTCGTCGCGCTCCCCCTCCAAGCGCTCGACGTCGGCCGCGACGTCGGCCCGCTCGGCATCGATGTCGGCGACGTGCGCCTCGGCGGCCTCGACCTTCTCCATGACCACGAGCTCCTGGTCCTCGAGGTCGCTGAGGCGTTTGCGGAGGGAGACGAGCTCGGACTCGAGCGCCGCGACATCCTTCATCGACGAGGTGTGCGTCAGGCGCTCGCCGTCGCGGGCGATGCGCTTCTCGACGACGTCGACGTCGGACTCGATGCGACCGAGCTCGGTGCGTGCGTCCTCGAGCGCGCCGACCGCCTCGGCACGACGCGTGCGCACGCCGGCGTCGCGGTCGGCGAGCGCCGCGAGCTCGGCGGACTGCGGGAGCGAGCGGAGCCGGTGGGCGAGCTGCTGCAGTCGCGTGTCGATCGACTGGAGGCGCAGCAGCTGCTGCTGGTCGGCGGGGCTGGCCTTCACGTGGTGCTCCTCGAGGGGGTGGGGGCGGGATGGGTCACTGCAGGACCTGGAAATCCCACGGGTCGGTTCGGAGGTCGCTCACGACGACCTGGAGGTCGGGGTGCGCGGCGCGCAGCTCGTCGGCCGCGGCATCCAGCCACAGCCACTCGCTCGCCCAGTGCGAGACGTCGATGAGGGCCGGGCCACCGCCGAGCACGGCCTGCTCGCGCGCCTCGGACGCGGGATGGTGGCGCAGGTCGGCCGTGACGTAGACGTCGGCGCCCTGCACGGCCGGGTGCGAGAGCAACGAGTCGCCGGCGCCGCCGCAGACCGCCACGGTCTCGACCGGGTCGTCGAATCCGCCGGCCGCGCGCACGCCGCTCGCCGTGGGCGGCAGCACCTCGGCCAGGCGACGGGCCAGGCGACCGAGGGTGGTCGGCTCGGCGAGCCGCCCGATGCGACCTAGTCCGCGCGCGGCATCCGTCGCACCGGGCACGATCGGCGCCGCCTCGACCAGGCCGAGCCGGTCGGCCAGGACGGCCGAGGTGCCGGTCTCCACCACGTCGGCGTTGGTGTGCGCGGCGACGAGCGCGCAGTCGGCACGGATGAGCCTCGCGAGCAGCGCCCCCTTGTAGCGGTCCTCGGCGATCGAGGTGACGCCGCGCAGCAGCAGCGGGTGGTGCGCGACGAGCACATCGGCTCGGGCCGCAACGGCCTCGTCGACCGTCGCGGCGACCGCGTCGACCGCGAGCAGCACGCGCGACACGCCGCGAGCCGGGTCGCCGGTCACGAGGCCCGGCGCATCCCACGGCTCGGCGCCCGATACGGGCCAGAGTCGCTCCACGGTCTCGAGCAGGTCGGCGAGGAGGACGGGCACCCGCCCAGCCTAGCGCCGCACCCCGTGGCCGATTCCGCCCGGCCTCCATAGGATCGGGTCAGATGCAGGATCTCCGCGGGACCGCGAGGCGGACGCGCGGCGCGCCCGTCCTGGGGGCGGTTCGCGCTCCGAACGACCTCGCGGTCGCGGCCCTCGTCGGCGCGGCGGCCGCGGTCATCGCCGTGAGCGGGTCGTGGGTGCCGTCGCTCTGGGGCGACGAGGCCGCGACGATCATGTCCGCGCGGCGCGACTGGCCGTCGCTGCTCGGGCTCCTCGGCACCGTCGACGCGGTGCACGGTGCGTATTACGCGCTGATGCGCGGCTGGATCGAGCTGGTCGGCGCCACGCCGTTCGCGGTGCGCCTCCCGTCCGGCCTCGCCGTGGGCGCCGCGGCCGCCGGACTGTACCTGCTCGTCCGGCGGCGCACCGCGCGGTGGGTGGCGCTCGTCGCGGTGGGCGCGTTCACCGCGATGCCCCGCGTGACGTACGTGGCGACTGAGGCGCGGTCGATGGCGTTGGCGACCGCACTGGCCGTCTGGCTGACCCTGCTGCTCCTCCGGCTGCTCGACCGTCCGGCGCGACCGGCCTGGTGGACCGCCTATGCGGGAGGCCTCGCGGCAGGAACGTACCTGTTCCTGGTCCTCGCGCTGCTCATCCCCGTGCACGCCGTCGCCGTCGTCCACCGGGTGGCGCGCCGGCACCGGCTCGACGGCGGCCCCGCCACTCCGCTCGGCCCGTTCGCACTGGCGTGGTCGGCCGCGGCGACGCTGGCCGCCCCGATCGCGCTGCTCGCCCTCGCGCAGCGGGAGCAGGTCGCGTTCAGGGGGCGGCAGGACGTCGTGAACGCCGCCTCGCTGCTCGTCGCGCCGTGGTTCATGCTCCCCGCGGTCGCCGTGGGGTCGTGGTGCCTCATCGCGGTCGCGGTGGCTGCGGGCATCGCGCACCGTTGCGACGGCGAGTGGGCCGGACGGCGAGAGCTCCTCGTGCTGGCCGGTGCGTGGGCCGTGCTGCCAGCCGGGGTGCTGCTCGCCGTGACGGCGTCGACCACACCGGTCTACACGCCGCGCTACCTCGTCGTCTCCGCGCCGGGCGTGGCGATCATGATCGCCGTCGGGATCTCGGCGCTGGCGGGCGAATGGCTGCGCGGCACCGCGATCGCCGCGGTCGTCATGTTGTCGGTTCCCGCGTACGTCGACCAGCGCACCCCGTACGCGAAGAACGCGCGCACGGACTGGCAGTCCGTCGCCGCCGTCGTCGACGAACTGGCCGTCGCCGGCGACGGCGTGGTGTTCGACGAACAGACCCGTCCGTCCCGACGCCCGCGCCTGGCGATGCACGCGTACCCGGAGGGATTCCGCGGACTGGTCGACCTCACCCTCGTCCGTCCCTATCACCGGACCGACGGGCTGTGGGACGTCTCGGCGCCCCTCGCCGACATCGCACATCGGCTGGACGACCTCGATCGCGTCGTCGTGGTGTCGCGGAGCGCCCACGGGGCCGACGCCGAAATCGCGGTGCTTCGACGGGAGGGGTTCGCGCCCGTCGAACGGCGCGTGCTCGTGTCGCACGTCGTCGAGGTCTACGCGCGGGGGGGGACTGAACGCCGCGAATGACGTGGGCCCTGCCGGGCTCGAACCGACGACATCCACGGTGTAAGCGTGGCGCTCTACCAACTGAGCTAAAGGCCCCTCGCCGCGCCGGGCCGCTCGGCCCGCCGTGCGGCGCACGCCCATGCTATCCGAGCGGCCTAGACTCACGGGCATGGAGGTGGCTGAGCGGCATCCGAGCCGGACGGCCGAGCCCGAGTACCGCTGGCCGGCGGTGGTCGCGCTGCTCGGCGCGCTCGCCCTGTACGCGTTGCTGCCCAACTCGCTCGTGGGCGTCCAGCGGTTCGTCGTCGTCGGCGCCGGTGTCGCCTTCCTCATCACGCTCTCGATCGTGAATCCGCACCGGCTGGTCCGCCAGACGAGGTGGTACCGGATCGTCTCGGTCGGGTTCGCGCTGCTCCTCGTGCTCGTGAACCAGGTCGCGCTGGTCATCATCGTCTACAAGCTCGTCGGCGGGCATCACGACGCCCCCGAGCTGCTGCTCGCGGCGCTGCAGGTGTGGGTCGTGAACGTCATCGGATTCGCCCTGCTGTACTGGGAGCTCGACCGCGGCGGGCCGGTCGTGCGGACCATGTGGGCGCGCACCGAGCTGCCGGCGGCCGACCTGCGCTTCCCACAGGACGAGGATCACACCGCCGTGGCCGAGGTCGCCGCCCGGTCGTCGGCGGTCATGGACTGGACGCCTCGTTTCGTGGACTACTTCTACACCTCGCTGTCGAACAGCATGGCGTTCAGCGCGAGCGACGCCATCCCGCTCTCGCAACGCATCAAGCTGCTCATGGGCCTGCAGGCGTTCGGCGGGTTCGTGATCCTCGCGCTCGTGATCGCCCGGTCGGTCGGGATCCTGGGCTGACGCCGCGTCTGCGACCGCGAGCCATCCGTCACAGCGCCGACAGCGCCTCGCGATACGCCGAGATCGGTCGGGCCTCGCCGGGCGGAGTCGAGAACGACGAGCGGATGACGCCGTCGGCGCCGATCACGAATGACGCACGTCGAGCGTGTCCCGCGTCCTCGTCGAACGCGCCGTACGCTCGCGCGATCGCACCGTGGGGCCAGAAGTCCGAGACCAGGGTCACGCCCACTCCCTCGGCCTCGCCCCACGCGCGCAACGCGTACTTGGCGTCGACGGATGCCACGAGCAGGTCGGCGCCGGCGGAGGCGAACAACCCGGCGTGGGCATCGAGCTCGCGCAGCTCGCCCGTGCACGTGCGCGAGAACGCGAACGGCACGAACACGAGCACGACCGGCCGGATGCCGCGGCGGTCGGCGAGCCGCTGCGGGGTGCCGTGCTGGTCGGGCAGGGCGAACTGGGGTGCGATCGCACCGGGGCCGAGGATCATGGGCGCCTCCTCACGACCGGGTCCGGACCCGCGCCAGCCTAGCCCCGTCACACCGGCCGTAGAATCACTAGGATGGCGTGGTGCCCCCGACCGTGACCCGGTCGCTTCGTCGTGCGCACGCACCGAACGAGAAGGCACGATCTGCTGAAGAGAGAGGTCGAGTGTGACTGTCAACGACCAGGACCCGTACTCGGTCGAGGCGATGGACTCCGATCCGGAGGAGACCACCGAGTGGGCGGAGTCCCTCGACGCCCTCGTCGCCGAGAAGGGCCACCAGCGCGGGCGTGAGATCATGCTCAGCCTGCTCAAGCGCTCCAAGGAGCTGCACCTGGGCGTGCCGATGGTGCCCACCACCGACTACCTGAACACCATCGCGCCGGAGAACGAGCCCGAGTTCCCCGGCGACGAGGAGATCGAGCGCCGCTTCCGCGCCTGGATCCGCTGGAACGCGGCCATGCTCGTGCACCGCTCGCAGCGCCCCGGCATCGCGGTCGGCGGCCACATCTCGACGTACGCGTCCTCGGCGGCGCTCTACGAGGTCGGGTTCAACCACTTCTTCCGCGGCCAGGACCACCCCGGCGGCGGCGACCAGATCTTCATCCAGGGGCACGCCTCCCCCGGCACCTACGCGCGCGCGTTCCTCGAGGGCCGGCTCTCCGCCGACCAGCTCGACGGCTTCCGCCAGGAGAAGTCGCACGCCCCGAACGGCCTCTCGTCGTATCCCCACCCGCGGCTCATGCCCGAGTTCTGGCAGTTCCCGACCGTGTCGATGGGCCTCGGCCCGATCAACGCGATCTACCAGGCGCAGCTGAACAAGTACCTGACCAACCGCGGCATCAAGGATGCCTCCGACCAGCACGTCTGGGCGTTCCTCGGCGACGGCGAGATGGACGAGGTCGAGAGCCGCGGCCAGCTGCAGGTCGCGGCGAACGAAGGGCTCGACAACCTCACGTTCGTCATCAACGCCAATCTGCAGCGCCTCGACGGGCCGGTCCGCGGCAACGGCAAGATCATCCAGGAGCTCGAGAGCTTCTTCCGGGGCGCCGGATGGAACGTCATCAAGGTCGTCTGGGGCCGCGAGTGGGACGACCTGCTCGCGCGCGACCACGACGGCGCGCTGCGCAACCTCATGAACGTCACGCCCGACGGCGACTACCAGACCTACAAGGCGGAGTCCGGCGCGTACGTCCGCGAGAACTTCTTCGGCCGCGACCCGCGAGCCCTCGAGCTCGTCAAGGACCTCTCCGACGAGCAGGTGTGGGGCCTCAAGCGCGGCGGCCACGACTACCGCAAGGTCTACGCGGCCTTCAAGGCGGCGGTCGAGCACAAGGGCCAGCCGACGGTCATCATCGCGAAGACCATCAAGGGCTACGGCCTGGGTCCGGCCTTCGAAGGCCGCAACGCGACCCACCAGATGAAGAAGATGACGCTCGACAACCTGAAGACCTTCAGGGACACGATGCGCATCCCGATCACCGACGCGCAGCTCGAGGAGAACCCCTACCTGCCGCCGTACTACCACCCCGGTGGCGACGACGAGGCCATCCGGTACATGCACGAGCGTCGCCGCGAGCTCGGCGGCTACCTGCCCGAGCGCCGCACCACGCACACCGCGATCTCGCTGCCCGACGACTCGGCGTACGCGATCGCCAAGAAGGGCTCCGGCACGCAGGAGGTCGCCACGACCATGGCGTTCGTCCGGCTGCTGAAGGACCTCATGCGCTCGAAGGACTTCGGCAACCGCATCGTGCCGATCATCCCCGATGAGGCCCGCACGTTCGGCATGGATGCGTTCTTCCCGAACGCCAAGATCTACAACCCGAACGGCCAGCACTACACGTCGGTCGACCGAGAGCTGCTCCTGGCCTACAAGGAGAGCCCGCAGGGCCAGATCGTGCACGTCGGCATCAACGAGGCCGGCGCGCTCGCGGCGTTCACCGCGATCGGCACCTCGTACTCGACGCAGGGCGAGCCGCTCATCCCGATCTACGTCTTCTACTCGATGTTCGGATTCCAGCGCACGGGCGACGCGATCTGGGCGGCCGGCGACCAGATGGCCCGCGGCTTCATGATCGGCGCGACCGCCGGCCGCACCACGCTCACGGGCGAGGGCCTCCAGCACGCCGACGGTCACTCGCCGCTGCTCGCCGCCACCAACCCGGCCGTCGTCTCGTACGACCCGGCCTACGGCTACGAGATCGGGCACATCGTGCGATCCGGACTCGACCGCATGTACGGCGGCGCGCACCAGGATCCGAACGTCATGTACTACCTGACGGTCTACAACGAGCCGCTCGTGCAGCCGGCCGAGCCCGAGGGAGTCGACGTCGACGGCATCGTCCGCGGCATCCACCGCATCTCCGAGGGCTGGGGCGACGGTCCCCGGGCGCAGCTGCTCGCGTCGGGCGTCGCGGTCCCGTGGATCATCGAGGCGCAGCACCTGCTCGGCCAGGACTGGGGCGTCGCGGCCGACGTGTGGTCGGTCACCAGCTGGTCCGAGCTGAACCGCGACGGCCTCGCGGCCGACGAGCACAACTTCCTCCACCCCGATGCCGAGCGCCGCGTGCCGTACCTCACGCAGAAGCTCGCGGGGGCCCGGGGGCCCTTCGTCGCCGTGTCCGACTACATGCGCGCGGTGCAGGAGCAGATCCGTCCCTACGTGCCCGGACAGTACGCCACCCTCGGCGCCGACGGCTTCGGCTTCTCCGACACGCGCCCTGCTGCGCGTCGCTGGTTCAAGATCGACGGCCCCTCGGTCGTCGTCCGGACGCTCCAGCTGCTCGCCGACCGCGGCGAGGTCGACCGGTCCCTCCCGGCCCGGGCGATCGAGAAGTACCGGCTCCACGACGTGAACGCGGGCACGACCGGCACCGCCGGCGGCGAGAGCTAGCAGGCGTTCCGACGGTGGCGACGAAGCCCAAGACCAAGGCGGAGACCCTCGCGTGGTTGCGCACCATCTCCGGTGAGCTCTCCACGCAGACGCTCAAGCGTCTGGAGGACACGCTGCCCTGGTACGGCGAGATGCCGCCGAGCCGGCGCTCCGCCGTCGGCCTCGTCGCACAGGCCGGCATCACCTCGTTCATCTCCTGGTTCGACGATCCACGGTCCACGCCGTGGATCGCGGCCGACGTGTTCGGCGCGGCACCACGGGAGCTGCTCCGCTCCGTGAGCCTGCAGCAGACGCTGCAGCTCATCCGCGTCACCGTCGAGGTCGTCGAGGAGCGGGTCAAGGACGGCGGCGAGCTGCTGCGGGAGGCGATCCTGCTCTACTCGCGCGAGATCGCCTTCGCCGCCGCCGACGTCTACGCACGTGCCGCCGAGGCGCGCGGCCTCTGGGACGCGCGCCTCGAGGCGCTCGTCGTCGACTCGATCCTCTCGGGCGAGTACGACGACGAGCTGCCGAGCCGCATCGCGGCTCTCGGCTGGCACGGCCACGGCGAGGTCGCGGTGCTCGTCGGCACGGCGCCGAAGCTGTTCGACGTCGACCAGGTGCGGCGTGCGGCCCGTCACATGCACGCCGACGTCCTGGTGGGCGTGCAGGGCAACCGACTCGTCGTGGTCATCGGCCGCGCCGACCCGCGCGGCCGCGAGGCCGAGGAGTCGGTCGGCACGGCGCCCGCGCTGACCTTCATGGAGATCGCGACCCAGCTCGAGCCGCACTTCGGCTCGGGACATCTCGTGCTCGGTCACGAGGTCGCGAACCTCGTCGACGCCGGCAAGAGCGCGAAGGCGGCGCTCGCGGGCTTCGCGGTGGCCCGGTCCTGGCGGCACGCGCCGCGGCCGGTGCACGCCGACGACCTGCTCCCCGAGCGGGCCCTGGCGGGCGACCCGCTCGCGCGCGCGACGCTGGTGCACCGCATCTACCGGCCGCTGCAGGCCCACTCCACCGAGCTGCTCACCACGCTCTGGAGCTACCTCGACAACGGCCGGTCGCTCGAGGCGACGGCGCGCGAGCTGTTCGTGCATCCGAACACCGTGCGGTACCGCCTGAAGCGCGTGTCCGACGTGATCGGGTGGGATGCCACGGGCGCACGCGAGGCGCTCATCCTCCAGTCGGCGCTCATCATCGGGTCGATGAGCGACCACGACGCGGCGCCACGCCGCCGGCCGTCGAGTTGACGTTCCCTATGTACTGTCGGGACAACGGCTCCGTCGATACCTTGTCGCGAGTGCACACACGCGGCTCCAGCCGGATTGGCAGACTGGAGCGGTGATCGTCGTCGTCTGCCCTGGACAGGGCTCCCAGACCCCCGGTTTCCTCGCTCCGTGGCTCGCCGAGCCGTCCTTCGCCGAGCGCCTCGCCGGGCTCTCCGAGGCCGCGGGCATCGATCTCGCGCTGCACGGCACCGAGAGCGACGCCGACACGATCCGCGACACCGCGATCGCCCAGCCGCTCATCGTCGCCGCGGGCATCCTGACCTTCGGCGCGCTCGTCGCCGGCGCTCGTGCGAAAGGACTCGGCGGCGTGGCCGGTCACTCCGTGGGCGAGATCACCGCTGCCGCAGCGTCCGGCGTGCTCGACGACGCCGATGCGATGCGCTTCGTCGCCGCGCGCGGCCGTGCCATGGCCGAGGCCGCGTCGCTCGCGCCCACCGGGATGAGCGCGGTCATCGGAGCCGACGAGGCCGAGTTGCTCGCCCGCCTCGAGGCGCTCGGCCTCGAGCCCGCCAACTTCAACGGCGGCGGACAGGTGGTGGTCGCGGGCGCCGTCGACGCCCTCGAGCAGCTGAAGGCCGAGCCTCCCGCTGGGGCGCGCGTGATCCCGCTGCAGGTCGCTGGGGCGTTCCACACGCGATACATGCAGCCCGCGCGCGAGCGCCTGGCCGAGGTCGCCGCCTCGTTCGACGTCTCCGATCCCGGCATCACCCTCTGGACGAATCGCGACGGTTCGCAGGTCGGCTCGGGCGCCGCGTTCCTCGACCTGCTCGTAGGCCAGGTGGCCTCGCCGGTCCGCTGGGACCGCTGCATGGACTCGTTCGCCGCGGCCGGCGTCACCGGCCTCATCGAGCTCGCGCCCGCCGGCGCGCTCGTCGGCCTCGCCAAGCGCGCGCTCAAGGGCGTGCCGACCGTCGCCGTCAAGACGCCCGACGACCTGCCCGCGGCGGTCGAGCTGCTCGAGCAGGCCGCGTAACCCACCCGAATCCCGACGAGAGAACGCATGACGCACCCCACGCTCACCCAGTCGCACGGACCCGCCTTCACCCGCCTCTACTCGGTGGGTGCGGCCCGCGGCGAGAACGCCGTGCCGAACGACGACCTGGTCGGACCGATCGATTCGTCCGACGAGTGGATCCGCCAGCGCACGGGCATCGTCACGCGCGTCCGCGCCGGGGCCGACGTGCTCGCGGTCGACCTCGCGACCGATGCCGGGCGCGAGGCGATCGAGCGGTCGGGCGTGCCGGCCGACCGGATCGACCTGGTGATCGTCGCGACGATCTCGAACGTCCAGCAGACGCCGTCGATCGCGGCGGTCGTCGCCGACCGCGTGGGCGCGAATCCCGCCGCGGCGTACGACATGAACGCAGCGTGCGCCGGGTACGCGTACGCCGTCGCGCAGGCCGACGCCTTGATCCGCGCGGGTGCGGCGCAGTACGCGCTCGTGATCGGCGCCGAGAAGCTCTCCGACGTGGTCGACCCGACCGACCGGACGATCTCGTTCCTGCTCGGCGACGGCGCCGGCGCGGTCGTGGTCGGGCCGAGCGAGGAGGCCGGCATCGGCGCGACCGTGTGGGGCTCCGACGGCTCGAAGGCCGGTGCCGTCGGCATGAACCACACGCTCCTCGAGTTCCGCGAGGGCGCGTCGGTGTGGCCGACGCTCCGCCAGGAGGGCCAGACGGTGTTCCGCTGGGCCGTGTGGGACATGGCGAAGGTCGCCAAGGAGGCGCTGGATGCCGCGGGCATCACCGCCGACGACCTCGCGGCGTTCATCCCCCACCAGGCGAACATGCGCATCATCGACGAGTTCGCCAAGCAGCTGAAGCTGCCCGAGTCGGTCGTGATCGCGCGCGACATCGCGACGACCGGGAACACGTCGGCGGCATCCATCCCCCTCGCGATGCACCGCCTGCTCGACGAGCACCCCGAGCTCTCGGGGGGCCTCGCCCTCCAGATCGGCTTCGGCGCCGGACTCGTGTTCGGCGCCCAAGTGGTGGTTCTGCCCTGAGCCGCCGTTCCCCGTCCATCTAGACTGTGTCTCGGTCATACGACGAGACACCCCTGCAAGGAGAAGAACCATGGCATTGTCCCGCGACGAAGTGCTTGCCGGCCTGGCCGAGCTCATCAACGACGAGACCGGCATCGCGACCGACACGGTCGAGGCGGACAAGTCGTTCACCGACGACCTCGACATCGACTCCATCTCGATGATGACGATCGTCGTCAACGCCGAGGAGAAGTTCGACGTGAAGATCCCCGACGAGGAGGTCAAGAACCTCAAGACCGTCGGCGACGCCGTCGACTTCATCGTCAACGCCCAGGCCTAGTGACGAACGGACGGGTCGGCGCGAGCCGACCCGTCCGGCGTCCCGCCCCCACGGAGTGATTTCGTATGACCAAGAAGATCGTGATCACCGGCATCGGTGCGACCACGCCCATCGGCGGCACCGCCCGTGACAGCTGGAAGGCCCTGCTCGCCGGCGAGTCCGGCGCGCGCACCATCGAGCAGGACTGGGTGGCGAAGTACGAGCTGCCCGTGACCTTCGCCGCCACCGCCAGGGTTCCCGCGGCCGACGTGCTCGAGCGGCACGAGGTCAAGCGCCTCGACCCGTCGAGCCAGTTCGCGCTGATCGCCGGCCGCGAGGCCTGGGCCGACGCCGGAGCCCCCGAGGTCGCGCCGGAACGCCTGGCCATCGACTGGGCGACCGGCATCGGCGGCGTGTGGACCCTGCTCGACGCGTGGGACACCCTGCGCGAGCGCGGTTCCCGCCGCGTGCTGCCGATGACCGTGCCGATGCTCATGCCCAACGGACCGGGCGCCGCGGTCGGCATGGACCTGCACGCCCGTGCCGGCATCCGCACGGTCGTGTCGGCCTGCGCGTCGAGCACGGAGTCCCTCGTGAACGCATGGGAGCACCTGCAGGACGGCGTCGCCGACGTCGTGATCGCCGGCGGCTCCGAGTCGGCCATCCACCCCATCACCATTGCGTCGTTCAACTCGATGCAGGCGCTCTCGCGTCGCAACGACGAGCCGGCGATCGCGTCGCGTCCGTACGATGTCGGCCGCGACGGCTTCGTGATGGGCGAGGGCGGCGCCGCGCTCGTGCTCGAGACCGAGGAGCACGCGAAGGCGCGCGGCGCGCGCATCTACGCCGAGCTGCTCGGCGGGGCGATCACCAGCGACGCGTACCACATCACCGCGCCCGACCCCGAAGGGTCGGCGGCGGCCCGCGCGATGAAGGCGGCCATCGAGGGCGCCGGCGCGAGCCTGGGCGACGTCGTGCACGTCAACGCGCATGCGACGAGCACACCCGTCGGCGACATCGCGGAGTACAACGCGCTGCGCCGGATCTTCGGCGACCACCTCGACGACATCGCGGTCACCGCGACGAAGGCCTCCACCGGGCACCTGCTCGGCGGCGCCGGGGCCATCGAGGCGATCTTCACGGTGCTCGCGCTCCACGAGCGCACCGCACCGCCGACGATCAACCTCACCGAGCAGGACCCGGAGATCCCGCTCGACGTGGTGACCTCGCCGCGCGCGCTCGGCGACGGCGAGCTGGTCGCCATCAGCAACTCCTTCGGCTTCGGCGGCCACAACGCCGTTGCGGCGTTCCGCACGGTCTGACCTGCGAGCGGATGCCGCGGCATCCGTCACCCCGAGCTGCATCGGGCCCCGGTCGCCTTTCGGCGCCGGGGCCCGCTGCATCGCCGCATCGGTTACGGTCGTGCGCCGCCGGGACTTCGTCGACCGACGAACGCGTCGCGCCACCTGGCGGCGGGTCTCACCCCACCCGGTGCAGCCACACCACGGGTGCGAAGTCGCTGGCGTGCCGGAACGGCTCGAGCTCGTCGTCCCACGCCTGGCCCAGCGCGAGGCGCAGCTCGCGATGCAGCTCCCCCGCGTCGAACGCGGCGACCTCCATCGCGTAGCGGATGCGGTCCTCGGGCACGACCACGTTGCCGGCCGAGTCGGTCTGCGCATAGAACACGCCGAGTTCGGGCGTGTGCATCCATCGGGCGCCGTCGCCGCCCACGCCCGGGTCCTCGCTCACCTCGAAGCGGAGCTGCTCCCAACCGCGCAGCGCGGAGGCGATACGCGCACCGGTACCCGGCTCCCCCGTCCACGAGAACTCGGCGCGCATGGTGCCGGGCAGCACGGGCTGCTCGGCCCAGTCGAAGTTCACGGCCGTGCCGATCGCACGGCCCGCCGCCCATTCGACATGCGGGCAGAGCGCCCGCTGCGACGAATGCACGAACAGCATCCCTCGCGCGGCGCGTACGGCCCGCGTGACCTGCTCCGCCATCTCCTGCTCCGTTTCTCGTGAGGTGCGTCTTCCCCTACGACCTCGGAAACGTGCGGGCTCGGCGTGAGCGCAGTGTTCGATTGGCGACGACGAGTCGTCAGGTCGAGTATGCCCGCCTTTCCCCGGTTCGACAAGGGTCGAGCACTAAACTGCTCACCGGGTGAGTGATTGCCCGAGGGCGAAGGAGACCTGGTGGCCGTACGCGATGCACTGCTGGTGCTGCTCCTCGACGGACCCGCGTACGGCTTCCAGCTGCACGGCGGACTCGCCGAGCGCACCGGCGGCCGGCGCGAGATCAACGCGGGCCAGACGTACGCGACGCTCGACCGCCTCGCCGCGCAGGGGCTGATCGAGCCCGCGGGCACGACCGATGACGGGCTGCCGCTGCATCGGGTCACGGCGGCGGGCCGGGCCGCGGCGACCGGATGGCTCGCGGGCGCCGATGCCGCTGGCGCCGATCCCTGGCACGAGACCGTCGATCGCGTGCTCCTGGCCCTGTCGCTTCCCGCGGTCGACGCCGGCCCGGTGCTCGCGGGCGAGCGGGAACGCTGGTCGTCGCGCCGCGACGATGCCGAGCGGTCCGAGGCCGGCCGCTCGCCTTCGACCAGGGGCGGCTCCGGATCCACCGGCCTCGCCGCGCTCGCCGACGGCGCCGATCTCGCCAGGGCCGAGGCGGCGATCGCGTGGCTCGACCTGGTCGGCCGGGCGGATGCCGCCGCGCTCGAGTTCGCAGCGAGCGCGGAACGCCCTCGCCGCGGTCGGCGCCCCTCGCGCGGGGCGCCGTCGCCTCACCCCGTCGACGCGTAACTCGGTGTCGCCTCGAGGTCGAGCGGGAACTCCACGGGCGCCGACCCGAACAGCATCCGACCCGCCTCGTCGGCCGCGGCGCGTACGGCGGCGGCGACGTCGTCGGCGAGTTCGGCGGGCGTGTGCACGATCAACTCGTCATGCAGGAAGTACACGAGGTGCGGCATCCGCTCGAATGCCGGGCCCGAGGCCGTGGCGGGGGGCGCCGTCGCTCGCTCGCCGAGCGCCGCGAGGCGATTGCGCACGCCGGCGAGCCAGCACAGCGCCCACTCGGCGGCCGTGCCCTGCACCACGAAGTTGCGGGTGAAGCGACCCCAGTCGCGCGCCGCCGACCGGGCGCGCCGCTCGTCGGCCTCGGTGGCGTCGGGCTGGGTCGCGTGCGCCTGCAGCTCGTGCCAGCGCGCCGGCGGAACCGGTGACGAGCGCCCGAGCAACGTGGTGACCGTGCGGCCCGCCTCCCCGTCGCGCGCCGCGCGGTCGACGAGCGCCATCGCTCGCGGGTACGCGCGTGCGAGCCGGGGAACCAGGCGGCCGCTGTCGCCGGTCGTCGCGCCGTACATCGCGCCGAGCAGGGCCACCTTCGCCTCGTCGCGGCTCGCGACCACGCCTGCGTCGACGATCGCCCGGTACATGTCGCGGCCCCGCCCGGCCGCCGCCATGGCGTGGTCGCCCGCGAGCGCAGCGAGCACGCGTGGCTCGAGCTGCGACGCGTCGGCGACGACGAGCATCCACCCCTCGTCGGCTGCGACCGCGCCGCGGACCGCCTTCGGCAGCTGCAGCGCTCCCCCGCCCGCCGTCGCCCAACGCCCCGTGGCGGTGCCGCCCGCGACGTAGTCGGCGCGGAACCGGCCGTCGACGATCCATTCGTCGAGCCAGCTCCACCCGTTCGCCGAGAGCAGCCGTGCCAGGCGCTTGTACGCGATGAGCGGCGCGATCGCGGGGTGGTCGTGCTCGCGGAGCTCCCACCGCGCGGTCGAGTCGACCGCGATCCCTGCGCCGCGCAGCGCGCGCAGCAGGTCGGCCTGCGAGTCGAGGTTGAGCCTCGGGGCGTCGAGTGCCGTGCGGACGACGTCGGCGAGCTCCTCCATGCGGACCGGCTTCCGCCCCGGCGACGGGCGCGGGCCGAGCGCGTCGCGGAGGACCTGCTCGTGGACGTGCCGGTCCCACGGGAGTCCGGCAGCGCGAAGCTCGGCCGCCACGAGCGCGCCGGCCGATTCGGCCGCGAGCAGGAGCCGGAGCGACGACGGCCGCTCGGACGCGCCGACGAGCGCGAGCTGCCGGTCGTGCTCGGCGACGAGGTCGGTGGGCGCCGGCTGTGCTCGCACCCCTGCATCGGAATCAGGGTCGGTATCGGCGTCGAGGTCGAACAACGCCGGACCCCGGTCGACGGATGCCGCGGCGGGGATCGCGCCGAGCGCGCTCGCCTCCGCCGGCCCGGGCGGCAGCCATGCCGGCCGGGCCGGATCGCGCCGCAGCTCCTCGGATACGAGCGAGGACGACGCCAGGATGGCGCCGCAGAGTCGGAGATCGTGGCACCGCGCGACCCGCACGCCCTTCTCCAGCAGCCCGGGCGCCCATTCCGCGGTGTCGCGCCATACCCATCGCGGGCGCAGCGACGACTCGAGGCGGGCGACCTCGGCGGGCAGCGCGTCGCGTTCGACCTCGAGGAGGAGGGTGCCGTCGGGGTCGACGAGTTCCACGCGCCCGGCGCGCGTGGACGCGACCGCGATCCGCATGTCGTCGATTCTCCCCCCGGCCGGCGACATCCCGCGTGGGCCGGCCGGCCGCGTCCTGCCGGTGTCGGCGGCACCGGTCATGATGTCGGCATGAACGACGGGCGTGCGACATGGTCGCGGTGAGGTTCGGGTGCGGCCACGGAGCGGCGCCGGAGGATCCCGGCGCGGTGGGCATCCGCCGCCCGTGTCCGCTGTGCATGCTGCTCGACGAGACGCAGCGCACCCGGCGCGAGCTCCTCGATCGTGTGGCACCCCCGCAGCGTGCGGCGCTCGCGGCCGAGACCCGCGTCGGCGCCGAGTACGACTGGCTCTGCCGCCGCGGTCACGACCGGTATCGCTCCACCGTGATCGACGTGCTCACCGGGCCCGGCTGCGACAAGTGCCGAGCGAACGCGGCATCCCCCGGCGCAGCCCGTGAAGCGGGGATGCCGTTCATGAAGCCCGGACTGCGCGTCGGCACCTCGATGACCGAGCAGCGGCTGCGAGTGCTCCTCGGCGAACGGGTGCGGCTGCACCACCGCGCGAACGCGGTCCGCACCGCGCGCATGTTCTACGGTCGGCAGGAGGTCTGGCCCGACATCCTCGTCGCCGAACTGCGCATCGCCATCGAGTACGACGATCCCGGCCGATCCGGCCGCGCCCATCGCGGCCTGAAGGAGGGCTCCGACGTCGAGAAGGATGCCGCCCTGCGCGAAGTCGGCTGGGAGGTCATCCGGATCCGCGGAGGCGGGCTGGAACCCCTCGGTCCGTACAGCGTCGCCTGCCGAAGCGTGACCGCTGAAGTCGTCGATGAGGTCGTTCGCCTGATGGCCGTCATCCGCGGCGCCGCCGCGGTCGATCGCATCCGCATCGTCGGAGCCGCGGCGTCGTGAGCACGCCTCGTCGCGGGGCCGATGCGGTTTCCGGACCGATTCCTCCGCGTGGGCGGTTCGTCCTCTGGTGAGCGGGGCCACCGCCCCACTATGGTGAGTCCGTCCCCGTCGACCCGGGCGGGGACTTCCGCATGCAGAGAGGCCGCTCGGTGCTCCTTCCGTTCCTGATCGTCGGGGGCCTCGGCCTCGTCCTGCTCGTGGTCTCGCTCGTCATCGGCGACGTGCTCGACCACTTCGAGATCGGCGACGGCATGATCTCGGGCACGGCGCTCGCCGTGGGCCTCACGGTCTTCGGCGCCTCGGGCGCCCTCACCGTGAGCGCCGGACTCGACCTCGTCTGGGCATACGTGCTCGCGGGCGTACTGGCGCTCGCGGCCTATGCGGCATCCGTCGCGTTCGTCCGTTCGCTCGCGCGGAGCTCCGACGGGGTGCCCGCGTCGGCCGTCGGCCTCACCGGCGTCGCCACCGCCTCGATCTCCGGGGCGGGCGGCGAGGTCAGCCTGGACGGCCCGGGCGAGCTCGAGCGCCGGCTGGCGTACGCCGACGTGCCCATCGCCGAGGGCTCGCGCGTGAAGGTCGTCGAGCACGCCGGCGGTCGCGTCAAGGTCGTGCCCGAGCACTCCTGAGGCCTCCGCCGCCGCCATCCCCAGCAGCAGACCCGAACCGGAAGGATCCAATGCTCTCCCCCGCACTCATCCAGATCGTCGCGATCGTCGCGATCGCCGTCGCCTTCCTCGGGCTGCTCGGCTTCATCGCCGGGCGCATCCGCCGTGTCCCGCCGAACGAGGCGCTCATCATCGTCGGCCGCGGCGCGGGCCGCGCGCCCGCCGAGATCGGCACGGGCCAGCGCGTCGTGATCGGCGGTCGGACGTTCGTCTGGCCGGTCCTCCAACAGGGCTTCTCGATCTCCCTCGAGCAGCGCCAGATCGGCATCACGGTCGAGGGCGTCGACAAGCACCGCATCAAGATCGCGATCAAGGCGTCCATCAACTTCAAGGTCAGCGGCACCGAGGAGGGCGTGCGCCGCGCCGCGCAGCGGTTCCTCTCCCAGCAGGACCTGCTGACCGAGATCATCAAGGAATCGCTGGAGGGCTCGCTGCGCTCGATCGTCGGTGACATGACCATCGAGCAGATCATCTCCGACCGCAAGTCGCTCTCCGACCGGGTCGTCGCCGAGACCAAGGCCGACCTCGCCGAGCAGGGTCTGCAGGTCGACCTGCTGAACATCAGCGACATCTCCACCCCGGGCAGCGACTACCTGGCCAACCTGGGCCGGGCCGAAGCCGCACGCGCCCGCCAGGTCGCCGAGGTCAGTGAGGCGGAGGCCGCCCGGGTCAGCGAGTTCGCCCGCATCGAGGCGGCCGAACAGGTCGCCGAGCGCCAGAAGGCGCTGAGCCTCAAGCAGGCCGTCATCAAGGCCGAGACCGACAAGGCGAATGCGGAGGCCGAGGCGGCCGGCCTGCTCGCCAAGGCTGAGCAGGACAAGCTCGTCGCCGTGCAGGAACGCGACGCGCTCTCGGAGCAGGCGCTGGTCACCCAGGAGCGTCTCGACATCGAGATCCGCAAGCCCGCCGAGGCACAGGCGTACGCCGAGGTACAGAGGGCGAACGCGCAGCGCGACGCCGCGAACGCCGCGACCGAGGCCGACGCATACAAGCGCACGAAGATCGCCGAGGCGAACAAGGTCGCCGCCGTGCAGGATGCCGAGGCCGCCGCGACGAGCGTCCGGTTCGCGGGCGAGGCCGAGCGCGACCGCCAGGTCGCGCTCGCGGCCGGCATCCGCGCGGAGGGCGAGGCGCGCGCCGCCGCCATCCAGGCCGAGGGCGTGGCCGACGCCGCGGCGACCGACGCCAAGGCCGAGGCGCTGAAGAAGTACGGCGAGGCGGCGCTCGCGCAGGAGATCATCTCGCGCCTGCCCGAGATCGTGCGGGCCGCTGCCGAGCCGATCGCCAGCATCGACACCCTGACGGTCGTCTCGACCGACGGGGCGAGCGCCATGACGAAGACCGTCGGGCAGGTGCTCGGCGAGGGCACCGAAGTCGTCAAGTCGCTCACCGGCCTCGACGTCGGCTCGATCCTCGCCGGGCTCGCCGGCGGCCGGATCGTCGCCGCGCACGACGCGGCAGCGGTGCCGCGGAAGGCCGACTGACCGTTCGACGCACGGCGCCCGGGCCCGCGATCGCGCGGCCCGGGCGCCGCCTCGTCATCAGGGGCCGCCGGGTGTGAACCGTGCACTGCGGTTCAGTCGCTCAGGGCGTGCTGCCCAGCCACGTCCGCACGTCCATCGCGTCCGGGAGGATCTCGAAGGTCACGCGCGTGTCCAGCTCGACGGGGTGGACCCGCAGCCATCGCCACATGTCGAGCACGTCGTCCCCCACGAACCTCCGGAACAGGAAGAGCGGCATGGGGAAGCGCGGCGGGTTCCTGCGTTTCACGTCTCGATAGATCGCGCCGCACTCCGCCAGCGACCTGACGTCGGCGGCCAGCCGCAGGTCCGTCCCGATGAAGCGGTCCGGATCGGCGAAGGCCTTGGCGGCGATGGCCCCGAAGTCGCGCACGCTGAGCCACGGGATCCGGCACTCGAGGCCGGCGAGGTTCGGCATCGTGTACCAAGTGGAGCTCTGCGGGTAGAACGACGGGTCGACCATCAGTTCCATGAACGCCATCGGACGGAGGACGGTCAGCGGCAGCCCCAGCTCCCGCATCCGGCGGGCGACCTCGACCTTGGCGTCCCACTGCTGGATGCCGGTTTCGGTATCGCCCGGCCCGGCCGAGCCGTAGACCACATGTCGGACTCCCGCTCGCTGCGCCGCGCCGGCGGCGTTCACGCCCTGGCGGATCTCTCGCTCCATCGAGCCGGGCCGCGGCGGCTGCATCGTGAACACCCCATGCGCTCCGGTGAAGGCCGCGTCGAGTGACGCCGGATCCTCGAGATCGGCCTCGACGACCTCGGCTCCGCGTTCCGCGAGCACCGCGGCGCGCTTTCCGCCGGAGTTGCGAGTCATCGCCCGCACGTGCCATCCGTCGGCCAGCAGGTGTCGGACGACCTGACCGCCCTGACGGCCCGTGGCTCCGACGACGGCGATCGTCTGATCCGTACTCGCGCTCATGCCGCTCGCCACCTCTCCACCGCATCAGTAGGTGCCGGCACCGCCTGGGCTGATTGTATGACGGTCTCGCCCTTCCGTGGTCGGCACTGAGTCGGGCTATCCCAAGGGGGCGCCCAGGCACGCGCATCCCGTGTCTCCGGTGCGTGCGACGATCGGCAGGACGGACATCGGCGGAAGCTGGAGGCGGGATGCGGGGCGAGGCGACCGTGCTGCACGCCGATCTCGACGCGTTCTACGCCTCGGTCGAGCAGCGTGACGCGCCCGAGCTCCGCGGCCGGCCGGTCATCGTCGGCGGTGGTGTCGTACTTGCAGCCAGCTACGAGGCGAAGGCGCGTGGGGTGCGCACCGCGATGGGCGGACGGCAGGCGCGCGACCTGTGCCCCGATGCCGTCGTCGTCTCGCCACGGATGGAGGCGTACTCGGAGGCGAGTCGAGCGGTGTTCGCGATCTTCCGCGACACGACGCCGTTCGTGGAGGGGCTCTCCATCGACGAGGCGTTCCTCGAGGTCGGGGGTCTCCGACGCATCGCGGGCACGCCTGAGCAGATCGCGGTGCGGCTGCGTGAGCGGGTTCGCGCGGAGGTCGGGCTTCCGATCTCGGTCGGGATCGCGCGGACCAAGTTCCTCGCCAAGGTCGCCAGCGCGGTCAGCAAGCCCGACGGGCTGCTGGTCGTCGAGCCCGATCGGGAGGAGGCGTTCCTGCTCCCGCTGCCGGTGGAACGGTTGTGGGGCGTCGGCGCGGTCACCGCCGAGAAGCTGCATCGGCTCGGCATCCGAACGGTCGGGCAACTGGCCGAGCTCGAAGCCGCGACCGCCGAGCGGCTGCTCGGCAAGGCGACCGGCGCGCACCTGCACGCGCTGGCGCGACTCCGGGATCCGCGCCCGGTCGACACCACCCGTCGTCGGGGTTCCATCGGTTCCCAGCGCGCACTCGAGAGCCGCCCGCGCGCAGCCGACGAGCTGGACCTCATCCTCACGCAGATCGTCGACCGGCTCGCTCGCCGCCTCCGCGACGGGGACCGGATGTGCCGCACGGTCGTGCTGCGGCTTCGCTACGGCAACTTCGCGAAGGCCACGCGCTCGCGCACGCTTCGCGCCCCGTCCGACCGCACCGCCGTGCTGCTCGCTGTCGCGCGCGGGCTCCTCGCCTCCGCTCAGCCCGAGATCGCTGAACGCGGCATCACCCTCATCGGGGTGTCGCTGTCGCAGCTGGCACGCGCCGACAACGTCCAGCCGGAGCTGCCGATCGATTGGGAGGAGGGCGTGCTGCTCGACACCGTACTCGATGCGGTGCGCGACCGCTTCGGCGCGGCATCGGTCGCGCGAGCCGCCCAGCTCGGTCGTGACCCCGGATGGTCGCCGCCGCAACTGCCCGAGCACGAATGAACGCGATGAAGGATGCGCGTCGTCATCGCGGCCCCTCCACTCGGAGTGGCGCCACTCAGTAGGCTCCGGAGGAAAGCCTGCCTCGGGAAGGAGCCTCCCCTCATGCAGACGTACACGCAGGTGTTGCGGGCGTACATGGAGGCCTTGGGCCGCAGCGATTACGCCACCATCGCGGCACTCTTCGCTCCCGACGGGATGGTGCGATCTCCGTTCCTCGGCGAGCTGGCCGCCGAGTCGTTCTTCGCACGGCTATCGCAGGCGTCTCAGACGAACGTCATAACGCCGATCGACATCTTCCTCAGCGAGAGCGGCAGCGCGTGGGCCGTGGCTTACTTCCGGTACGACTGGACGGTCAGAGACGGAACGCTCATCACGTTCAACGTCATGGACCTCTTCGGGTTCGCCCAGGGCACCGACCAGGTGACCTCCCTCGACATCATCTACGACACGCACCCGATCCGCGCTGCTCACGGGAACAAGTACGAGTCGCCGGTGTGAACGCCGTAGGGAACTCCGTAGGGCGGACGGGACTTGAACCCGTGACCGATGGATCACTCGGCCGGAAGCGTCGTTTCGGCATGAGCCGGGCTACCTCGAATAATCTCGACATGATCACGAGTTCCTTGCCTCAGACATCGGTGACAGTTCTTCTTCAGGACATAGGTGACAGCTGATGTCTCGGAACATCGGTGCAGGTGGGAGGGTCTTCGGTCATCGACCGCGTGGCTCCTGCACGGATAAGTCGACGCTGACCTTCGCCGACTGGCTGGCTGGCCAGTCGGCGAAGATCAGGTAGGCGGGGGCGCCGTCAAGGCGCCCGCGCCGACAGAGGCCGGCCCTTTCGTCCGTCGTCTTCGACTAGGCACGGCTCACATGATCTAACGGTCAATCCCAGCTGTCCTTGGGCGGGGTGGCGCTGGACCGAGCGTCGTACATTGCCTGCGATTGCCACCAGTGCCACATCTGAACGGTTCCGATCGGAAGCACGACGCTGACATAACTCCGTCGGAGGGTCGCCGCACCGGACTCGTACCGGACATCGATCTCCAACTTGGCAGGCAGACCGGCCTTGAAACAGAAGTCGGCGATCTCATCCAGCGCGTTCCAGAGCTTCGTACTGATATACGCCTGGTCAAACGCATACGCGATCCTTGGAACGACCGGCGGTCCCCAGGCGACTCGCGCGTCTTCGATCGTGCGCACGTCGTTCTTGAAGGCCTGCAGACCCGCATCGCCGAAGTAACTGCCGACCTTCGCCGCGTCACGCGTACTCGGAACAGCCGTCTGCCATGAGGCGACGGTGGCGAACGTGTTGAGCATTCGATCACCTCTCTCTGTTCGATGCGCCATCAGCTCACTGCGTCGCAGTCGACGTAGCGCACACGAGTCATCCAGTTGAAGCCCCGGTCGGTGACGGCCTGGAATCCCACGCGGATGTGATTCGTGTTGACTCCTCCCGAGAAGTTCGCCACGGTGCCTCGCTGGTCGGCAGGCCAGCCCGACCACACACTCACCGAGACGATGCGGGCGCCAGGGCGATTCCATTCGACATGACCGGTGACCTGGCCGAAGGTCCAGTCCTTCGCGCAAGGGAGGTCGACCGTTTGAACGTCGACGCCGGTCGGGACTGTCGTCGCGTCGCCGTTGGTTCCGATACCCGCAGAACCGCCACCGGGGACGATGCTGTGGTATCCGCCGTCGTTCGAGGCCGTGACTCGCACCCGTTCGAAGAATGCCACGATCGGACCGATCTGCGACGTGAGCGCGTCGGCCTTCGTCTGCAGGCCGTCGAGAAGATCCGGGTGCTGCTCGAACTGCGCGCGGGAATTGTGCGTGGCGCTGATGAGGTCGTCGACCTGGCTCTGGTACTTGGCCGCGAACGCCTTCGGAAGCGCGTCGAGGAGTCGCGTGGTGTCGGCGAGCGACTCATCGAGGTGGCTCAACTTCGTGAAGAAGTCGGGCGAGACATCCAGGTCGCGACTGATGCTGGAGTCGATCGCGTTGTAGTGAGTCATCTCGACAACGAGGTACCCCTCGTCAGCGTTGAGCTTGAACCACTCCAGCGCAGTGAGGACTCCAGCAGGCGTCAGGTTCCCGGCATCAGCCCCGGTCTGTGCCGGCGGCTTGCCACGCGTCGGCGACATCGTGATGGAGACTTCGATCGAGATGCTGCTCTTCTGCGCCTGCTGAACGAAGGAGGCAGACGCATTCGCGGTGAACATTTCGGGTGCGCTTGCGCCCACGGCTGCATGGAAGCTGTTGAGCGACTCCTCGCTTGTGGCCCGAAGCACGTAGACCGCGGTAAACACCGATTGCTGCCGGGCGCCACTGATGAAGTAGTCGCCGAAGTTCTTCCTGAAGCGCGCCGGGTCATTGATCTGCGCTTGTGCCGCAGCGCTCAGCGCAGGCTGCTCCAGTCGGTCGAAGTCGACGTTTCGCGAGATATAGGTGGCGATTAGCGTCGAGGAGACACTCGAATACCGGACCTTATCAAGGTAATCGGCGCTTCCCGTGACCGTAACCCCCTCGATGTCGCCCGAGCCGGAGAGCGACGCCCCGACCTCACGATTGAAGTCATCCTGCGTCCTGACGAACCTCATCTTGGTCGTCGAGTCCTGCACCTCGCTTCGCTTCAGCGTCGATGCGACCAACGCCGACCCGACCTGCTTCCCCGTGATGAGGTCGAATCCGCGGCCAAGCACATAGGTGCTGTCCCACGGCCGATACAGGTATGCATCACACGTGTAGACGGCCGAACCGGCACCGGCGTTCGTTGTTTGAATTGTCGACATGGACCGCTCCCCTCAGAAGTCCGGGTCGCTCCACAGTCTGTTCGAGCGCGTGAGGGCTGTCGAGAGCTGGCCCCGAACTGGGGGTTGAGCGGGCGAGTGCGCCCGTCCTGTCGCGCCCCGGGTCTGGTGGAGGCTCCTGAGATCCGGGGCGCAACTTTGATCACGGCGAGCACGGCCTGATACTGCTGGTCTGACACGCGTCACTCCCGCATACTCGGGAGTGACACCATCAACCGAAACAGGTACAACCCATCAAGCGGGACACCGACAGCAATCACCGGAATGCCGAACGGCACCATTCAGGCGAAGTCATACATTTCGAGGTAGGGCTGTAAGTCTTCGGCTTGATGCCTGACAGTCGAGCGTCGGGTGATGGTTGACACTCTCGTGGTCAGACTAGGCCCCTCGCGGGGCGGTGGTGAATGCCTGCTTCACCCGGATCTCCTTCCCTGGAGTGGAGCGGGCGGCGGTCTTGAGCAGCTCGGCGCCGTCCCAGATCTGCGGCAGCTCGTCGGTCACGTGGATGTCGACGCGGGCACCGGCGCGATGCTTGCCGACACTGATCTGCTGCCATGCCACGCAGACCACGCCGACCGCGGACACCGTCCTGGTGATCCAGTCGTTCCCGCTCCGATCCCGCTCCAGCGCCGACGCATCCACACTCACCGGCACCTCGGACGCCAGCGAGGCAGCGAACCGGGCCGCGGGCGTCTGCATCGCGATCGCCTGATGCGGGCGATCAGTGTTGTACTCGGCGACCCACCCGTCCAGTTCGGCCTGCGCCTGCCCGAACGAGTCGAACACCCGCCCGGTCAGGAACTCGGACCGTAACGACCGGTGGAACCGCTCGATCTTCCCCGTCGTGGTCGGCGACCTCGGCGCGGTCAAGAGGTGATCAATACCGTTCTCCCGACAGATCCGCTCGAACAGCATCTCCACCGGCGGATGGTTGAACCGGCCCGTGAACACCTTCCCGTTATCGGTGAGGATCTGCACCGGCAGCCCGTACCGGCGCAGCGCGCCGACCAGACCGTCGCACACGGTCCGGGACACCTCGCGGCGCATCAGATGCGCGCACACCACCAGCCGGGAGTGATCATCGATCCCGGTCAGACATTTCAGGTGCGTGCCGTCGCGCAGGGCGAAGCCGCCCACCACATCCATCTGCCACAACTCCATCGCCGCGGCCCGTTCCCACCGCTTCCAGGTGTCCTTGCGACGGCGCCGCGCACCGGGCTCGATCATCCCCGCCCGACGCAGCGCCCGATACACCCCGGACTCTGACGGCAGCGCAACCACGCCACGCCGCCCTAACTCGTGGACGTCGCCGCGGACCCCAGCCGCGGTGCGCCCGCCGCAACTCCAACACCAGCGCCTCGATATCCGCCGGCATCTGCACCGGAGACGAACGCGGCCGATGCGAATGATCCTCCAGGCCGGCCACACCCTCGGCCTCGTACTTCGCCAGCCAGGCATGCACGCTCTGCCGCGACACACCGAACCCGCCGGCGACCTCGACCACCGAAGCGCCCTCGGCGATCACCGCGAGAACGGCCTGATACCGCTGCTCAGCCACAGCCAACTCCCTCAACATGGAGAGAGTGTCAACCATCACCCGACACAACCGTCAAGGATCAGCCGAAACACCGTCAAGCATCATCCGACGATCAAACGTCAAGGATCAGCCGACTCAATACAGGCTGTTCGTAGGGCGGACGGGACTTGAACCCGTGACCGATGGATTATGAGTCCACTGCTCTGACCGGCTGAGCTACCGCCCCGTGCGCCGGATCACTCTGGGAGTGCGGCCGGCGCGATGTCGGTGACCGGGTCGGTCACCGGCTTCCCACGATACAGATTCTCGAACGTCGTGATGGTGCGCTGGATGTCGTGCGCGGCGATGAGGCGCACCGACCCCTCCTTCAGGGCGCGGTAGTCCTCGGGTGCGGCCTCGAGTACTCGGCGCAGCTTGGCCGCGAGGTCCTCCGGGCTTCCGGGCTCGAACAGGTACCCGTTCTCGCCGTCGTGCACGAGGTGCGGCAGCGCCATCGCGTTGGCCGCCACGACCGGCAGCGCCGAAGCCATGGCTTCCATGGTCACGATGCTCTGCAGTTCGGCGATGGAGGGCATAGCGAGCACCGAGGCGCGGTGGTACGCCTCGCGCAGCTCCCCATCAGTGACGTAGCCCGTGAACGTCACCCGGTCGGCGATGCCGAGCTCGGCCGCGAGGTGCTCGAGGTTGCGTTTCTGGTCGCCGCCGCCGACGATCTCGACCTTCACGTCGAGCTCGGACGGCAGCATCGTGACCGCACGTAGGAGCACGTCGATGTGCTTCTCGCCGGTGACGCGTCCGACGAAGATGATCCGGTTCTCGGTTCGGGGCGCCCAGTTCGGCGAGTACTTGTGGGCGTCGATGCCGCACGAGATCGCGTGCACGCCGCGCAGGCCGGTGGCCCGTTCGAGGAAGTCGGCCGCGCGCCGCGTCGGCGTGGTGACGGACTCGGCGCGGACGAAGCTGCGGCGTGCGGCCTTCCAGGCAAGCCCGACGGCCCACTCCTGCCACGCCTTGGGGATGAGCGAGAACTCGAGCATGTTCTCGGGCATCATGTGATTCGTTCCGACGAGCCGGATGCCGCGCTTCTGCGCTTCGACCGAGAGACCGCGGCCCACGACGAAGTGGGATTGGAAGTGCACGACGTCGGGCCGGACCTGGTCGAGCACGCGAGCGGCGTTCTGCTTGATGCGCCACGGCAGGGCGAAGCGGAGCCAGTCGTGCGGGTACCAGCGCCAACTGTAGATCCGATGCGCAGTCATCTCCTGCCCCTCGTGGACCTCCTTCCACGTGCCGTGCTTGCGGCTCGCGGCGGGCGCCATGATGTGCACGTCGTGACCCCGCTCGACCAGGCCGGCCGCCAGGCGCTCGGCGAATCGAGCCGCGCCGTTGACGTCGGGCGCGAACGTGTCGGCGCCGATCAGGATGCGGAGCGGAAGCTCCGTGTCGTCGTCGGCGGAGACGCGCGGTGAGTCGGACACGTGGCGTGGTACCTCGCTGTTCGTGGAACGGGTGTCAGGCCCTCGCCGGGATGTGGCGAGGCCGGGTGCGGCGGGTTTCTCCGAACATAGTCTACGAGAGCGCCATCCGTATGGCCTGTGGATGGCGCGCCGCCCCGCTCGCACGCGCAGGGCGACGATGCTCAGAGACGGGTCTGGGGATGGTTCTTCGCGAGCAGGAACACGCCCCACACCGCGACCGCGCCGGACACGGCGAAGACGATGTTGGCCCACAGCGGTGCCTGCGAGGCCTCGCCGAGCACGATGATGCCGATGAGCACCGCCACCATCGGGTCGACGACCGTGAGCCCGGCGATCACGAGGTCGGGCGGTCCGCTCGCGTACGCGTTCTGCACGAAGTACGCACCGAGCGCCGTGGCGAGGATCAGCGCGAGCACGCACGTGAACGTGAGCCACTCGAACTCGCCCTGCTGCAGCCGGCCGAGCACCACCTTGGCGAGCGTCGCCACGAAGCCGTACAGGACGCCGGCCATGATGACGTAGAACAGGGCGCGGATCCGCCGCCGGAACAGCGCGAAGGTCACGGCCGCGATCGCGAGCACCACGGCGAGCACGATCAGGATGATCACGAGCTGGCGCGCCGTCACGGGCCGGTCGACCGCGGTGAACGCGGCGACGCCCACGAACAGGAACACGCCGCCCACGCACATGACGATCGCGATGACCGACTTGCGCTTCAGCTCCACGTGGTTGATGCGCGAATTGAGGATCGACGTGATCACGAGCGCGAGCGCGCCGAGCGGTTGCACCACGATGATCGGGGCGAAGTAGAGGCTCGCCAGCTGGAACACGATGGCGAGCCCGAGCATGAGGGTGCCGAGCACCCACGATGGGCGCGCGAGCAGCAGGGCGAGCTGGCGCCCGTTCAACCCCTTGCCGAGCGTGTCGACCGTCTGCGCCTCGACCTTGACGACGCCGCGGTGCTGGAACTGCGCGCCGAGCGAGAGGAACACCGCGCCGATCAGCGCGAGCGGGATGCCGATGAACTGAGTGGGATCGAGCGGGATCAGCTCGGTCAGCTCACTGAGGTCGTCCGGATCCACGCCCTCGACCATACCCGCTCCCCCGTCGATATCCTTGGCGAATGGCCGTGCTCCCGATCCGAATCACGGGCGACCCCGTGCTCCATTCCCCGGCCGCGCCGGTCGACCGCATCGACGACGAACTCCGCGCGCTGGTGGGCGACCTGTTCGAGACGATGGATGCCGCGCCCGGCGTCGGGCTCGCGGCGCCGCAGGTCGGCGTGCCCCTCCGGGTGTTCACCTACGGATGGACCGATGAGGAGGAGCAAGCGTGGCGCGGCGTCGCGATCAATCCCGAGCTGTGGATCTCACCGCCGATCCCCGGGATGCCCGACGACGATGACGAGTCTGAGGGGTGCCTGTCGTTTCCCGGCGAGCGGTTCGCGCTACGCCGCGCCGAGCGGGCGATCCTGCGCGCGACCGACCTCGATGGCGAGCCGTACGAGATCGTCGCCGACGGATGGCTCGCCCGCATCTTCCAGCACGAGTACGACCACCTCGACGGCATCCTCTACATGGACCGGCTCGACGACCACGACCAGCGCATCGTGCAGAAGATCGCGAAGAAGCGCGGCTGGGGCCGGCCCGGCTCGAGCTGGACGCCCGGGGTCGAACGCCTCGAGGGCTGACTCCGCGGCATCCGTCGCACCCGATTCAGGCGACGAAGCGGATGCCTGCGGCGACGAGCGCCGCCACCGCCACGACCACGATGAACGGCGTGCGCACCGCGTAGAGCGCGGCGGCGACGATCACCGCGGGCACACGCGCGTCGACCACGAGCGACTGGCCCGCGCCGAGCGTCTGCACGGCGATGAGGGCGGCGAGCAATGCGACGGTGAGCAGGTCGGCGATGCGTGCGGGGCGCTCCCGCTCGAGGAATCCCGCGGGCACGAGGTGACCCGCGAGCTTGAGCGCGAGCGTCGCGGCGCTCGCGAGCAGGATCACGTGCCAGATCGTCATCGTCCCTCCCGCCGGCGGAACAGGTCGAACCAGCCGATGACCACCGCGACGACCGCGGCGACGAGCACGGGAACGCCGGGCGTGAGCAGCGGCGTGGCGATCGTGGCGACGACGGCCGCGATGACCGCAGTGGCGCCGGCCTGCGACTTCTTCAAGCGCGACCAGAGCAGCCCGAGGAAGGCGGCCGCGGCGGCCGCGTCGAGACCGTACGCGCGGGTGTCGCCGAGCGCGTCGCCGATGAGCGCACCGGCGAGCGTGGTGAGGTTCCATCCGACGAAGATGGCGATGCCGGTGACCCAGAAGCCCACCCTGGCGGCCCGCTCGGTGGACTGCGCCAGCGCGACCGCCGTCGACTCGTCGATCGTGAGCCACGCGGCCGCGATGCGGTGCCCGAGGCCGTGCTCGCCCACGACCGGGCGCATCCGCATGCCGTAGACGACGTTGCGCACGCCGAGGAGCGCAGCGGCGGCGATCGCCGAGCCGCCGGCCGCGACGCCGCCGGCGCCGAGCACGCCGACCAGGGCGAACTGCGATCCGCCGGTGAACATGACGAGGCTGAGGAAGCACGTCTGCCAGACGTCGAGGCCCGACGCGACCGACAGCGCCCCGAACGAGATGCCGTACGCGGCCGTGGCGAGCCCGACCGCGAGCCCGTCACGGCGGGCGGCGCGGACCTCGGCGGCCTTCGGCGGCATGGGAGCCTCCGGCGGATCGGCGGACTCGCGCGGCACGCGGTCCTCGGACAGGGCGGCCTCCTCGGACGTCGAGCGTGCGGTGGGAACGGAAGAACCCCGGCCTCGTGGAAGCCGGGGTTCGAAGCTCCCCCACTTGGACTCGAACCAAGAACCTATCGGTTAACAGCCGATTGCTCTGCCAATTGAGCTATGGAGGATCGCGTATCGCGCAGAGACACTCTAGCAAAGCGCGAGCCGGACTCCCAATCCGAGCCGCGCTCAGCTCCGCGCCTGGCGGAGCTCGCCGTCAGTATCCCGCCTCGAGGTCGACGAGGCCCTCGAACCGCCCGCCGCCGAGGAACGCGGCCGCATTCGCCGCGACGCGCTCGGCGAACAGCGGCACCGTCATCGCGTCGGTGTCGGCCACGTGCGGCGTGACGATGCAGTTCGGGGCACGCCAGAGCGGATGCCCCGGCGGCAGCGGCTCCGGGTCGGTGACGTCGAGGCCCGCCCCGCCCAGACGGCCCGCCTCGAGCGCCTCGACGAGGGCCGTCGTGTCGACGAGTGCACCGCGCGCGACGTTCACGAGGATCGCGCCGGCGGGCAGCGCGCCGAGTTCGCGGCGGCCGATGAGCCCGCGGGTCGCGTCGGTGAGCGCCGCGACGACGAACACCACCTCGGCCGTCGCGAGGGCCTCGGCGAGGCGATGGGTCGGCAGCGTCCGCGCGGCGCCCGGCACTGCGGCATCCGACCGCCGGACGATCGTCGCCCGCACATCGAAGGGTGCGAGCAGCCGCAACAGTTCGACGGCGATGCCGCCCGCGCCGACGATCACGACGTCGGCGCCGTAGAGGGTGCGCCCGCGTTCGTCGGCCCGCCACTCCCCCGCGCCGACGCGTGCCGGCAGTTCGCGGAGCGCAGCGAGCGCGAGCATGAGCGCGTGCTCGGCGACGGGCTGCGCGTACGCGCCCTTGGCGCTCGTCCAGACGCGCCCGTCGCCGCGATGGCGCTCGAGCAGGCCGGCGAACGCGTCGACCCCGGCCCACGGCAGCTGCACCCACGATATCGACGGATGCGCGGCGAGCAGCGACTCGAGCTCCTCCTCGCCCTCCGAGCTCGTCCAGACGAGTCCGCGGGTGTCGGGCGACAGCGGCGCGACGCGGCCGCCGGCACGTGCGACGGCGTCGGCGAATCGCGGCTCGGTGTCGGGCACGATCGCGATCGGACCGGGTTCGGGGCGGTGGGCCGGGCCCGCGACATCCGCTCGCTCGCCCGCACCGTCGCCGGTCGGCGCGCCGGCCACCGCGCGATGGCGCGACGGGGCGCGGTCGGTCACGCCGGCGGCTCCGGCATCAGGTCGTCGGTCACCGCGTGCCCCGCGTCGAGCGCGCCCGCGAGGGCTTGCACGTAGGGGTGCGACGGGTCGTGGAAGACCTCGTCCATCGTGCCGATCGCGACGAGCTCGCCCCGGTCGAGCACCGCGAGGCGGTCGGCCACGCGGCGCAGCACCGGCAGGTCGTGCGTGATGATGATCGCCGAGAACGTGTGGCCGTCGCGCAGCTCGCCGATCAGCTGCGCGACCGCGTCGCGGACGGTCAGGTCGATCCCGGCGGTGGGCTCGTCGGCGATGAGGAGCTTCGGGCCGAGCACGAGCGCCCGAGCGAGGGCGACGCGCTGGCGCTGGCCGCCGCTCAGCTCGTACGGGTATTTCTCGAGCATGCCGAGCGGGAGCCGGACCGCGTCGACCATCGTCGCCACGCGGGTCGCGAGCGCCTTGCTGTTGTAGCGGTGGTCGCGCTCGAGGATGGGCTCGCCGATGATCTCGGTCACCGTGCGATCGGGCGGCAGGGTCGCGGCCGCGTCCTGCGCCAGGTAGCCGACGTGGAAGCGCAGCTCGTTCAGCCGGCGACGCGTCACGCCGCGCAGCGGCGTGCCCAGCACGAGCGCCTCACCGCCGGTGATGACGGGGCGCACGTCGCCGCCGGGACCGGCCGACTCGAACGCCACGCCCGAGAGCACCCGGGCGAGCGTCGACTTGCCGCTGCCGGCCGAGCCGAGCAGGCCGAGCACCTCGCCCGGCGCAACGCGCAGGCTGACGCCGTGCACGGCGACGTGGGCCGCGCTGGCGCCGTGCGCGGGGTACTCGACCGACAGGTCGCTCACGACGACCGGGTACCCGTGCGTCGCGCCGCGGGTCATCGAGCGCCCTCCCGGATGCGGCGAAGTTCCTCCCGCCGCTCGGCCTGGGCCACGGGGTCGGGCACGGGCAGCGACGCGAGCAGCCGCTGCGTGTACGGGTCCTTCGGTGCCCCGAGCACCTCGGCGCCGGTCCCCTCCTCGACGAGGCGTCCGTGGTAGAGCACCGCGATCCGGTCGGCGAGCAGGTCGACGACCGCGAGGTCGTGGCTGATGAACAGGCAGGCGAATCCGAAGTCGCGCTGCAGCTGCGCGAAGAGCTCGAGCACGCGCGCCTGCACCGACACGTCGAGCGCCGAGGTCGGCTCGTCGGCGATGAGCAGCTCGGGCTCGAGCGCGATCGCCCGCGCGAGGCTCGCGCGCTGCCGCTGCCCGCCGGAGAGCTCGTGCGGGTAGCGGTCGCCGTACGCGGCCGGGAGCTGCACCGCCTCGAGGAGCTCGTTCACGCGCGGTCGAGCATCGCGGGCGTCGACCGCACGCTCGTGGATGACGAGCGGCTCCGCGACGCACTCGGCGATGGTGAGCAGCGGGTTGAAGCTCGACGCCGGGTCCTGGAAGACGAAGCCGATCCGACTGCGCGACGGACGGAAGTCGCGTTCGCGGATGCCCAGCATCTCGTGACCGAGCACCTTGAGCGACCCGCCGGTGACCTTCGTGAGGCCGGCGATGGCGCGGCCGATCGTGGTCTTGCCCGACCCGCTCTCGCCCACCAGGCCGACCACCTCGCCGGGGCGGATCACGAGGTCGACACCCTGGACGGCGCGGAAGCCGGCGCGTCCGAAGCGTCCGGGGTACTCGATCTCGAGGCCCTTCGCCTCGACCACGGGCGGCTGCTCGACCCAGTCGGCGGGCCGCGCCGCCGCGCGCTCGGCGGCGCGCGCGACGCCGTGCCCCACGTACGGGACGGCGGCCAGCAGGGCCTTGGTGTAGTCGTGCTTCGGCGCGGCGAACAGCTCGGTCGCACTCGCCTCCTCGACCACGCGGCCCTGGTACATCACCGCGACGCGATCGGCGAGGTCGGCCACGACACCCATGTTGTGCGTGATGAGCACGATCGCGGTGCCGAACTCGTCGCGCACGCGGCGGAGCAGGTCGAGGATCTCGGCCTGCACCGTCACGTCGAGCGCCGTCGTCGGCTCATCGGCCACGATGAGGCCCGGCTCGAGCACGAGCGCCATGGCGATCACGATGCGCTGCTTCTGCCCACCCGAGAACTGGTGCGGGAAGTGGTCGACGCGATGCTCGGGGTCGGGGATGCCGACCTTGCCGAGGATCTCGATCGCCTTGGCGCGCGCCTCCTTCTTCGAGAGCCGGCCGTGCGCGAGCAGCCCCTCCATGATCTGCCACCCGACCGTGTAGACCGGGTTCAGCGCGGTCGACGGCTCCTGGAACACCATCGCGACGTCGGTGCCTCGGATGGCGCGCAGCCGCTCGCCCGAGAGCGCCACGACGTCGTTCTCCTCGCTGCCCGCGCGATTGGAGAGGACGACCGCGCCGTTCGTGGTCGCGGTCTCGGGCAGGAGCCCGAGGATCGTCTTCGCGGTGACGGTCTTGCCGCTGCCCGACTCGCCGACGATGGCGAGGACCTCGCCGCGCTCGACGGACAGGCTCACGTCGTCGACCGCCTTCACCGCGCCCGCGTCGGTCGCGAACGACACGCCGAGCCGCTCGATGCTGACCACCGTGCTCATCGCTTGACCTCGATCCCCTGCTCGCCGAACGTCTCCCCGTCCTCCAGGCCGGCCAGTCCTCCCGGTCCGGCGGTGAGGGTGCCGCCGGGGACAACGGAGGTCTGCGCGACCTCGCCCGCCGACTGCGCGACCCGTCGCCGGCCGCGCAGGCGCGGGTCGGCGAGGTCGTTGAGGCTCTCGCCCACGAGCGTGATGCCGAGCACCGTGAACACGATCGCGAGGCCGGGGAACATGGCCGTCCACCAGATGCCGCTCGTGACATCGGACTGGGCCTTGTTCAGGTCGTAGCCCCACTCGGCCGCCGCCGTCGGCTCGATGCCGAAGCCGAGGAAGCCGAGCCCGGCGAGCGTGAGGATCGCCTCGGACGAGTTCAACGTGATGATGAGCGGCAGCGTACGCGTGGCGTTGCGGAAGACGTGCTTGAACACGATCCGCGAGTTCGACGCCCCGAGCACCTTCGCCGACTCGACGAACGCCTCGGCCTTGATGCGCACCGTCTCGGCGCGGATCACGCGGAAGTACTGCGGGATGAACACCACCGTGATCGAACCGGCCGCCGCGAGCACGCCGCCCCACAGGTTCGACTGCCCCTGCGAGATCACGATCGAGAGCACGATCGCGAGCAGCAGCGAGGGGAAGGCGTAGATCGCGTCGCAGATCACGACGAGCACGCGGTCGAGCCATCCGCCGAAGTAGCCGGAGTACAGGCCGAGCGCGACGCCGATGAAGATCGACAGCAGCACCGCGACGATGATCACGAGGATCGCGGTCTGGGTGCCCCAGATCACGCGCGAGAGCACGTCGTAGCCGCCGACGGTCGTGCCGAACGGGTGCTCGGCCGAGGGCGGCTGCTGCGTGCCGAACGAGCCGGCGTCGTCGGCGCGCTGCGCGAAGCCGTACGGTGCGAGCAACGGCGCGAAGATCGCGCAGAGCACGAACACCAGCAGGATGAGCAGGCCCGCGACGAGCATGCCGCGCTGCAGGCCCACGCTCTGGCGCAGCTGGTGCACGACCGGGATGCGATCGCGCCAGCGGCGACGCGGGGCCGCGGCGGTGGTGACGGTTGCGGCGGTCATGTCAGTACCTCACCCTCGGGTCGATGAACGCCGCGATGATGTCGACGATGAAGTTCGTCACGGCGACGATCACCGCGAGCAGGACGACGATGCCCTGCACGGCGACGAAGTCGCGCGACTCGAGGAACTCGGCGAGGATGAAGCCCAGCCCGCGCCACTCGAACGTGGTCTCGGTGAGCACCGCGCCGGCGAGCAGCAGCGCGATCTGCAGGCCGATCACCGTGATGATCGGGATCAGCGCCGGCCGGTACGCGTGCTTGCGCAACAGCCGCGACTCCGCGACGCCGCGCGAACGGGCCGCGTCGACGTAGTCGGTCGCGAGGGTGCCGATCACGTTCGTCCGCACGAGCCGGAGGAAGATGCCAGCAGTCAGCAGGCCCAGGGCGATGGCGGGGAGCACCGCGTGCGAGAGCACGTCGATGAGCACCTGGGGGTTGCCGGTGAGGAGTGCGTCGATCGTGTAGAAGCCGGTCGCGTTGGGCAGCGACTCCATCTCGATCTCGGAGCGGACGCTGGCGCGGCCGGCGATGGGGAACCATCCGAGCCACACGCCGAACACGAGCTTGAGGAGCAGGCCGGCGAAGAAGATCGGCACGGCGTACCAGACGATCGCGAGGACGCGGAAGATCGCATCCTGGGCCTTCTCGCGGTGGTAGGCCGCGAGCAGTCCCAGCGGGATGCCGACGGCGAACGCGACGATGAGCGAGTAGAACACCAGCTCGAACGTCGCCGGCCCGTAGGTGAGCAGCACCTCGATCACGGGACGGTTCGTGGTCGCCGTCGACCCGAAGTCGCCCGTGGCGAGCTGGCCCAGGTACTCGAGGTACTGGACGATGAGCGGCCGGTCGTACCCCGCCGCGGCGCGGAGTTCGGCGAGCTGCTCCGGTCCGAGCCGGCCGCCCTGGGCGGCGGTGATGGGATCGCCCGTCGTGCGGGCCAGGAAGAAGACGACCGTGACGAGGATGAAGATCGTCGGGAAGATCAGCAGGAAGCGGATGAGGAGGTACCGGCCGAAGCCGCCTCCCTGGGATTTCGGCTTCGGGCGGCCGGCGGCCGGGCCCTCCGCCGTGGAGATGGTGTCAGCAGTGCTCATGGGTTCCTCAGGGCTACAGGGGAACGGGGGCGACCCGCGGTAGCAGATCGCCCCCGTCGTCGAGCTTCAACGACTCTAGCCCGTGCCTAGCCCTTCGAGAGCGCGGCGTAGCGGAACTTGAACGAGGCGTCGAGCGTCTCCTCGGCGCCCTCGACGTCGGCCCCGACCACCGCGATCTGCGCACCCTGCATGTACGGGATCGTGGACAGGTCGGCCGCGACCTTGTCCTGGATCTCGCCGATGAGCGCCTCGCGCTCGGCGGGGTCGGCCGTCACGGCCTGCTGCAGGATGAGGTCGTTGACCTCGGGGTTGTCGTAGTGGTTCGCGAGGAAGTTCTCCGTGAGGAAGAACGGCGTGAGGTAGTTGTCGGCGTCCGAGTAGTCCGGGAACCAGCCGAGCTGGTACGCCGGGTACAGGTCGGCGACGCGGTCCTCGGAGTACTGGACCCACTCGGTCGACTGGAGGTTGACCGTGAAGAGCCCGCTCGACTCGAGGTTGTCCTTGATGATGGCGTACTCGTCGGACGACGACGGGCCGTAGCGCTCGGCGACGTACTGGATGCTGATGTCCAGCGGCGTCGTGACGCCGGCGGCCTCGAGCACCTCGGTGGCCTTGTCGGGGTCGGGCGCGCCGTTGCCGTCGCCGTAGAGGCCCTTGAGCGCCTCGTTGGCGCCGGTCAGGCCCTCGGGAACGTACGAGTACAGCGGCGTGAAGGTGCCCTTGTACACGTCCTCGGAGATCGCGTCGCGGTCGATCAGGTGGGCGATCGCCTGGCGGACGGCGAGCGCCTTGGCCGGGTCGGCCTCGGCGGTCTCGGCGCCGAACGGCATCGTGTTGAAGTTGAACACGAGGTAGCGGATCTCGCCGCCGGGGCCGTCGATGACCTTGACGTTGTCGTTGCCGCGGAGGTCCTCGATGTCGGTCGCGCTGAGCGTGCGGTGCGCGACGTCGACGTTGCCCTCCTGGACGTCGAGCTTCAGGTTCGACGCGTCGGTGTAGTAGCTGACGTTCACCGTGTCGGTCTTCGCCTCGCCGAGGATGCCCTGGTAGTCGGGGTTCGCCTGGTAGGACACGAGTTCGTTGAAGCGGTAGTTGGTGATCGTGTACTGGCCGGCGAAGGCCTCGCCTTCGACGATCTCGTCGTCGGAGGTGAGCTCGTCGGGCGAGAAGACATCCTCGTCGATGATCGGACCGGCCGGGCTGGAGAGGATCTGCGGGAAGATCTGGTCGTTCGGCGACTTGAGCTTGAACACGACCGTGAGGTCGTCGGGCGTCTCGACGCTCTCGAGGTTGTAGAGCAGCGAGGACGGGCCGTTCGGGTCGGCGATCGCGAGCTGGCGGTCGAACGTGAACTTCACGTCGGACGAGGTGAGCTCGTTGCCGTTGGCGAAGGTCAGGCCCTCCTTGAGGGTGACCGTGTACTCCGAATCCGAGGTGAACTCGGCCGACTCCGCGATGTCGGGCTCGACGTCGGGGCTGCCGTACGGGGTGTTCATGAGGAACGGGTACACCTGGTTCATCACCGCGAACGAGCCGTTGTCGTACGAACCCGCCGGGTCGAGCGCCGTGATCTGCTCGGTCGTGCCGATCGTGAGCGTGCCGGCGTCGCCCGAGTCCTCGTCGTCGCCGCCGCCGGCGGCGCAGCCCGCGAGCACGAGTGCCGCGGCGGAGAAGCCCGCGGCGAGGGCGATGCCGCGCCGGCGGTGCATGGATGCGGATGCCATATCCGTCTACCTCTTCCTGTCGGGAGATCGCGCGCGGGGTCGCCGCATCGCGATCATGTATCCCTCAGGCGTAGCACACGCAGCCTCCCCCGTTCGGGGCTGCACCCCCGCGGAGTCGCGAATGTGACCGATCTGCAACGTTGCGCTCATCTGCGCACGAACGATCGAGGCGGGCGAGCGCCCGAGCAGCGATGCCGCGCGGCCTCAGTCGCCGCGCAGTTCCCGCCGCTCGCGTTCGAGGTCGACGAGGGCGCGCTGGATCGCGGTGAACGTGGTCCGGTCGGCGGGGTCGCTGCGCTGGAGCCGACCGAGCAGCTCCTGCTTCTGGCGCAACAGCTCGCGGTCGACGAGCCCGCCGACCACGCCCCGGACGTACGAGGCCAGCTCGGCGTCGCCGCGTTGCGGGACCGGCAGCACGGCGAGCTGCTGCACCACCGTCGCGAAGGACGGGGGCACCTCGGCGACCACGCGGTCGACGGTCAGCGTGGTGGTGGTCGTCGCGGCGCGGCCGGCCGCGCCGGCCGCCAACGCCGACGCGATGCCGTCGCGCACGACCGCGAGGGTGGCGTTGCCGAATCGGCAGTCGAGCCCCTGGCGCAGGAGGTGGTCGCCGACGGACTCGGGGTACTGGAGCATCGCCTGCAGGGCATCGCGTTCGAGCCGCGTGGCGGGGTCGTTCGGCAGCTGCACGATCGAGAACGGCCGATCGGATGTCGCGGCGGCGGCCTCGCGCGGATCCCCTGGTCGGGCGACCGCCCCGGCGTCGCGAGCCCCGGGCGGCATGCGGGGATCGGATCGCGTGCCGCGCCCCTCGCCCGCACGATCCCGCTGCCCGTCGGCGCCGCGATCGCGTCCGTCTGCGGGGCGCTCGCGCGGCCCGGCATCGCGCACCGCCCGGGTGACCTCGCCGAGCTCCATGCCGAGCATGCGCGCGAGCTCGCGCGTGTACCCGGGCCGCAGCGCGGGATCGCGCAGGTCGGCCACGATCGGCGCGGCGGCGCGCAACGCGGCCACGCGGCCCTCGACGGTCTCGAGGTCGAACCGCGACAGGGTGTGGCGGATCACGAACTCGAACATCGGCGTCTTGGCCTCGACGAGCGAGCGCACCGCCCCGTCGCCCCGGGCGAGGCGCAGGTCGCACGGGTCGAGCCCGTCGGGCGCGACGGCGACGAACGTCTGGGCCGCGAATCGCCGCTCCTCGGCGAACGCGCGCATCGCGGCCTTCTGCCCGGCCGCGTCGCCGTCGAACGTGAAGACGACCTCGCCCACGCCCGAGTCGTCGCCGAGCACGCGACGGAGCACCTTGATGTGGTCGACGCCGAACGACGTGCCGCACGTCGCGATCGCGGTGGTCACTCCGGCGAGGTGGCACGCCATGACATCGGTGTAGCCCTCGACGACCACGACGCGGTGGGTCCTCGCGATGTCGCGCTTGGCGATGTCGAGCCCATAGAGCACCTGCGCCTTGTGGTAGATCGCCGTCTCGGGGGTGTTCAGGTACTTCGGGCCGGGGTCGTCGTCGAGCAGCTTCCGCGCTCCGAACCCGACCGTCTGCCCGGTGACGTCGCGGATCGGCCAGATGAGCCGTCCGCGGAACCGGTCGTACACGCCGCGGTCGCCCTGGGAGACCAGCCCGCCCGCCGCCAGTTCCTCGGTCGTGAACCCGCGCGCCCTCAGGTGGTCGGTGAGCGCATCCCAGCTCTTCGGGGCGAAGCCGACGCCGAAGTGCGCCGCGGCCGCGGCGTCGAAGCCGCGCTCGCCGAGGAACCGGCGGCCGACCTCGGCCTCGGGCGACGTGAGCCGCTCGACGAAGAACTCCGCCGCCGCCTGGTTGGCCGCCAGCAGCCGTGCTCGGTTGCCGTGGTCGGCGGCCGGACCGCCGTCTTCGTAGTGCAGCTCGTACCCGAGGCGGCCCGCGAGGCGCTCGACGGCCTCGGTGAACGAGACGTGGTCGATGCGCTGCAGGAACGTGTAGGCGTCGCCGGATTCGCCGCAGCCGAAGCAGTGATAGAACCCGCGTTGCGGCGTGACGTGGAAGCTGGGGCTGCGCTCGTCGTGGAACGGGCAGAGCCCCTTGAGCGAACCCACCCCCGCGGACTTCAGCGAGACGTGCTCGCCGATGATGTCGGCGATGTTCGTGCGGGCCTTGACCTCCTCGACATCGCTCTGTCGAATGCGGCCCGCCATGGTTCCGATCCTATTCCCCGGATGCCGCGGCGCGGCCCGTCGCGCACGTCATCGTTGCGCCAGCCGTTCGTGCCAGGCGATGGCCGACTGGTCGGTGAGGCTGGCGACCTGGTCGACGACGACGCGCCTGCGCGTCGCGTCATCGGCCGCCGCCCGCCAGTCCTCCGCGAAGCCCGGGTCGAGGTGCGCCTCGCCGGTCTCCCAGAGGGTGTCGGCGAGCGAGGCGAGGACCTCTCGCTGCTGGCTGTAGATCGGCTGCCGGGTGTTCTTCGACATCACGAATGCCGCCACGATGCCCTTGAGGACGGCGATCTCGGCCTGGACGTCGCGGGGCACGACGACGTCGGCGTCGAACCGGATCAGGCTCGCGACGGGATGATGGGCACGGGTCGCCTCGGTCGCGGCGTGCGCGAACCGCCCGATGAGCTGGCTCGTGAGGTTCTTCAGTGCCGCCTGGTCGCCGCGGCTGCCGGTCCACGACGAGATCCAGACGTCGAGCGAGTCGAGCCGGTCGAACGCGGCGATGAGCTCGTCGTGGCCGATGGCGCCGCCGATCCACTCGTACATCGAGGTGACGAGCTCGTCGTGGTCGACGCGGCGACCGAGCGCGGCCACGTCGATGTACCCGCCGACGATCGCATCTTCGAAGTCGTGCACCGAGTAGGCGATGTCGTCGGAGAGGTCCATGACCTGCGCCTCGATGCAGAGCCGCCGCTCGGGAGCGCCGTGACGCATCCACGAGAACACGTCGAGGTCGTCGGCGTAGAAGCCGAACTTGTTGCGTCCGCTTGGGTCGCCGACACCGGCGGCCTCGGGCCACGGGTACTTGCAGCTCGCGTCGAGGCTCGCGCGCGTGAGGTTGAGCCCGAGCGGACGCCCCTCGGGCGAGAACACCTTCGGCTCGAGCCGCGTGAGGATCCGCAGCGTCTGCGCGTTGCCCTCGAAGCCGCCGATGTCGGCGGCCCACGCGTTCAGCGCCCGCTCGCCGTTGTGCCCGAACGGCGGGTGCCCGAGGTCGTGCGCGAGGCAGGCGGTGTCGACCACGTCGGGGTCGAGCCCGATGCTGCTCGCGAGCTCGCGGCCGACCTGCGCCACCTCGAGCGAGTGCGTGAGCCGATTGCGTGCGAAGTCGAGCCCCGCCGTCGGGCTGAGCACCTGCGTCTTCGCCGCGAGACGCCGGAGCGCGCTCGAGTGCACGAGGCGAGCGCGGTCCCGCGCGAAGTCGCTCCGGCGCCGGTTCTCGTGCTGCTCGGGCAGGAAGCGTTCGGCGTCGACCTCGTCGTAGCCGCCGAAGAGTCGGTCGCGCACCCGGTCAGCCGCCGCTCGTGTCGAGTTCGGCGTCGACCAAGGTGGTGCGATCGTGCCCGGCGAGCTCCTGCGAGTCGAGCCATCCGTCGGGCAGGGCTGGGTTCTTCGGCGTGCCCGCGCGGCCGCGGGGGCCCTCGGCCCCCTCGCCGGGGTAGGGCATCGACCAGTCGAGCGTGCCGAGCAGCTCGTCGAGCTGCGCGAGCGACTCGACGGTCGCGAGCCGCGCCCGCAGGTCGCCGCCGACGGGATAGCCCTTGAAGTACCAGGCGACGTGCTTGCGGATGTCGCGGCAGCCGCGCTCCTCGCTGTCGAAGAACTCGGTGAGCAGCTCGGCGTGCCGGCGGAACGTGCGCGCGACGTCGCCGAGGCTCGGCTCGGCCTTCGCCGCATGGCCGCGGAACGCCGCCGCGAGGTCGCCGAACAGCCACGGACGGCCGAGGCAGCCGCGACCCACGACGACCCCGTCGCATCCGGTCTCCTCGACCATGCGCAGTGCGTCATCGGCCGACCAGATGTCGCCGTTGCCCAGCACGGGGACGCTCGTGACGGCCTGCTTCAGCTGCGCGATCGCCGACCAGTCGGCGTGGCCCGAGTAGAACTCTGCCGCCGTACGTGCGTGCAGCGCGATCGACGCCACGCCGGCGCCCTCGGCGATGCGGCCGGCCTCGAGGTAGGTGAGGTGGTCGGCGTCGATGCCCTTGCGCATCTTGATCGTGAGCGGCACGTCGCCCGCCGCCCTCACCGCGCCCTCGACGATGCCGCGGAACAGGCCGGACTTCCAGGGCAGCGCCGCTCCCCCGCCCTTGCGCGTGACCTTGGGCACCGGGCAGCCGAAGTTGAGGTCGATGTGGTCGGCGCGATCCTCCGCGACGAGCATCGTCACCGCCTCGGAGACCGTCTTCGGGTCGACGCCGTACAGCTGGATGGAGCGGGGCGTCTCGGACTCGTGGTGCGTGATGAGGCGCATCGACTCGGGCGTGCGCTCGACGAGGGCGCGGCTCGTGATCATCTCGCTGACGTACAGGCCGGCGCCGAACTCGCGGCAGAGCCGCCGGAACGCCGTGTTGGTGATGCCCGCCATGGGTGCGAGCACGACCGGCACCTCGAGTTCGAGGCCGCCGATCGTGAGCGGGCGGGCGGGGGTCGTGGTCGTTGGCATCGCCTTCGATTCTCCCAGACGTCGCGGGGCTCCGGCCCGGCGGCATCCCGGCTCGGCCTAGGATGCCGTCATGGCTGCGCTGTGGAGGACGGCATGACCGCGTTCGAGGGGCTCACCGGCGTGGAGCGGGTGCAGGCGGATGCCGCGGCTCGCGGCCTCCACGTCGACGTCATCGAGCGCCCCGCCGCGCGCAGCCTCGAGGAGGCCGCCGAGCTCATGGGCATCACTCCGGCCGACATCGTGAAGTCGCTCGTCGTGAAGCGCAGCGACGACACCTACGTCTTCGCGCTGGTGCCGGGCGGCCGCAAGATCAGCTGGCCCAAGCTGCGTGCGCTGCTCTCCGTCAACAAGCTGCAACTGCCGGATGCCTCGCTGGCCCTGGCGGCGACCGGGTACGAGCGCGGCACGATCACCCCGCTGGGCTCGACGCACGCGTGGCCCGTCGTCGTGGACGCGACGATCCCGGGCCGCCGCGTCTCGATGGGAGCCGGCGAGCACGGTCGCAGCCTCTTCGTCGACGCCGACGCGCTCGTGCGCGCGTTCGACGCGACGGTCGCCGACATCAGCGACCCCGAGTAGCGCCTACTCGACGGGCGGAGCGGCGGCCGGGGGGATCTCGCACACGTCGCCCTCGCAGACGACGCCCGCGCCACCGAGCATGGTGAACGGCGAGACGGCGTCGTTCACGCCGCCGCCTCGTCGCGTTCGCCGGCGACCTGCGTCAGCACCTGGGCGAACACCTCGGCGGGCTGGGCACCGGACACGCCGTACTTGCCCTCGAACACGAAGAACGGCACGCCCGGGATGCCGTACACACCCGCCTGCGCGATGTCGGCCTGCACCGCCGCCCCGTACCGGCCCGACTCGAGCGCCTCACGGGCGGCGTCCGCGTCGAGTCCGACCTCGGCGGCCAGCTCGATGAGCTCGTCGACGCGGCCGACGTGCCGGCCCTCGGTGAAGTAGGCGCGGAACAGCCGCTCCGACAGCGCGAGCTGGAAACCCTGCTCCTTCGCGAAGTGCAGCAGCTCGTGCGCCTTCAGCGTCTTGGTGTGCTGCAGCGCGTCGTAGTCGTAGGCGAGTCCCGCCTGGGCGGCGACGCCCGTCACGCGGTCGATCATCATGCGCGCCTGCTCGACCGCGATGCCCTTGTGCCCGGCGAGGAAGTCGACCTCGCTGCCCTCGAAGTCGACGGGCGTGTCGGGCGCGAGCTCGAACGAGTGGTACTCGATCTCCACGTCGGGCGCGTCGGTGCCGAGCGCGGCGATGCCGGCTTCGAGATGGCGCTTGCCGATGTAGCACCAGGGGCAGGCGATGTCGGACCAGATGTCGATCTTGATGGGGGACGTCACGACGAGGGCCAACGGGCCGCGCGGCATCCGTATTCCCATGCATGCATCCAGGTGCACACGGCTGAGGAGCAGCCGGGCTCAGACCGTGGCCGCATCGGGCGCGTCGACCGCGCCGCCGAACCGGCGGTTGCGCGACGCGTAGAGCTCGATCGCACGCCACAGCTCGGTGCGGTCGAAGTCGGGCCAGAGCGTGTCGAGGAAGACCATCTCGGCGTACGCCGACTGCCAGAGGAGGAAGTTCGACGTGCGCTGCTCCCCCGAGCTGCGCACGAAGAGGTCGACGTCGGGCAGGTCGGGCACGTAGAGCCGCTTCTGGATGAGCTTCTCGGACACCGCCGAGGGGCGCAGCCGGCCGGATGCCACGTCGTCGGCGATCGAGCGCACCGCATCGGTGAGCTCGTTCCGTCCGCCGTAGTTGACGCACATCGTGAGCGTCAGCGTGTCGTTGCCGGCCGTGAGCTTCTCGGCGAACTGCAGCTCGTCGATCACCGAGCGCCACAGCCTGGGCTTGCGGCCCGCCCAGCGGATGCGCACGCCCCACTCGTTGAGCTGGTCGCGACGCCGGTGCAGCACGTCGCGGTTGTAGCCCATGAGGAAGCGCACCTCGTCGGGCGAGCGCTTCCAGTTCTCGGTCGAGAACGCGTACACCGAGAGATGCCTGACGCCGATCTGCACGGCCCCGGCGACCACGTCGAGCAGCGCCGCCTCGCCGGCCTTGTGCCCCTCGATGCGCGTGAGCCCCTGCCGGTTCGCCCATCGGCCGTTGCCGTCCATGACGATGGCGACGTGCTCGGGCACGGCGCCCTTCGGCATCGCGGGCGGGTAGAGACCCGTCCAGTCGATCGGGCGGTAGGGCACCGCATCCTTGTGGGTGTAGGGCTTGGGGGTCACTGCTGGGCCGTTTCTCGGGAGACGTGGGAGAGCGAGCGGAGGCCGCGCTCGAGGTGCCACTGGGCGTACGCGGCGACGATACCGCTCGCCTGCGCCCGGTCGCGTTCGGGGGCGGCCTCGGCGACGTCCCAGTCGCCGGCGAGCAGCGCACCGAGCAGGCCGACGGTGGATGGCGCGATGCGCGGCGTTCCCGGCGGCGCGCACTCGTCGCACACCACACCGCCGAGCTGCACGACGACCGCCGTGTGCGGGCCCTCGCGGCCGCAACGGGCGCAGTCGGCGAACGTCGGCGCCCACCCCGCGATCGCGAGCGCGCGCAGCAGGTACGAGTCGAGCGTGAGCGCCGGGCCGTGCTCGCTGCGTGAGAGCGAGCGCAGGGCGCCGACCAGCAGCAGGTACTGCTGCAGCGACCCCTCGGCCTCGGTGAGCCGATCGGCGGCCTCGACCATCGCGTTCGCGGCGGTGTAGGCCGCATAGTCCTGGCTGATCTCGGCGCCGTACGCGCCGATCGACTCGGCCTGCGTGATCACGTCGAGCGTGCGGCCCTCGTAGAGCTGCAGGTCGGCGACCATGAAGGGCTCGAGCCGTGAGCCGAACTTCGACGCCGTGCGCCGGACGCCTCGTGCGACGGCGCGGATCTTGCCGTGGCGGCGCGTGAGCAGCGTGACGATGCGGTCGGCCTCGCCCAGCTTGTGGGTGCGCAGCACGACGGCGTCATCTCGGTACACGGGCACCCGTCGATTCTCCCACCGTCCACCCCCACGCCGTCCGACGGCGGCGGCCCGGCGGGCGGATGACACGGCGGAGTGGTGCCGGATGACACGGCAGAATGGTGCGGTGACCATCGCGTCCGCACCCGTCCTCGTCACGGGAGGCACCGGCACCCTCGGCCGTGCGGTCGTCCGCGCGCTCGCTGCCCGCGGCGACGACATCCGCATCCTCAGCCGGAGCGGCGCGCCGGGCACCGTCCGGGGCGACCTGGCCACGGGTGAGGGCGTCGAGGCGGCGCTCGAGGGCGTCCGCGCCGTGCTCCACCTCGCGACCACGCTCCGCGACGACACCGAGATCACCCGCACGCTCGTGCAGGCGGCGGAGCGCTCGGGCCGGCCCCGCATCCTGTACACGTCGATCGTCGGCATCGACCGCATCCCGCTGGCGTACTACGCGGGCAAGCGCAACTCCGAGCAGATCATCCGGGAGTCGCGGCTGCGGTGGACGGTGCTGCGCGCGACGCAGTTCCACGACTTCATCGCGACGCTCTTCGGCGTCCAGCGATTCTCCCCCGTGGTCTTCGCACCGGCGTTCTCGTTCCAGCCGATCGCGGCCGACGAAGTCGCACGCCGCGTCCTCGAGCTGCTCGACACCGATCCCGCGGGCCTCGCGCCCGACATCGGAGGTCCCGAGGTGCGCCCGGCCCGCGACCTGGCACGCGCCTACCTCGCCGCTCGCGGCTCGCATCGCCCCACGATGCAGTTCCGGCTCCCCGGCACCCGCTTCGCCGCGTTCTCCTCCGGGGCGAACCTCGTGCCCGGCGAGCCGTACGGCCGGGTCACGTTCGAGCAGTTCCTCGCGTCGCGCGCCGCCGCCGCAGCGCACCCCGACCCGCGTGGGACGACCGGGCAATGACGGTCGCGCCCTTCGAGATCCCCCTGTGGGCCGACCTCGCGGCGGTCGGGATCGGCGCACTCCAGGGGGCGATGTTCGCCGGTCGCCTCAAGGAGCGACGGCTCGACCTCCTGGGCGTCGCGTTGATCGGCATCCTCGTCGGGCTCGGCGGCGGCCTGCTCCGCGACATCCTGCTGAACCAGCTGCCGGCGGCGATGCAGAGCAACTGGTACCTGGTGGTCGCGACGGTGGCCGCGCTGCTCGGGATGGCGCTGCTGCGCCTGTTCACGCGGCTGAATCCGCTCATCATCGCGCTCGACGCCGTGACCATCGGGCTCTTCGCCGCGATCGGGACCACGAAGGCGCTCGCCTACGGCGTGCCCGAGGTCCCGGCGGTCTTCGTCGGCGTGGTGTCGGCCGTGGGCGGGTCGATCCTGCGCGACGTCTCGCTCAACCTGCCCATCGCCCTCATGCACGTCGGCTCGCTCTACGCCGTCGCGGCCGGAGCAGGCACCGTCCTCATCGTCGTGCTCGTCGCGCTCGGTGCGAACATCACGGTCGCCGCGATCGCGTGCGTCGTCGTGACCACGGTGATCCGGCTCGGCTCGGTGCGATTCGGCTGGAGCCTGCCCGAGCAGCGGGCGATCGCGAGCTGGCGGGTCTGGCGCCGCGCCTGAACGACGGCGGTTCCGGCATGCGAAGCGGGCGGGGCGACGGATGCCGCACCCGCCCGCTCGGACGTCGAAGGCCGCCTCAGGCGAGCGCCGGCGCCTGGGCCTCCTCGCGCACGCGCGCCGCACGCAGCGCCCGGTTGACGGCCGACACGACGGCCTTCAGCGACGCGGTCGAGATGTCGGCGTCGATGCCGACGCCCCACAGGGTGCGGCCGTCGACCTGGCACTCGACGTACGCCGCGGCGAGGGCGTCGCCCCCGGCCGAGAGCGCGTGCTCGCTGTAGTCGAGGACGCGCACGTCGACGCCCTCGGCGGCGAGCACCGAGAGGAACGCGGCCACCGGACCGTTGCCCGAGCCGTCGGCGTCGACGCGCTCGTCGCCGTCGCGGAGTCCGACGCGCACGCGCACGTCGCCCGTGAGGTCGCTCTCGGTGCGCAGCGACAGCAGCTCGAACCGGCCCCACTTCTCGTCGGGACGGTCCTGCGGCGCGGGCAGGTACTCGTCGGTGAAGATCGACCAGATCTGCTCGCTCGTGACCTCGCCGCCCTCGGCGTCGGTCTTGGCCTGCACGACACCCGAGAACTCGATCTGCAGGCGACGCGGCAGGTCGAGCGCGTGGTCGGTCTTCAGCAGGTAGGCGACGCCGCCCTTGCCCGACTGGGAGTTGACGCGGATGACGGCCTCGTAGCTACGGCCCAGGTCCTTCGGGTCGACCGGCAGGTACGGCACGGCCCACTGCAGGTCGTCGACCGAGACGCCGCGCTCGTCGGCGCGCGCCTCCATGGCCTCGAAGCCCTTCTTGATCGCGTCCTGGTGCGAGCCCGAGAACGCGGTGTAGACGAGGTCGCCCGCCCACGGACTGCGCTCGGGCACCGGCAGCTGGTTGCAGTACTCGGCGGTGCGCTTGACCTCGTCGATGTTCGAGAAGTCGACCTGCGGGTCGATGCCCTGGGTGAACAGGTTGATGCCCAGCGCGACGAGGTCGACGTTGCCGGTGCGCTCGCCGTTGCCGAACAGGCATCCCTCGATGCGGTCGGCGCCGGCCATGTATCCGAGCTCGGCCGCCGCGATCGCGGTGCCGCGGTCGTTGTGGGGGTGCAGCGAGAGGATCACGTTCTCTCGGTGCGCGAGGTGCCGCGACATCCACTCGATCGAGTCGGCGTACACGTTGGGCGTGGCCATCTCGACGGTCGCGGGCAGGTTGATGATGACCTTCCGCTCGGGCGTCGGCTCGAAGACCTCGATGACCTGGTTGCACACGTCGACCGCGAACTCGAGCTCGGTGCCGGTGTAGCTCTCGGGCGAGTACTCGTAGTAGACGGTCGTGCCGGGCACGGTCGCCTCCATCTCGCGGCACTTGCGGGCGCCGTGCAGGGCGATGTCGATGATGCCCTGCTTGTCGGTGCGGAAGACGACCTCGCGCTGCAGCACGCTGGTCGAGTTGTAGAGGTGCACGATCGCCTGCTTGGCGCCGCGGATCGACTCGTACGTGCGCTCGATCAGGTGGTCGCGCGCCTGCGTCAGCACCTGGATGGTGACGTCGTCGGGGATCGCGCCCTCGTCGATGAGGCTGCGGACGAAGTCGAAGTCGGTCTGGCTCGCCGACGGGAAGCCGACCTCGATCTCCTTGTAGCCCATCTTGACGAGCAGGTCGAACATGATGCGCTTGCGCTCGGGGCTCATCGGGTCGATGAGGGCCTGGTTGCCGTCGCGCAGGTCGACCGCGCACCAGCGCGGCGCCTTCTCGATGCGCGTGGACGGCCACGTGCGGTCGGGCAGGTCGACGCGGATCTGCTCGTGGAACGGGCGGTACCGATGCACGGGCATCGGAGACGGCTTCTGCTGGTTCTGCATTGGGTGCTCTTCTCGCTATTCGGGGGTTTCAGCCGACGACGAACTCCGCAGCGAGGGAGGCCTGTGAACTAGGACTCGCTGCGGCAGCTAAGGAGAAGCAGGCCGTGAAGCACGAACCAAGGCTAACATCGCCCCGCAGTGCGCGCGCAACGGGATGACGTCGACGGATGGCGCGGCCGCGCGCCGCACGCGCTGTGGCGGGTGCCGCCCCCCAGGCCACGGCACCCGCCACGCGTCATCCGCTCGCCGTCCCGACCGCGCTCAGTCGACCGCGAGCGCCGTCACCGGTGAGACCCGCGTCGCACGCCGCGCAGGCGCGAGCGACGCGACGACGGCGAGCACCGCGGCGGCACCGACGAGCACCGCGACGACGCCCCACGGGATCGTCGGCGCGATCACGAGCGGCTCCCCCTGCACGCTGCCGAGCATCGACTGCGCGCCGGCCCAGCCGTAGAACACGCCGAGCACGAGGCCGGTCGCCGTCGCGGCGGCCGTCAGCGCGGCGGCCTCGGCGACGACCATCGTCCGGAGCTGCCGCCGCTCGAAGCCGAGCGCGCGCAGCAGCCCCAGCTCGCGGGTGCGCTGCAGCACGCTGAGCGAGAGCGTGTTGACGAGCCCGATCGCGGCGATCACCGCGCTGAAGCCGACGAGGATGCTGAACACCGCGACGGTCGCCGCGACCATCTCCTCGATGGCGGCGCGCATCTCGGGCCGGTCGTCGGTCGCCGCGAGCAGCAGCGTGCGGTACGACTCCATCGCGACGGCGAACATCGTGACGAGCGTCACGCTGATCACGAGCCCGATCGTCATGCGCGAGCTGCGCTCGGGGTGGCGCACCGCATTCTCCGCGGCCAGGCGCGCGGCCGGCGAGCTGCCGAGTGTCCGCCCGACGAGCCGCAGCACTGGCGGCATGACGACGTGCGCGCCGAGCACGATGCCGGTGAACGAGAGGATGCCGCCGAGCAGGCCGACGAGCACCCCGAGCGGGGTCACGAGGCCGAGCGCCACGCCCCCGAGCAGCAGGAACAGCCCGACACCGGCGAGCACGGCGGCGGTCGCCGTTCGGCCGCGCCGTGCCGCGAGCTCGTCGCGCGACGCCTCCGCCGCGGTGCCGAGCGCCTCCGCCGGGCGCACCGCGAGCACGCGGCGCGAGCCGACCCAGGCCGCGAGCCACGTGGTGAGGGCGGCCACGACGGCGGGCGCCGGCACCGAGGCATCCGCCCATGCGTGCTCGACGCGCGGCAGGACGTCGGCCGCCGCAGCGAGCTCGGCGAGGAGCATCGCCGTGCCGGTGCCGACCAGCACGCCCGCGATCGCGCCGATCGCGCCGATCACGAGTCCCTCGCGCGCGATCGCGGCACGCTGAGCGCGGGCGCTCGACCCGACGAGCCGGAGCAGCGCGATCAGCCGCGTGCGGCCGGCGACGACCGTCGCGACGGTGTTCGAGGTGACGATCGCGCTGACGTAGATCGCGATCACGATGAAGACCCACGCGGCGATCTGCACCATGATGGCGGCCGTGCCGCTTTCACCGGTGACGTCGTCGGCGCGGATCGCCGAGCCGAGGTAGCCGGTGACCTGGAGGAGTGCCACGCCGAACGACGACGCGAGCGTCGCGACGAGCAGCGTCGGCCCATGCTCGGCGAGGAGCCGCCGGATCACGCGGCACGCTCCATGGCGAGCATGTACGTCGAGATCTCCTCGGCGGTGGATCGAGCGGCGTCGCGCACGATCCGGCCGTCGGCCAGGAACAGGATGCGGTCGGCGTGGCTGGCCGCGATCGGATCGTGCGTGACCATCGCGATCGACTGGCCCGATTCGCGGCTCGCATCGGCGAGGATCGCGAGCACCTCGCGCCCGGTGCGCGAGTCGAGGTTGCCCGTCGGCTCGTCGGCGAAGACGAGATCCGGGCGCGTGGCGAGCGCGCGGGCGATCGCGACGCGCTGCTGCTGCCCGCCCGAGAGCTCGTGCGGCCGATGGCGCAGGCGCGGTCCGAGGCCGAGCCGCTCGATCAGTCCGTCGATGCGCGCTCGCTCGTCGCGGCTCGGACGCCGGCCGTCGAGCTCGAACGGCAGCAGCACGTTGCCCTCGACGTCGAGCGTCGGCACGAGGTTGAACGACTGGAACACGAAGCCCACGCGGCGGCGGCGCAGCACCGTCAACGCGCCATCCGGGAGCTCGGTGATGTCGGTGTCGCCGAGCCATACGCGGCCCGACGTCGGCGTGTCGAGGCCGGCCATGATGTGCATGAGCGTGGACTTGCCCGAGCCGGACGGGCCCATGATCGCGGTGAACTCGCCGCGCCGCAGGCCGAGCGAGACGTCGTGGAGCGCCGTGACGCCGCCGGCGCCGGTGCCGTACTGCTTGCCGAGCCCGGCGACGCGGGCGACCAGACCGAGGTCGGAAGGTTGGATCTGCATGTCCTCGACGCTACGAACGCGGCGCCGGCTCCCGCGTCCGTCGCGCGTCGCGCCCGCGTCATCCGCTCGGATGACCTCGCAGCGGCCCGCCTCAGCCGGCGGTCAGGTCGTGCTCGTACGCGAAGACGACGAGCTGCACGCGATCGCGCAGGCCGAGCTTGGCGAGCACGCGGCTCACGTGCGTCTTGACCGTGGCCTCGCCGAGGAACTCGGATGCCGCGATCTCGGCGTTCGAGAGCCCCCTGGCCGCCAATGCGAAGATCTCGCGCTCGCGCGCCGTGAGGTCGGCCCATGCCGCCGGCGCCGCACGCCGGCCGCCCCCCTGCGAGGCATTCGCGAGGAGTCCGAGCGTGGCGTTGGCGGCGATGACCGCGTTGCCGCGGTGCACGGTGCGGATGGCGGCGAGCAGGAACTCGGGATCGGCGTCCTTCAGCACGAAGCCGCTCGCGCCCGCGCGGATCGCGCGCGCCGCGTTCTCGTCGAGGTCGAACGTCGTGAGCACGATGATCCGGGGCGGTTCGCGGCCGTCGCGGTCGGCGTCGGCGAGGATCCGCTCGGTCGCGGCGATGCCGTCGAGCTGCGGCATCCGCACGTCCATCAGGATCACGTCGGGCCGGCTGCGCTCGGCCAAGGCGATCGCCGCCCGCCCGTCGGCGGCGTCGCCCGCGAACGCGAGGTCGGGCTGCGATTCCACGAGCATGCGGACGCCCGCCCGGAACAGCGCCTGGTCGTCGACGAGGGCGACGCGGATGACGCTCACGACGCCGCCCCGGCGGGGATCCGCGCCGCGATGCGGAAGCGACCATCGGCGCTCGCCTCGGCGGCGAACGTGCCGCCCGCCAGCTCGGCGCGTTCGCGCATGCCGGGGATGCCGTGCCGCGGCCCGTTCGCCGCCTCCACGGGAGCGGACTGCGCCTCATCGGAGGTCGCCGCGACCGCGTTCTCGACCGTGACCGCGACGCCGTTCGCGTCCCACTCCAGCTCGAGGTCGACCGGCTGGGCCGTATCGCCGTGCCGGAGCGCGTTCGTCAGCCCCTCCTGCACGATGCGGTACACCGCGATCTGGTGGCCGGCTCCGAGCGGCACCCGCTCCCCGCGGTCGACGCGACGCACGTCGAGTCCGGCGCCGCGCACCTGGTCGACGAGGTCGTCGAGGTCGTCGAGCTCGGGCTGCGGCGCCGAACCCTCCCGGTGGCGCAGCTCGCCGAGCAGCAGTCGCACGTCGCCGAGCGCACCGCGCGCCACCCCCGAGATCGTCTCGAGCGCCTCGACGGCCGCCGCCGGGCGCGTTCGCGCGGCGAACCGCGCACCGTCGGCCTGCGCGATCACGACGGCGAGCGAGTGCGCGACGACGTCGTGCATGTCGCGCGCGATGCGCGTGCGCTCCTGCTCGACCACGTACCGGTACTCGGCGTGCTCCCGCTCGCGCCGATCGAGCTCGGCGCGCCGGCGCTGCTCGCGCGAGTCGCGCACGGTGCGGGCCAGCAGCCCGATCGTCCACGCGAGCACGAGGCCGGCCAGCGCCGCGCCGAACAGGATGGCGCCCCACATCAGCCGACCGGCGAGATCGACCGTGGGCACGATGCCGGCGCCTTCCACGAGCGGCACCACGAATCCCAGGTAGACCGTCGCGAGCAGCGCGCCGGCTCCCGCCGAGCCGAGGCCCCACCACCGGACGGCGCGCGAGCCGTAGGCGGCGGTCGAGTACACGACGACGAACACCGCGGCATCCGCCGGCTGCAGGTCCCGCAGCATGAGCATCTGGGCGCACGCGGCCACCCACGCCACCACGAGCGCGGCGCCGGGGGCGACGCGGCGCAGGGTGAGCGCTGCGGCGAACAGGACGACGACGACGAGGTCGGGCGGTCCGCCGACGAACGCGTAGAGCGAGCAGACCGCGAGGAACAGCGCCGCGAGGATGCCGTCGACGACGAGGATCGTCCGCTGGGAGGAGCTCATCGATCCACGGTACGCGGTCGGCGGCGCCGGGCACTCCCGGTCACGCCGGAATCATCCTCCGGACGGATGCCGCGTGCGAGCACGGCAGGCCGGGCGGAGGTCAGAAGCCGAGCCGGCCCAGCTGCTTCGGGTCGCGCTGCCAGTCCTTGGCGACCTTCACGTGCAGCGCCAGGTACACCTTGCGGCCGAGCAGCTGCTCGATCTGGGCACGGGCGCGCTCGCCCACCTCGCGGAGGCGCGCGCCGCCCTTGCCGATGATGATGCCCTTCTGGCTGTCGCGCTCGACGTACACGTTGGCGTAGATCTCCACGAGATCCTTGTCGTCGCGCTCGACCCAGTCGTCGACCGTCACCGCGATCGAGTGCGGCAGCTCGTCGGAGACGCCCTCCAGGGCGGCCTCGCGCACGAACTCGGCGATGCGCTCGGTCGTCTCCTCATCGGTCGTCGTCTCGGCCGGGTACAGCGGATGCTCCGACTGCGGCATGAGCTCCAGCAGCTCGTCGACGAGCACGTCGAGCTGCTCGCCCTTCGGTGCCGAGACCGGGATGATCGCGTCCCACTCGCGCAGCTGCGACACCGCGAGCAGCTGCTCGGCGACCTTGGCGCGGCCCGTGGCATCGGTCTTGGTCACGATCGCGACCTTCTTCGCCCGCGGGTACTGGTCGAGCTGCTCGTTGATGAACCGGTCGCCCGGGCCGATCGCCTCGTTCGCCGGCACGCAGAACCCGATGACGTCGACGTCGCCGAGCGTGGACTGCACGAGCGAGTTGAGGCGCTCGCCGAGCAGCGTGCGCGGGCGGTGCAGGCCCGGCGTGTCGACGACGATGAGCTGACCGTACGGTCGGTGCACGATGCCCCGGATGGCGCGACGCGTGGTCTGCGGCTTCGAGCTCGTGATCGCGACCTTCTCGCCCACGAGCGCGTTCGTGAGCGTCGACTTGCCGACGTTCGGGCGCCCGACGAACGAGACGAATCCTGCGCGGTAATCGGTCATGCCCGCTCCCCCTGGTCTGCGCCTGCCTCGTCGCCGGCGAACGCGGCGCGCACGTCGATGAGCGCCTGGTCGGCCTCGACGAGGATCGTGGCGATGCGCTTGCGGCGCCCCTCGGTGCGCTCGGCCTCGAGCACGAGCCCGCTCACCATGGCGCGGTCGCCGCGCTGCGGCAGGTGGCCGAGCTCCTTGGCGAGCAGGCCGCCGGCGGAGTCGACATCCTCGTCTTCGAGGTCGAGCCCGAAGAGTTCGCCGAGCTCATCGACCGGCAGGCGCGCGTTCACGCGGTATCGGCCCTCGCCGAGCTCCTCGACCTGCGCGGCCTCGCGGTCGTACTCGTCGGCGATGTCGCCCACGAGCTCCTCGATGAGGTCTTCCATGGTGGCAAGGCCCGCGATGCCGCCGTACTCGTCGACGACCATCGCCAGGTGGTTCGACTCGAGCTGCATCTGCCGCAGCAGCCGGTCGGCCTTCATCGACTCGGGCACGAACGCGGCCGGACGCGCGAGTTCGCCGACCGTGAGCGTCTCGGCGTCGAGCGGGCGTTCGAAGCCGAGCCGCGCGAGGTCCCGCAGGTACAGGATGCCGACCACGTCGTCGGCCTCGCGGTCGACGACGGGGATGCGCGAATAGCCCGCCTTGAGGAAGAGCGCCATCGCCTGCGGCAGGTGCGCGGTCGTCTCGATCGTGACCATGTCGGTGCGGGGCACCATGACCTCGCGCACGAGCGTGTCGTTGAACTCGAAGATCGAGTGGATGAGCTCGCGGTCGCCCTGCTCCAGGACCTCGAGCTCGGTGGCCTCGTCGACCATGCTGAGCAGCTGCTCCTCGCTCGACACGCCCGCGAACCGGATCCGGCTCGGCGTCACGCGATTGCCGAGCGAGACCAGCGCGTTCGCGAACGGACCCAGCAGGACGCGCACGAACCGCACGAGCGGTGCGGAGAGCCGCAGCACCGTGCCCGGGTGGGCGCGGCCGACGCTGCGAGGGCTCGCGCCCACGAGCACGAACGACACCGCCGTCATGACGAGCGCGGAGACGAGGAGGACGAGCCAGACGTCGTCGAGGAAGAACGTGAACGCGAGCGTCACGAGCACGGCCGCGGTCGTCTCCGCGAGGATGCGCATGAAGTTCACGGCGTTGACGTGCGCACCTGTGTCGTCGGCGATCGCACGGAGCGACCGCGCGGCGCGCGCCCCGATCGACAGGTCGACGATGTCGGCCCGCGACGTCACCCCGATCGCGGCGTCGACGGCGGCCATCAGGCCGCCGAACGCGACGAGCACGAACGCGGCCGCGAGGAAGAGCCAGGGCAGCATGGTCAGCGGCGGCGCTCCTGCATGGAGAAGCCGACCAGGATGTCGCGCTGGATCCCGAACATCTCCTTCTCTTCGTCGGGCTCGGCGTGGTCGAACCCGAGCAGGTGCAGGATGCCGTGGGTCGTCAGCAGCAGCAGCTCGTCGAGCAGGCCGTGGCCGGCGGTCTTCGCCTGCGACTCGGCGACCTGCGGGCACAGCACGACGTCGCCGAGCAGCCCCGGCGGGGCGGGCTGGTCCTCGGTGCCCGGACGCAGTTCGTCCATGGGGAAGCTCAGCACGTCGGTGGGCCCGGGCTCGTCCATCCACTGCACGTGGAGCTGCTCCATCGCGCCCTCGTCGACGAGCACGATCGCCAGCTCCGCGTCGGGATGCACGTGCATCGCGTCGAGCGCGTAGACCGCGAGCCGCTGCAGCGCCGCCTCGTCGACCGCGATCGCCGACTCGTTGTTGATCTCGATGCTCACGACGCTCCTCTCAAGGCTGTCTCTTCCGGGGGAGGTGGTCGCGCGGGCCGGGCGCGGTGCGGCGCTCGGCGCTGCGGCGCTCCGCGCGGTTGGCGAACTCGCGCGCCTGCTCGCGCTCGTAGCGGGCGGCCTGCTGGCGCTGGTCGTACTCGGTGTAGGCGTCGACGATGCGCCCGACGAGCGAGTGGCGCACGACGTCGTCGCTCGTGAGCCGGGCGAAGTGGATGTCCTCGACGTCGTCGAGGATGCGCGTGACGAGCCGCAGGCCCGACGAGCCGCCCGGCAGGTCGACCTGCGTGACGTCGCCGGTCACGACCATCTTCGAGCCGAACCCGAGGCGGGTGAGGAACATCTTCATCTGCTCGGGCGTCGTGTTCTGCGCCTCGTCGAGCACCACGAACGAGTCGTTCAGCGTGCGCCCGCGCATGTACGCGAGCGGCGCGACCTCGACGGTGCCCGACGCGAGCAGCTTCGGCACGATCTCGGGGTCCATCATCTCGTTGAGCGCGTCGTAGAGCGGCCGGAGGTAGGGGTCGATCTTCTCGGTGAGCGTGCCCGGGAGGAACCCGAGCCGCTCCCCCGCCTCGACCGCCGGACGCGTCAGGATGATGCGGTTGACCTCCTTGCGCTGCAGCGCCTGCACGGCCTTCGCCATCGCGAGGTAGGTCTTGCCGGTGCCCGCCGGGCCGATGCCGAACACGATGGTGTGCTCGTCGATCGCGTCGACGTAGGAGCGCTGGCCCTCCGTCTTCGGACGGATCGACTTGCCGCGGCTGGAGACGATGACCTGGCCGAGCGTGTCGGACGGTCGGGCGGCCGGATCGGCGTCGAGCATTCGGGCGGAGCTCCTCACTTCGATGGGCGTCGGGTCCTCGCCGCCTCGGACGAGCTCGAGGAGCTCCTCGATGAGGCGGCGCACGCGGGAACGGTCGCCGGCCTCGCCGCGGATGGCGATCTCGTTGCCGCGCACGTGCACGGCGACGCCGGGATACTCGCGCTCGATGCTCGTGAGGAGGCGATCCTGCGGACCGAGGAGGCGCACCATGGCGATGCCGTCGATGCGGAGCCGCTCCTCGTCGGGCTGCAGCTGGTAAGCGGGAAGCGGGTTCTCGCCCGCGTCGTCAGCCGGCAAGCGATCCCTCCTTGAGGCCGCCGCCGAGCAGGTGCGCGTGCACGTGGAAGACCGTCTGGCCGGCGGCGGGACCGGTGTTGAAGATGAGCCGGAACTCGCCGTCGGTGAGGTCGTCGGCGATGCGCTTGGCGACCGCGACGAGCTCGGCGAGCAGTTCGGGATCGGCGGCGGCGAGCTCGACGACGTCGCGGTGGCGACCGTCGCGAGGCGTCACGATGACGTGCACGGGCGCCTGCGGGGCGATGTCGTGGAACGCGATCACGCGATCGGTCTCCACCACCATCCGCGCGGGGATCTCCCCCGCCGCGATGCGCTCGAAGACCGTGGGTTCGGCGGTTCCGCTCATTGCTCCATCGTAGCGACGGATGGCTCACCACCGCCCGAGCGCCACCGACAGCACCGCGATCCCCGCGGGCCCTGCGGTGGAGGTGCGCAGCACTCCGTCGCCGAGCCGGACGGGCTCGCCGCCCGCCTCGCGCAGGCGCTCGATCTCGGCCGGATCCATGCCGCCCTCGGGCCCGACGACGAGCGCGAGATCGCGGCCGTCCGGGCGGATGCCGGACAGCGCCGTCTCCGCGCCGGGCACGAGCAGCAGCATCCGCTCGCCCTCGAGTCGTGCCGGCAGCTCGCGCGTCGACGCGACGGGCTCGACCGCCGGGATGCGGGCGCGGATGGACTGCTTGACGGCCTCGCGGACGATGCTCGACCAGCGGGACCGGCCCTTCTCCGCCTTGGGGCCGTCCCAGCGCGACACCGACCGGCCGGCGGCCCACGGCACGATGCGGTCGACGCCGAGCTCGGTCGCCGCCTGCACCGCGAGCTCGTCGCGGTCTCCCTTCGCGAGCGCCTGCACGAGCGTGAGCCGCGGCGCCGGCGAGGGAACGTCGCGCACGTCGTCGACCTCGAGCTCGAGCCGGCGGCCCTCGGCGGAGGTCACCGCACCGGTCACGATCCGCCCCCGGCCGTCGCCGACCGACACCCGCTCGCCCACGCGCACGCGCGCCACCGTGACCGCATGGCGCGCCTCGTCGCCCTCGAGCGCGACGGCGTCGCCGCGGCCGACCCGGTCGAGGTCGAGCGACTCGTCGAGGTACAGGCTGCTCATCGCGGCATCCGCTCGGCCGACGCCGTCAGCCCAGGAACCGGTCGCGCAGCCGCGCGAACAGGCCCTGCTGGAAGTGCCCGAGCTGGGGCGGCTGCGCCTTGCGCGCCTTCGCGAGCTGCTGCACGAGCTCGCGCTCCCTGTGACTGAGCTTGGTCGGCGTCACGACGTGCACCGCGACCTTGAGGTCGCCGCGCCCGCCGCCGCGCAGGTGCGTGATGCCGCGATCCTTCACCGTGAGGATCTCCCCGCTCTGGACGCCGGCCTTCAGCTCGAGGTCGACGTCGCCGTCGAGCGCCTCGACCGTCGCGGTCGTGCCGAGCACGGCATCGGTCATCTGCACCTCGAGGGTGCAGAGGAGGTCGTCGCCGTTGCGGCTGAACACCTCGTGGTTGCGCACCTTGACCTCGAGGTACAGGTCGCCGTTCGGGCCGCCGGCGGGGCCCGCCTCGCCCGAACCCGGCATCTGCAGCCGCACGCCGGTGTCGACGCCGGCCGGCACGTCGACGGGCACGGTGCGGCGCGCGCGCACGCGACCCTGCCCCTGGCACGTCACGCACGGCGTCGCGATGATCGTGCCGTAGCCGCGGCACGAGCCGCAGGGGCTCGAGGTCATGACGTTGCCGAGCAGCGAGCGCACCGAGCGCTGGATGTGGCCGGTGCCGCCGCAGATGTCGCAGGTGACGGGCGAGGTGCCGGGCTGGCAGCACGAGCCATGGCAGGTCTCGCAGGTGACCGCGGTGTCGACCTCGAGGTCGCGGTGCGTGCCGAAGATGACCTCGTCGAGGCTCACCTCCAGGCGGATCAGCGCGTCCTGGCCGCGCTCGCGACGCGAACGCGGCCCGCGGCTGGCCTGCCCCGCGCCGAAGAACGTCTCGAAGATGTCGCCGAACCCGCCGAAGCCGGCGCCGTTGAACCCGCCCTGGCCACCGCCGAGGTCGTACTGCTGGCGCTGCTTCGGGTCGGAGAGCACGTCGTAGGCGTGCGTGACCTGCTTGAACCGCTCGGACGCCTCGGCGCCCGGGTTGACGTCGGGGTGGAGCTCGCGGGCGAGGCGGCGGTACGCCTTCTTGATCTCGTCGGGGGTGGCGTCGCGCGAGACGCCGAGGACCTCGTAGTGGTCGGCCACAGGGGGCGGGTTCCTTTCGATTGCGGTGACGGATGCCGCGACTCGGGCGGCTCCGGTCGAGTCAGCTCTCGCCGAGCGTGCGCGAGAGGTAGCGAGCCACGGCGCGCACGGCGGCCATGCTCTGGGAGTAGTCCATGCGGGTCGGACCCACGATGCCCAGCCGCGACACGTCGCGGCCGGGGATCTCGAACGAGCTCGAGACGACGGAGGTCTCGCCGAGGCCGTACGCGGCGTTCTCGCGGCCGATCCGGACCGCGATGCCCTCCTCGGAGGTCATCTCGCCGAACAGCTTCAGGATCACGACCTGCTCCTCGATGGCCTCGATCACGCCGAGGATGTTGCCGGCGAAGTCCTGCTCGGTGCGAACCAGGTTGGCGGCGCCCGCGACGACGAGCCGATCGCTTCGGGTGAACTTCGCCTGGTCGGCGAGCGTCGCCGCGAGGGTGCGGAGCACCTCGGCGTGGGCCCGGTCGGCCGTCTCGGTCTCGACGGAGAGCGCCGCCGCGGCATCGGTCATGGTCAGGCCCGCCGCGACCTCGTTCAGCCGGTTGCGGAGCCGGCCGAGCGTCTCCTCGTCGGCGGGCTGGTCGAGCTCGGCGAGTCGCTGCTCGACCTGCCCCGTGTCGGAAATGAGGATGCACAGCACGCGCGTCGGCGCGAGCGAGACGAGCTCGACGTGGCGCACGCGAGCGCGCTGGAAGCTCGGGTACTGCACGACCGCCAGCTGGCGCGTGAGCTGCGCGACCAATCGCACGGTGCGGGCGAGCAGCTCGTCGAGGTCGTTGGACTCGCCGAGGAACGTCTCGATCGCCTGCCGCTGGGCCGTCGTGAGCGGCCTGACGTCGGCGAGCTGGTCGACGAAGACCCGGTAGCCCTTGTCGGTGGGGATGCGGCCCGACGAGGTGTGCGGAGCCGCGATGAGCTCCTCCTCCTCGAGCACGGCCATGTCGTTGCGGATGGTCGCCGCGGACACGCCGAAGTGGTGACGCTCGACGATCGTCTTCGAGCCCACGGGCTCGCGGGACGCGACGTAGTCCTGCACGATCGCGCGGAGCACGGCGAGACTGCGTTCGGAGACCATGGCCCTCGCTTCCCTCGACCGGCGTGACGGCGGCGGACCGGCGCTTAGCACTCGGTTCCCGTGACTGCCAATCCTACCGCGACATTCAGGGCTCGCACCGTTGCCCGCCCGAACGGCACGGCAGTAGCGTGTGCAACGTCGCGCGCACCCACCCGATGCACCCCCGCCCCGTTCGAGGTGCCCGCGTCCGATCCGAAAGGCACGCACATGACCGATCCCAACGTCCCCCCGCACGATCCCAACGCCGGCCCGCAGCCGGCACCGGCCGCCCCGCTCTCGCAGGAGCAGGACGTCCAGTGGGGGTCGTTCGCGCACCTCGGCGGCATCCTCGGCATCCTGCCGTCGCTCATCATCTGGCTCGTCTTCAAGGACCGCGGCTCCTTCACCAACACCGAGGCCAAGGAGGCCCTGAACTTCCAGATCACGCTGCTGTTCGCCACGATCGCGCTCTGGATCGTCGTGACCTTCCTCACGGTCGTGACGTTCGGCTTCGGCGCCTTCCTCTCGTTCCTCACCTGGATCCCGTGGGTGCTCGGCGTGGTCTTCTCGATCATCGCGTTCCTGCAGGCCAAGGAGGGGCGCCACTACCGCTACCCCTTCGCGGTGCGCCTCATCAAGTAGGGCGCCGCAGGACGGCTCGGGGGGGGGGGGGGGGGGGGGGGGGGGGGGGGGGGGGGGGGGGTGGGGGGGGGGGGGGGAGGGGGCAGAGGCCGGGCGGGGGCGATGCGGGGAGGAAGGATGGCGC
>NZ_JBVHVX010000007.1:0-17778 GCF_055564615.1 Agromyces sp. NPDC029043 | reverse complement strand
GTCGTCGATAACGGGCGTCACCACGCGCGCCTTGACGTAGACCCCCGCCCCCCCCCCCCCCCCCCCCCCCCCCCCCGCTGTGCCAGCATGAAATCACCGACCCGCGATCCGGGCGCGACCTTCAAGGAGCAGCATCATGTCCGACGCACCACCTCCCACGCCCCCGACGCCGCCGCCCGGTGGAACCACGCCGCCTCCGCCCGGCGGGACCACGCCGCCGCCCGGCGGACCGACGCCGCCCCCGCCCGGCGGAGGCGCCTACCAGCAGAGCCAGCCGCTCAGCCCGGCCGACGAGAAGCTGTGGGCGACGCTGATCCACATCGGCGGCATCCTCTTCGGCTTCCTGCCGGCCCTGATCGGCTACCTGATCCTCAAGGACAAGGGACCGTTCATCCGGGAGCACACCGCGACCGCGCTGAACTTCCAGATCACGCTGCTGATCGCATACGTCGTGGGCTCGATCCTCACGTTCGTGATCATCGGCATCTTCATCCTCATCGCCGCCTGGATCGCCGCGATCGTGTTCGGCATCATCGCCGCGATCAAGGCCAACAACGGCGAGTACTACGTCTACCCCGTCGCGATCAAGTTCGTGAGCTAGGTCTCAGTCCTCGAGCAGGCGCCGCACGACGGCGTCGGCCAGCAACCGCCCTCGCCGCGTCAGCGTCAGCCGACCGGCGAGGGCGGTTCGCGCTTCCACGAGCCCGTCGGCGATGAGCCCCGCGACCGCGTGCCTTCCGCCGGCGTGGAGCGAACCCACCTCGATGCCCTCGCGGATGCGCGTGGCGAGCAGCACGCGCTCGGTCTCGCGTGCGGGGTCGTCGAGCGTCTCTCGTCCCACGGCGGGCGAGACGCCCCCGTCGAGCCGCTCGGCGTAGGCCGCCGGGTGCTTCGCGTTCCACCACCGAACACCGCCCACGTGGCTGTGCGCGCCGGGACCGACGCCCCACCAGTCGTCGCCGCGCCAGTAGCCGAGGTTGTGGCGTGAGCGGTGCGCGGCATCCGTCGCCCAATTCGAGACCTCGTACCACTCGTACCCGGCGGCGCCGAGCAGGTCGTCGGCGAGCTCGTACATGTCGGCCGAGAGGTCGTCGTCGAGCGCCGCGAGCTCGCCGCGGCGGATCTGCCGGGCGAGCTTCGTGCCGTCCTCGACGATGAGCGCGTAGGCGCTGACGTGGTCGGGCCGCTCGCCGAGGACCACCTCGAGGCTCGTGCGCCAGTCGTCGAGGGACTCCCCCGGCGTGCCGTAGATCAGGTCGAGGCTGACGTCGAGGCCGGCCTCGCGAGCCCACCGCACGACGAGCGGCACGCGGGCGGGATCGTGCGTGCGGTCGAGCGCCGCCAGAACGTCCGGCACGGCCGACTGCATGCCGAACGAGACACGCGTGAACCCGCCGTCGGCGAGGCGTCGCAGGTCGTCGGCGTCGACCGAGTCGGGATTCGCCTCGGTCGTCACCTCGGCGCCGGGCGCGAGGCCGAACGCGTCGCGGACGGCCGCGAGCATCCGCACGAGGTCGCCCGTGGGCAGGAGCGTGGGCGTTCCGCCGCCGAAGAACACGGTGTCGGCGGGCCGTTCGGGTGCCCCGGATGTCGCCAGCACGCCGCGCGCGAACCGGATCTCGTCGATCGCCTGGTCGGCGTACTGCGACTGCGTCACGCCGCGGAGCTCCCCGGCGGTGTACGTGTTGAAGTCGCAGTACCCGCAGCGGACCCGGCAGAACGGCACGTGCACGTAGACGCCGAACGCGCGCTCGCCGGCGCGTTCGACCGCGGTCGCCGGCAGCAGGCCGTCGGCCGGCGCCGGATCGGCGATCGGAAGTGGCCCGGCCATGGTCAGGTGTAGGCGGGGTGCAGCGCGCGCAGCTCCCGCGTCGTGAGCTCGCGCCGGCGCCGCCGCACCGCGGGCGCGAACAGCCGGCGGAGGCCGCCGTTCGGCTGGAGCACCGAGCGGATGGTCAGCCAGACGGAGTCGTCGTCGCGGTGCTCGAGGATGAACGACTCCTCGCCGCTCTCGGGGGCGTCACCGGTCGTGCCGTACGCGAACCCGATGCGCTCGGGCTCGTCGACGACGTAGACGACGAGCACCGGGATGCTGCCGCGCGAACCCGTGCGACCACGCCGCTTCAGGGTCGCGGTCATGCCGGCGCTGACGTACGGCGTCCCGTCGGGGCCGAAGCGCTGCTCGGTCCGCGGCGCCGGCTGATCGGTGAGCGGTGCGCCGTCGGCGTCGTAGGCGATGCCGGTGTACTGGGCTCCGGTGCCGGGCGAGACGTCGACGACCTCGAACCCGGCGCCCGTCTGGACGCCCCAGGTCATCAGCTCCTCGGCCGCGCGGTCGAAGCGGTCCTTGCCGGAACCGAGCTTCACCGAGTCCTCGGCAGGGCGGAAGCCCGCCGGCGGGTAGCGCAGCAGGTCGGGGTCGAGCGTGGCGCCGATCGCGCCGTACGTGACGGACTGGTCGGTGAACGTGCTCCGGCGAGTCATCGCGCCTCCTACTTCTTGGCGTCCTTCTTCTCGGTCTCCCCCGAGAGCGCGGCGATGAACGCCTCCTGCGGGACCTCGACGCGGCCGACCATCTTCATGCGCTTCTTGCCCTCCTTCTGCTTCTCGAGGAGCTTGCGCTTGCGCGTGATGTCACCGCCGTAGCACTTGGCGAGGACGTCCTTGCGCATGGCGCGGATCGACTCGCGCGCGATGATCCGGGCCCCGATCGCCGCCTGGATGGGCACCTCGAACTGCTGCCGAGGGATCAGCTCGCGCAGGCGCCCCGTCATGAGGACGCCGTACGCGTACGCCTTGTCGCGGTGCACGATCGCACTGAAGGCGTCGACCTGCTCACCCTGCAGCAGGATGTCGACCTTCACGAGGTCGGCGGCCTGGTCGCCCGCCGGCTCGTAATCGAGCGACGCGTAGCCGGCCGTCTTCGACTTGAGGTTGTCGAAGAAGTCGAAGACGATCTCGCCGAGCGGCATGTTGTAGCGGATCTCCACGCGGTCCTCGCCGAGGTACTCCATGCCGAGCAGCGTGCCGCGGCGCGACTGGCAGAGTTCCATGATGGTGCCGACGTAGTCCTTCGGCGCGAGGATGGCGGCGCGCACGATGGGCTCGCGGACCTCGGCGATCTTGCCGCCGGTCGGGAACTCGCTGGGGTTGGTGACCGTGACGGTCTTCCGGTCTTCGGTGGTCACCTCGTAGACCACCGACGGCGCGGTGTTGATGATGTCGAGCCCGAACTCGCGGCGAAGGCGTTCGGTCACGATCTCGAGGTGCAGCAGGCCGAGGAAGCCCGCGCGGAAGCCGAAGCCGAGCGCCACCGACGTCTCGGGCTCGTACACGAGCGCGGCATCCGACAGCTTCAGCTTGTCGAGGGCCTCGCGCAGCTCGGGGTAGTCGCTGCCGTCGATCGGGTACAGCCCCGAGAACACCATGGGCAGCGGCTCGGTGTAGCCGGCGAGCGGCTCGGCCGCCGACTTCACCGCGGTCGTGACGGTGTCGCCGACCTTCGACTGGCGCACGTCCTTCACGCCGGTGATGAGGTAGCCCACCTCGCCGACGCTGAGGCCCTGCGTCGGCGTCGGCTCGGGTGCGCTCACGCCGATCTCGAGGATCTCGTGCGTCGCCTTCGTCGACATCATCTGGATCCGCTCACGCGGATTCAGTCGCCCGTCGACCATGCGGACGTACGTGACCACGCCACGGTAGCTGTCGTACACCGAGTCGAAGATCATGGCCCGCGCCGGCGCATCCGCATCGCCCGTGGGAGCCGGGATGCGCTCGACCACGCGGTCGAGCAGGTCCTCCACGCCCATGCCGGTCTTGCCCGACACGCGCAGCACGTCGTCGGGCGAGCCGCCGATGAGGTCGGCGAGCTCGCGCGCGTACTTCTCGGGCTCGGCTGCCGGCAGGTCGATCTTGTTCAGCACGGGAATGATCTCGAGGTCGTTCTCGAGCGCGAGGTAGAGGTTCGCGAGCGTCTGCGCCTCGATGCCCTGCGCGGCATCCACCAGCAGGATGGCGCCCTCGCAGGCGGCGAGCGAGCGGGAGACCTCGTAGCTGAAGTCGACGTGGCCGGGAGTGTCGATCATGTTCAGCGCGTACGCGACATCCGGTCCCTGCGCCTGACGGAGGGCCCACGGCATGCGCACGGCCTGGCTCTTGATGGTGATGCCGCGCTCGCGCTCGATGTCCATGCGGTCGAGGTACTGCGCCCGCATGTCGCGGTCGGCGACCACGCCCGTGATCTGGAGCATGCGGTCGGCGAGCGTCGACTTGCCGTGGTCGATGTGCGCGATGATGCAGAAGTTGCGGATCAGCGCAGGGTCGGTTGCGGCGGGCACCAGCGGGTTGGCGGCTCTCGGAGACATCCCGTCGATTCTCCCATGCGGGCGATCCCACTTTCGACGGATGCCGCGGAAGGGGCCGGTCACTAGGCTGAATCGCACCATGACCGTGCTCGATGCCCCCCTCGTCGGACGGGTGCAGCCATCGGCGCTGCGGCCCGTCTTCACCTCGCTGCGCGTCGGACTCCACGTGCTCGTCATCGGGCTCACGGTGTTCGTGCTCGCACGCGCGATCATCATCGGCAGCCCCGACCTCGTGGCCATCGCGATCCTGTCGATCGCGTTCCTCGGCACCTACGCGGTCGGCGTCGTCACGGCGCACCAGGTCGTCGCGCCGTGGATGCGCGCGGGATGGCTCGTGATGCTGCTCGGGTTCTGGCTGGGCCTCAGTGCCCTGACACCGGATGCCGCGTTCCTCGCCTTCCCGCTGTTCTTCATCGAGCTCCACGTGCTCCCGGCGCGGTGGGCCGTGCCGCTCGTCGCCGTGACCTTCGCCCTGAGCGTCTGGGGCACGACCTCGCACCTCGGGTTCGAGGTCGGCAGCGTGCTGGGCCCGTTCATCTCCGCGGGCGTCGCGGTGATCATCGGCCTCGGCTACCGCGCGATGGCCGTGGAGTCGCGTGAACGCCAGTCGCTCATCCTCGACCTGCTCGCGACCCGCGAAGAGCTGGCTGCGGCCAGCCGCGAGGCGGGCACGCTCGCGGAACGCGAGCGGATCGCGCGCGAGATCCACGACACCGTCGCGCAGGGGCTCTCGAGCATCCAGATGCTGCTGCACGCCGCGGAGCGCGACGTCGCCGACGAGGCGACGCGCGACAAGCTGCGCCTCGCACGCGAGACCGCGGCCGACAACCTGCAGGAGACCCGCCGCTTCATCCGCGAGCTCACGCCGCCGGCGCTCGACGAGCGCACCCTGCCCGCCGCGCTGCGGCGGCTCGCCGACGCGACCAACGAGCAGTCGGTGCAGTCCGGGTCGCGCACGCGCGTGTCGTTCTCGATGAGCGGCGAGCCGGTGCCGCTGCCCATGTCGATCGAGGCGACGCTGCTGCGCATCGCGCAGGGCTCGCTCTCGAACGTCGTGAAGCACGCCGACGCGGGGCGCGCCGAGCTCACCCTGAGCTACCTGGGCGACGAGGTCGCGCTCGACGTCGTCGACGACGGCATCGGGTTCGATCCGGCGAGCCTCGATGCGCGGGCCGCCGACGGCGTCTCGTTCGGCCTGCGCGCGATCCGCCAGCGGGCGGAGAAGCTCGGCGGCACGGCCGACGTCGAGTCCACCCCCGGCGGCGGAACGGCCCTGTCGGTGCGGATCCCGGCGGTGACCGCGTGATCCGGCTCCTACTCAGCGACGACCACCCGGTGGTGCGGGCGGGCATGCGCGCGCTCCTCGAGGCCGAGCCCGACCTCCAGGTCGCGGGCGAGGCGAGCTCGGCCGAAGAGGCCGTGCGACTCGCGGCCGCGCCCGGGATCGACCTCGTGCTCATGGACCTGCAGTTCCCCGGGCGCCTCCAGGGCGTCGAGGCGACGCGCCGGATCCGTTCCTCGGCGCGCGCTCCGAAGGTGCTCGTGCTCACCAACTACGACACCGATGCCGACATCCTCGGCGCGATCGAGGCCGGGGCGAGCGGCTACCTCCTCAAGGACGCGCCGCCCGGCGAGCTGATCGCCGCCATCCACGCGGCCGCCGCCGGCGAGTCGGCCCTCGCACCCGCCGTCGCCTCGCGACTCGACGCCTCGCAGCGCAGCGCCGACCAGCGCCTGACCGTGCGCGAGGCCGAGGTGCTCCAACTCGTGGCGGGCGGCAGCACCAACCGCGAGATCGGGCAGGCCCTCTTCCTCAGCGAAGCGACCGTGAAGTCGCACCTCGTGCACATCTTCACCAAGCTCGGCGTGGGCTCGCGCACCGCCGCCGTCGCGAAGGCCCGCGAGCTCGGCGCGATCCGGGCGGGCTGACGGATGCCTCGGGCTCGCGTCGTGCTCGTCCACGGTATCCGCACGTCGGCGACGATGTGGCGCGGCCAGGTCGCACGCCTGGAGCGACACGGCCTCCGCGTGGTGCCCGTCGACCTGCCAGGTCACGGCGCACGGATGGATGACGAGTTCACCCTCGATGCCGCGATGCGCGCGATCGACGAGGCGGTCGCGCCGCCGAGCGGCGACCGCGACGACGGCGTCCCCCGGTTGCTCGTGGGGCTGAGCCTCGGGGGCTACCTGGCGATCGAGTACGCGGCGCGCCATCCGGATCGGATCGACGGCCTCGTGGCGGCCTCGTGCGGGACCCGCCCGCGCGGCCCCGGCCTTCGCGGCTACATGGCCCTCGCGCGCGCCATCCGCCGGCTCCCCGACCGCGGACGCGGACTCAACGATGCGATGGCGCGGTTGTTCCTGCCCTCTGCGGCGGTCGACGACATCGTCGCCGGCGGCGTCGCGCTCGAGGTCATGCAACCCGCGCTCGAGGCCGTGGCCGAGCTCGACGTCGAGCGGTCGATCGCGGCCGTCGAGGTGCCCATCTGGTTCGTCAACGGCCGCTACGACCACTTCAGGATCGAGGAACGACAGATGGTGCGCGCCGCGCGCGACGGACGGCTGGTGCTGATCGACGGCGCGACCCATCTCGTGAGCCTCGCCCGGCCCGACGACTTCGCCGCGGCGGTGCTCGGCGCCGTCGCCGAACTGGAGGCCCGGGCGGCCCGGCGCGACCGCCGCGCGCGGGTCGGCTGAGGCGCGGGGAGCGCCCCGCGCGCTTTGGTGTCGCCGCGGCGATGCTGGTATCGTTGCCTGTTGGCTTGCGTGTGGGTCCCACCCCGCACGATGCGCCGCGACGGCCCCTCTACCGATTGCGGCAACTCCGGTACCCGCAGAACACACGAAAGACGAACCACGTGGCAAACATCAAGTCGCAGATCAAGCGCATCCGCACCAACCTGAAGGCGCAGGAGCGCAACAAGGCCGTGAAGAGCGAGCTCAAGACCGTCATCACCGCGACCCGCAAGGCCATCGCCGAGGGCGACAAGGAGAAGGCCACCGCTGCCCTCCGCGTCGCGACGCGCAAGCTCGACAAGGCCGTGAGCAAGGGCGTGATCCACAAGAACCAGGCCGCGAACCGCAAGTCGGCCATCGCGAAGCAGGTCGCCGCGCTCTGATCCGAGCACCTTCGTACGAAGGCCCCGCACCGGGTGGTGCGGGGCCTTCGTCGTTCCGGGCGGCGGCGCGGCCGTCGCCATCGCGCTCCCGACAGGTGGGCGCGTGCGTCAGGCGCCGACGCGGCCGCGCGCGGCGATGACGCCGACCAGTCGTTCGAGCGCGAACACCGGGTCGCGTTCCGCGCCCTTGACGGCGGCGTCGGTCGCCGCGAGTGCCTGGATGGCGGCGCCGAGGCCCTCGTCGGTCCAGCCGACGAGGTCGCGACGCGCGCGATCGACCTGCCATGGCGCGAGGCCGAGCGATCCGGCGGAAGCGCCTCGCGCCCCGGCGACCTTCGCCATGGTCCGGACCTTCATGGCGAAGGCGGCGACCATGGGCACCGGATCGGCGCCGGACTCGAGCGCATGGCGCAGCGCGATCAGGGCCTCGCCGTGCCGCCCGGCGATCGCCGCGTCGGCGACCTCGAACGCCGTGGTCTCGACGCGGCCGCCGTAGTACTTGGCGACGGTGGCCTCGTCGATGTCGCCGGGAGCGTCGGCGATGAGCTGGCGGCAGGCGGCGGCGAGCTCGCCGAGGTCGTCGCTGAACGCCCCGACCAGCGCGCGCAGCGCCGCGGGGGCGATGCGCCGGCCGGCCAGCCGGAACTCGGCGGCCGCGAAGTCCTGCTTCTCGGAGTCCTTGCGCAGTTCGGCGCAGACGACCTCGATGCCGCCGCCGTCGCCCGCCCGGATGGCGTCGAGGAGCTTCTTGCCCCGCACGCCGGAACGGTGGCGGAGCACGACGGTGGTGCCCTCGGCCGGGGCGGCGAGGTACTCCAGCGCGTCGCCGATGAGGTCGTCGCTGGCCTTCTCGACTCCCGTGACGCGGATGAGCCGCGGCTCGCCGAACAGGGAAGGGCTGGCCAGCGTGAGGAGGGTGCCGCGCGAGTAGCCGTCGGCCTCGAGATCGCTGACCTCGAGCGAGGGGTCGTCGGCGCGCAGCGCATCGCGCAGCATCGTCATCGCGCGCTCGGCGAGGACATCCTCTCCGCCGGAGACGAGGACGATCGGCGCCGGTCGCACCGCGCTCCACGCGAGCTGGGGAATCGCGACCTTCGGCCTCGCCGTGCCTGCCCGTGCCGCCACGTGTCTCCCTCCGCCCGGACCGATTGCCGAGCCGGCACCAGTCTATGGAGCGCCGGCGACAACCGATGGCCGGTCGCCGCGCCCGGACCCGAGCGTGAACCGGACCGCGTCGACTCGATCGGATCGCCAGGTACGATCGCGTCGCCGGTCAGGGCGCCGCAGGAGCCATGCTAGAGTCGAACGCTTCCCAGAGCACGCGAGGTCGGAATCGCCCGGCCGCCGGGCTCCTCTGGGTCCGGGCAGGAGCACTTGGTGAACACAGCGGATGCGCTTCCGGTAGGTGTCGTACGCATCGGCGCCGGGAGCGCGATCACCGACGCGAACGACTGGTTCTGCGCATGGCTCGGCCTCGACGCCGAGCACATCGCGGGCCGTCCCCTCGACGAGTTCCTGACTGAGGCGCACGACGACCTGTTCCCCGCCGGAATCGGGCCGGGCCCGTGGATGATGCTCGACAGCCGGCAGCCGAGCAAGGCGGTCATCGTCACCCGTCATGCCGAGCAGGCGCACGAAGTGCTCGTGATGTCGGAGGCGTCTGAGCGCTGGCGAGCCCTGTGCGACCTTCGCCGCAGCCATGCCCTCGCGGACCGCACCCGCGCACGCCTCGAGCTCGTGATGGACTCTTCCGTGGCGTTCTCGAACGCCACCTCGGAAGAGCGATTGGCGATGATCCTCTCCGACGCGGCGAGGCGGGCCTACCGCGCAGAGCACTCCGCGGTCTACCTCCACCGGCCGGAGGGCTCGAGCACGCTCGCGGCCGGTCACGATCCCTTCGACGGACGAGTGGACTACGAATCGCTGATCTCCCTGGTCAGCGTGCCGCGGCAGATCATCAAGGTCATCGGACCGGAGGAGGGCGAGCGGTTGCTCCCCGGCCTGGGTGCGGAGATGCGCGCCGCCGGCGTTCACGCGCTGATCGCGGCACCACTTCATCATGAGGAGATGGACTTCGGCGCCTTCATCAGCTGGTTCCATCACGTCCGCACGTTCGACGACGAGGCCACCCCGCTGGCCGAAGCCCTCGCGGGGCAGGCGGCGCAGGCCCTCGCGACCCTGCGACTGCAGGCCCGCCTCGAGCATGCGGCAACGCACGACGATGTGACGGGCCTGCCCAATCGGCGCCTTCTCGAAATGGAGTTGCGCACGATCGTGGGCACGGTCGGGTGCGCGGCGCTGTTCATCGACCTCGACGGCTTCAAGGAGGTCAACGACCGCCTGGGCCATCACGCCGGCGATCGTCTGCTTCGCGAGGCCGGGCAGCGACTCGTGGCCGGCGTACGCGAAGGCGACGTGGTCGCCCGCTACGGCGGCGACGAGTTCGTGATCGTCTGCCGGACCGACGACGCCGCTGCAGCGATGGACGTCGCCGATCGGGTCCTGGAGCTCCTCCATGGGTTCGGCGACGTCGCTTCGACGCATCAGCGGTTGAGGGCGAGCATCGGCGTCGGATTCGCTCCCGCAGCGACCGCTCTGAGCGCCGAAGAGCTCCTGCGTGCGGCCGACCTGGCGATGTACGAGGCGAAGACCGCCGGGGGCGACCGGATCGTCCTGGCCGACGGCTCGAGGATGGACGCCGACTCGTCGCCGCAGGACCGTCGCGGGAACGCGAGCAGGACCACGCTGGCCGACCCGCCACGGGCGATGATCTGACGCCTCGGTCGACCCTTCGCCGTCGCCGCCGCGTCGGCGTGACGCGCGACTCGCAGCCCGGTCGACCCGCCGAGGAGCTCGCGCGTCACCGATGACCCGAGTCGCCGCGTTCCGACCAGAGTGCGAACCGACCCGCGTCGACGACGAGGGCGCCGGCTCCGGAGCGGTCGCTGCGAATCGGCATGGTCCCGGCCTCGGCGAGGATTCCGAGCAGGCTCGGTGTCGGATGACCGTAGCCGTTGGCCTCGCCGACGCCGATGAGCCCGATGGGCGCCGCCAGTTCACGGTAGAGCGCGGCATCCTGGTCGGCGCTGCCATGATGTGCGACCTTCACGACGTCGGCACGTCCGAGCTCGTGCGAGCGCAGCAGGGCGGCCTGTGCGTCGGCGCCGAGGTCGCCCAGGAAGACGGCTCGGTAGTCGTCGGCCATGAGGTCGATCACGACGCTCGCGTCGTTCCCCGGATCGGACCGCGCCGGCGGCCACAGGATGCGCCATCGGGCGTCGCCGAGCCGACCGGTCGCCCCCTCGCCGACCCGGACGAGCTCTGCGCCGCCGCTCGCGAGCGGCTCGAGCGCCCGGTCCGAGCGCCGGCCGTCCAGCGGGCCGTGGAGGACGACATCCACTCGGCCGGCGATCGCTGCCACCCCTCCGGCGTGGTCGGCATCCCAGTGGGTGATGATCGCGAGATCGAGCCGGTCGACGCCCGCGAGCGAGAGGCACGCGGCCAGGCGTTCCGGATCGGGTCCCGTGTCGATCAGCAGGACGGCACCGCCGTCGCGAGCCAGCACGGCGTCGCCCTGCCCGACGTCGCACTGGAGCACGTCCCATGCCGGGGGAAGCGTCGCCTGAACGAGAACCGGCCGCCCGGCGGCGACGCCGATCGGTACGGCGAGCGACACGCACAGCACCACCGCGGCCACGACCCGCACGGCACCCGGCTTCCGCCGGGGTGGGCGTCGCGCGGCCAGGACCGTGCCCGAGGCGATGGATGCGGCGCAGAGGGCGGCGCCTCCCGCGTCGGCGAGCCACGGCACCGCCCCGAACGGCATGGAATCGACCCCGCGCGCGAGGAGCGCGATCCACGCGGCCGGCAGCCACGCCACCTGGAGCGCCGCGAAGCCGACGGAGGGCAGCACGGGCAGCAGCAGGCAGCCTGCCAGCCCGGCTATCGTGGCGATCGGTGCGGCAGGGGCCGCGAGGAGGTTGGCGGGCACGCCGTAGACCGGCACGACGGGCTCGAGCAGCACGAGCACCGGCTGGCATGCAAGCTGCGCCGCGAGCGGTACCGCGAGCAGGAGCGCGAGCGGTCGCGGCATCCATCGACCGAGGAGCGCTGCCAGCGGTCCGGAGCCGAGCACGAGCCCGGCCGTGGCGGAGACCGACAGGGCGAATCCGAAGTCGCGCGAGTACCACGGGTCGAACACCAGCAGCGCGATGGTCGCGAAGGCCAGCGCCGGCACGCCGCCACCCGTGCGGCCCGACGCGCACGCGACCAGCACGACGACCGCCATGGCGGCGGCGCGGACCACGCTGGACTCGGGGGTGACGAGCGCGACGAAGCCACCGAGGGCCACCAACGCCACGGCGACGCGGGCCGAACGCCGCAGGCGCATCGCGCCCGCAGCCCAGAACACGAGCGCCGTCACCAAGGCGCAGTTCGCCCCGGAGACCGCAGTGAGGTGCGTGAGCGACGCGCTCGCCATCGCCTCGTGGAGGTCGGGCTCGAGTCGGGAGGTGTCGCCGATGGCCAGGCCCGGCACCAGAGCGCCGCCGTCCCCACCGAGGCGTTGGGCGCCGTCGGCGAGCCCCGCGCGGAGTGGAAGCGCCCAGGCGACGAACGGAGGGGCCGCATGGACCCGCGAGATCGCTGACGCTCGGATCCGGAACGCCGCGCGCTCGGATCCCGGAAGCTCGGCGACCCGCCCCACGAGCTCCAGCCGCGTTCCGAAGCCGACCGCAGGCGCAGATGCCTCCAGTTCGGGGATCGAGACCTCGAGCGCGAGCGGTGGAGCGGCGCGCCCGTCGACGGCGATCAGGGTGGCGCGGGCGCGATCGGAACCGTCGCCGCCCCACGGCGACACCGGCGCCGGGCGGAGCGATGAGTCCAGGCGCACGACGAGCTCGACCGGCTGGCGCGTCGCCGCGGCCGCGACCAGCGGGCTCGCGTCGCGGGCGGAGAGGGCGGCGCCCGTCACGGTCGCCGACAGTGCGGCGCAGGTCATGCCCAGCAGAATCGCCGCGAGCGGCGCCACGACGCGCTGGAATCGCATGCCGCGTCCCGTTCCGGGCACGCGCGGCCGCCCGGTTGCGACCGCGCTCGCCGCGAGGACGGCCAGCGCGACGAGGGCGATCGCCCAGAACAGCACCGGCACGGCCCACGCCGGCGCCGCGACGTCCGTCGCTCCGGTCGCCGACCACGCCGCCACCCACGTGGCGCCGGCCGGACCCAGCAGCCGCAGGTCGTGGGCCCGCACCTCAGAGGCTCACGAGGTCGACGAGGCCGGAGTACACGGCGTCGCCGATGCCCGCGACCTCGAGCAGCTGCGACACGTCGGTGAACGGTCCGTTCGCCTCGCGCCAGTCGATGATGCGCTGCGCGAGCGCGGGCCCGATCCGTGGAAGCGTGTCGAGCGCCGCGACGTCGGCGGTATTGAGGCTCACGCGACCGCCCGGGACACCCCCAGCCGGCGCTCCGCCGGTCGCCTCTGCTCCACCCTGCCCCGCCGCGGGCCGCGGCACCTCGCCGACCTTCGGCACGACGAGCTGCTCGCCGTCGACCAGCGGGCGTGCGAGGTTCACCCCGCCGGGGTCGGCGTCGGCGGTCAGTCCACCCGCCGCCGCGACCGCGTCGACGACACGGGCGCCTGACGCCAGCTCGACGATTCCGGGCCGAGTGACGGCGCCGAGCACGTGCACGAGCAGGCTCGACGCGACGCCGGCGGACTGGCCGGTGTCGGAAGCGTCGACGGGGCCGACATCGCCCGTGCTGTCGACGGAGGCCGCGGGCGCGAGCTCAGCCTGCGCTCCCCCACCCCCGCCGACGAACGAGACGATCGCCGATGCGGCGACCGCAGCGACGAACAGCACGACCGCGGCGCCGACCGCGATCCGGGTGCGGGGTCGTGCGCGGGCGCCATCGAGCGCGGCCAGCGGATCGGCGGCGGATTCGGGCATGACCCGAACGCTAGGCGCCCGCACTGCCGGGAGCGGTCGCTCCGCGCCTCAGGCGCCTCGACGGGCGCCCGCCGGATGCTGTGGAGGAGCAGTCAGCTCCGCGTCGCGATGTTGACGAGCTTCGGGGCGCGCACGATCACGTTCGCGATCTCGCGGTCGCCGACCGATCGCGCGACCGCCGCCGACGCACGGGCCAGCGACTCGAGCTCCTCGGCGCCGATCTTCGGCGAGACCTCGAGCCGGTCGCGCACCTTGCCGTCGACCTGCACGATCGCGGTCACCGACTCCTCGACGAGAAGGGCCGGGTCGGCCTTGCGCCACACGACGTTCGCCACGGTGGGTTCGTAGCCGAGCCGCTGCCACATGTCCTCGGCGGTGAACGGCGCGAACAGGTCGAGCATCATCGCGGTCACCTCGGCCGCCTCGCGCACCGCCGCATCGCCCGCGCCGGGGCCGGAGTCGATCGCCTTGCGGGTCGCGTTCACGAGCTCCATGAGGCGCGCGACGATCACGTTGAACTTGAACGACTCCGCGAGGCCGGGCGCATCGGCGAGCAGGCGGTGGGTGACACGGCGCAGCGCGGGATCGCCCGACTTCCACTCGACATCGGGGCGCGAGGTCACCTCGCCGGAGATGCGCCACGCGCGCGCGAGGAACTTCGCCGCGCCGACCGGCGACACGTCGGCCCAGTCGATGTCGTCCTCGGGCGGACCCGCGAACGCCAGCGTGACGCGCAGCGCGTCGGCGCCGTGCGCCGAGAGCTCGGACGCGAACTCGACGAGGTTGCCCTTCGACTTCGACATCTTCATGCCGTCCATGATCACCATGCCCTGGTTCAGCAGCGAGGTGAACGGCTCGGTGAAGCCGAGGTAGCCGAGGTCGAACAGCACCTTGGTGAAGAACCGCGCGTAGAGCAGGTGCAGGATGGCGTGCTCGACGCCGCCGACGTACTGGTCGACGGGCAGCCACTTCTCGGCCTCGGCCGGGTCGAACGCGCGCGTGTCGTCGTTCGGGTCGAGGTAGCGGAGGAAGTACCAGGAGCTGTCGACGAACGTGTCCATCGTGTCGGAGTCGCGGCGCGCCTCGCCGCCGCAGTTCGGACAGGCGACCCGCGACCAGTCCTCGGCCGCACCGAGGGGGCTCGCACCCTTGGGACTGAGGTCGAGCCCCGCGGCATCCGGAAGCCGCACCGGCAGGTCGGCCTCGGGCACGGGCACCTCGCCGCACTCGGCGCAGTGGATGATCGGGATGGGCGTGCCCCAGTACCGCTGGCGGGAGATCAGCCAGTCGCGCAGGCGGTAGTTCTTCGCGGCGCGGCCGACGCCCCGCTCGTCGAGCAGCTCGATCGCGCGGCGGATCGCGTTGGACTTGCTGAGGCCGTTGAGCGGCCCGGAGTTCATGAGGCGTCCGTCGCCCGCGAGCGCGACGCCGGTGCTCGCCGGGTCGAGCTCGGGCAGCTCCTCGAGCGGCAGCGGCACGCCGTGCTCGTCGACGGGGATCACCGGGATGACGCCCGTGACCGGGGCGTTGGTGTCGACGACCACGCGCACGGGCAGCTCGAACGCGCGAGCGAAGTCGAGGTCGCGCTGGTCGTGTGCGGGCACGGCCATGATCGCGCCGTGGCCGTAGTCGGCCAGCACGTAGTCGGCCGCCCAGATCGGCAGGCGCTCGCCGTTCAGCGGGTTCGTCGCGTACCGCTCGAGGAACACGCCGGTCTTGGGTCGATCGGTCGCGAGGCGGTCGATGTCGCTCTCGGCGCGCACCGACTCGAGGTACTGCGCGAAGCGCGCCTGCACGTCGGCGGACGCGCCCCCGGCGAGCTCGGCCGCCAGTTCGGAATCGGGCGCCACGACCATGAACGTCGCGCCGTACAGCGTGTCGGGACGCGTCGTGAAGACCGTGACCGGCTCGTCACGACCCTCGATCGCGAAGTCGACGTCGGCCCCGGCGGAACGGCCGATCCAATTGCGCTGCATCGTGAGCACCTTCGAGGGCCACTTGCCCTCGAGCTGGTTCAGGTCGTCGAGCAGGCGGTCGGCGTAGTCGGTGACGCGGAAGTACCACTGGGTCAACGCCTTCTTGGTCACGACGGCGCCGCAGCGCTCGCAGTGCCCGTCGACGACCTGCTCGTTCGCGAGCACGGTCTGGTCGACGGGGCACCAGTTCACGAGCCCGGCCTTGCGGTACGCGATGCCCTTCTCGTACAGCTTGAGGAACAGCCACTGGTTCCACTTGTAGTACTCGGGATCGCTCGTGTGGAGCTCGCGGGTCCAGTCGAACGACGGCGCGTACTGCTTGAACGAGCGCTTCTGCTGGTCGATGTTCGCGTACGTCCAGGCGCGGGGGTCGGCGCCGCGCTTGATCGCGGCGTTCTCGGCCGGGAGGCCGAACGAGTCCCAGCCGATCGGGTGGAGCACGTCGAAGCCCTGGTGGCGCCAGTACCGCGCCGCCGCGTCGCCGAAGCCGAACGCCTCGGCGTGGCCCATGTGCAGGTCGCCCGACGGGTACGGGAACATGTCGAGGATGTACTTGCGCGGCCGCGTGTCGCCGGGCAGGGCGGCGCGGAACGGCGCGAGCTCCTCCCACACCGGGAGCCACTTCGCCTGGATCGCGGCGAAGTCGTAGGTGCCGGCGTCGGCGGCCTGCGTGGTGTCCTGCTCGTGTGCCACGTGTCTCTCAATCGTGAAGCGCGGGGATTCGGGGCGTGCCCCGGAGAGGGCGCGCGCGAGCGACGCCCGAGGATCAAGCCTATTCGATCGTGCGCGACGGGCGACTGCCGTTCGCGCCGGGCGCAGGCGGCACCTCGCCACCGAGCACGGCGATGAGCGCCCGCGCCTTCACGTGGGTCTCCTCGACCTCCTCGTCGGGATCCGACAGCGCGGTGATCCCGCCCCCGGTGCCGATCGATGCGCCGGCCGGCGTGAGCACGATGGAGCGGATGACCATCGCGAGGTCGGCGGTGCCGTCGACCCCGAGGCATCCGAAGGCCCCGGAGTACACGCCGCGCGGCCCCTGCTCGAGCCCGTGCAGGATCGTCATCGCCGACAGCTTGGGCGCGCCCGTCATCGATCCGGCGGGGAACGCCGATCGCACGGCGTCGAGGGCGGTGAGCGGATGGCGCAGTCGCGCCGTGACCGTCGAGACGAGCTGGTGCACGTGGGGGTACTCCTCCACCTCGAGCAGGCTCGGCACGCGGAGGCTGCCGAGTTCGGCGATCCGGCCGAGGTCGTTGCGCATGAGGTCGACGATCATGAGGTTCTCGGCGCGTTCCTTCTCGCTCGCGCTGAGCTCGGCGCGCAGGGCGAGGTCCGTCGCCGGATCGACGGAGCGCGGCCGCGTGCCCTTCATGGGCTTGGTCGCGACGGTGCCGTCGCGCTCGACGAGCAGGAACTGCTCGGGCGACGCGCTGAGCAGCGCGATGTCGTCGAAGCGCACGAGACCGCCGTGGTGGCTGGGGCTGCTGCGGCGCAGTCTGAGGTAGGCGGCCACGGGGTCGGGCGTGACATCGACCTCGACGCGGTTCGTGAGGCAGAGCTGGTACGCGTCGCCGCGCACGATGGCCGCCCGGCACTCCGCGATCATCCGACGGTAGGCGTCGGCGTCGTGTCGCCAGCGCGTGGGCGCGGCGGCAGGAGTGGTTCCGGATGGTGCGACGCCGGCGTCATCCATCACGGTCGTCACCGCCGCGATCGCGGTCGCCGTCTCGTCCACCCAGTGCCGGGCGGATGCCGCGCCCGCGGCGTCGTCCTCGAGCCATTCGAGCCGCACGGTGCGCGTCGCGTGCTCGAACACGATGACGCGGTCGGCGAAGAAGAACGCGACGGCAGGCGTCTGGGCCGGCGCCGCGGGCACCCCGATCGTGCGCGCGCCGAACTCGTAGCCGAACCAGCCGTGCCAGCCGACGGCGGCGCGACCGGATGCGTCGAGCCCGTCGCCGAGCTCGATCTCGCCGAGCGTCGTCGACAGGCCGTCGTACACCGCGTCGGGGTCCGCGTCGTCGCCGCCGACCACCGCGGGGGCGCCGTCGCACGCGACGGCGATCACGCTGCGACCCTCGCGCGCGCCGTCACCGCCGTCGAGCCAGGCGACTCGCCGCGCGTCGGCCGCGACGGCGAGGAAGACGGGCTCGGGGTCGCGCCACTCGGGCAGCGTGAGGCTCCGGATGCGTCGCGGCATCCACTCAGCCTACGAGAGAGCGGAACACGAGGCGGGGGGGGGGGGGGGGGAAAACCCCCCCCAACCCCCCCCCCCCCCCCCCCCCCCCTCCCCCCCCGCCCCCCCCTCTCCCCCCCCCCCCCCCCCCCCTCCCCCCCCCCCTCCCGACCGCGCTGGCGGCGCCGACCG
>NZ_JBVHVX010000006.1:92568-230474 GCF_055564615.1 Agromyces sp. NPDC029043 | reverse complement strand
GGGGAGGGGGGAGGCAAGGGGGGACACCACGGGCGTTGGCAACAATCCGCCCCCCCCCCCCTTTTGTTTCCCCCCCCGGGTCTGGGGGGGGGGGGGGGGGGGGGTGCCCCCCCCCCCCCCCCCCCCCCCCTCGCCGCCTACACGAGCGAGTCGCGCCAGGCCGCGTGCAACGCCGCGAACCGGCCCGTGCCGCCGATGAGGTCGGCGGGCGCGCCGTCCTCGACGATGCGGCCGTGCTCCATGACCAGCACCCGGTCGGCGATCGCGACCGTCGACAGGCGGTGCGCGATGATCACCGCCGTGCGATCGGCCAGCAGCGTCTGCAGGCCCTCCTGGACCATCCGCTCGCTCGGGATGTCGAGGGAGCTCGTCGCCTCGTCGAGGATCAGCACCGCGGGATCGGCGAGGAACGCGCGTGCGAACGAGATGAGCTGCCGCTGCCCCGCCGAGACGCGCCCGCCGCGCTTGTTCACGTCGGTGTCGTACCCGTTCGGCAGGCCCCCGATGAACTCGTGCGCGCCGACCGCCTTCGCCGCCGCGACGATCTCGTCGGGCGTCGCGTCGGGCTTGCCGAGCGCGATGTTGTCGGCGACCGAACCCGAGAAGAGGTACGCCTCCTGCGTGACCATCACGATCGCGCGGCGCAGGTCCTTCGGGTGCATCCGGCGCAGGTCGACCCCGTCGAGCTCGACGACGCCGTCGCTCGGGTCGTAGAACCGGGAGATGAGCTTCGCGAGCGTCGACTTGCCGGCGCCCGTCGAGCCGACGAGCGCGACCGTCTGCCCGGCCGGGATCTCGAGGTCGAACCGCGGCAGCACCACGCGGTCCCGCGTGTACGCGAACTCGACGCCCTCGAACCGCACGCGACCGTCGGCCGACCACAGGTCGACCGGGTCGGTCGGGTCGGGCACGCTCGGCTGCTCCTCGAGCACGCCCGAGATCTTCTCGAGCGCCGAGGCCGCCGACTGGTAGGAGTTGTAGAACATCGCGAGCTCCTCCATCGGGTCGAAGAAGCGCTTGGTGTACAGCACCGCCGCGAGCAGCACGCCCACCTCGAGGCCGCCGTCGACCACCCGGAAGCCGCCCACCAGCAGCACGACCGCGACGGCGATGTTGCCGATGAGCGCGAGCGACGGGTTGTAGATCGCGAACAGGCCGAGCACGCGCGCGTTCACCTCGCGGTACTCCTCGGTGAGCTCGCCGAACCGGCGCTCGTTGCGCGCCTCGGTGCGGAACGCCTGCACCGCGCGGATCCCGGTCATCGTCTCGACGAACTGCACGATGAGGCTGGCGCTCGCGACGCGCGACCGGCGGAAGAGCCGCTGCGAGCGCACCTGGAACCACCGCGTGAGCAGCGCGAGCGGGAGCATGGCCGCGACGAGCACGAGCCCCGAGACCCAGTCGAGCCACACGAGCGCGATCGCCGTGAACACCATGTAGAGCACGCCGCGCACGAGCTGGTTGATGCCCTCGTCGAGCAGTTCCCGGATCGCGTCGAGGTCGCTCGTCTGCCGCGAGATGATGCGGCCCGAGGTGTACGACTCGTGGAACTCGAGGGAGAGCTTCTGCGTGTGCAGGAACACCCGCGTGCGCAGGTCGATGAGCACGGCCTGGCTGATCCGCGCGGCCAGCCGGATGTACCACGCGATCAGGAACGCGCCGACGGCGCCGGTCGCGAGGTACGCGAGGCCGGCGAGCGCGACGGGCATCCACTCCTGGCGCATGAGGGCCGGGAGACCCTGGTCGATGCCGTACGCGATGAGCGCGGGGCCCGCGACCTGCGCGCCCGTCGACACCACGACGATCGCCATCGTGAGCCACAGTTGCGCGCGCAGCGGGTGCAGCAGCGACCCGAGCAGGCGCAGGCTGCGGCCGCGCAGCTGACGCGACTCGGCCCTGGTGTACTCGTGGCGCTCCTCGCCCTGGACGCCGTCGACGGTGCTCATCGGATCGCCTCCTCTCGTGCGATGTCCTCCGGTGGCCGGGACGCGTCCGTTGCAGCCGGACGCGTCTCGAGACGCTCGTCGTCGTCGATCAGGTCGGATGCCTCGGCCTGCGCGCGACGCTCCTCGTCGACGAGGCTCGAGATCACGTAGCGGTAGTGGTCGGACTCGCGCAGCAGCTCGGAGTGGGTGCCGACCGCGGTGACGCGCCCGTCCTCGAGGAGGGCCACGCGGTCGGCGAGCATGACCGTCGACGGCCGGTGCGCGACGATCAGCGCGGTCGTGCCGGCCAGGACCCGCCGCAGCTCGGCCTCGACCTTCGCCTCGGTCGCCACGTCGAGCGCCGAGAGGGGGTCGTCGAGCACGAGCACCGCGGGTTCGGCCGCGACCGCGCGCGCGAGCGCGAGCCGCTGGCGCTGGCCGCCCGAGAGGCTCATGCCCTCCTCGCCGACCTTCGTGTCGACGCCGTCGGGCAGCCCGTACACGAACCCGGCCTGCGCGATGCGCAGCGCATCGCGGAGGACGCGTTCGGCCTCGGCCGCGACGTGCGGGTCGGATGCCGCCGCGCCGGCCAGCTCGGGACGGCCGAGCAGCACGTTCTCGCGCACCGACGCCGAGAACAGCGTCGCGTCCTCGAAGGCCATCGCGAGGTGGCGGCGGAGCTCCTCGCGCGTGAGCGCGCGCACGTCGACGCCGTCGAGCGTCACCGAGCCCGACGTGACGTCGTAGAGCCTCGTCGCGAGCGCGGTCATCGTGGTCTTGCCCGAGCCCGTGAGGCCGACGAGCGCCATCGTCTCGCCCGGCTCCAGCACGAGGTCGACGCCGTCGAGCAGGTCGGCCTGCCGCTCGGGCGAGTCCTGGTACCGGAAGTGCACGTCCGTGAAGGCCAGCTCGCCCCGCGGGCGCTCGATCGACGCCGGACGTTCGGGATCGGTGATCGTGTTCTCGCTGTCGAGGATGTCGAAGAAGCGATCGGTCGCCGTGCGCGCGTCGAGCGAGAAGGCGAGGAGGAACCCGATCGACTCGATCGGCCAGGCGAGCACCGCGGCGGTGGCGAAGAACGCGACGAGCTGGCCCACGGTGAGCTCGCCCTGCGATGCGAGCCAGACGCCGAGCACGAGGCAGATCGCGAGCGCGACCGCGGGGACGACGAGGATCCACACCCAGATGCTGGCGTCGAGGCGCGCCTTCTCCATCTCGGTCGAGCGCAGCTGCTCGGCGCGCTCACGGAAGGAGCTGAGCGCGTGCTTGCCACGGCCGAAGGCCTTCAGCACGCGGATGCCGTGCACCGACTCCTCGACCGCGGTCGCGAGGTCGCCCGACTGGTCCTGGCTTCGCCGGGACACCTCGGAGTACCGGCCCTCGAAGCGGTAGCCGACGATCCAGAGCGGCACCGAGCACGCCAGGAAGACGAGGCCGAGCACCCAGCTCATCGAGATGAGGATGATCGCGCCGGCGACGAGCACGAGCAGGTTGCCGACCAGCAGCACAAGCCCGAACGCCAGCCATCGGCGGATGAGCCCGAGGTCGGTCACGGCGCGCGAGAGCAGCTGGCCGCTCGGCCAGCGGTCGTGGAAGCTCACGGGCAGGTCCTGCAGCTTGCGGTAGAGCGCGTTGCGCATGCGGGCCTCGACGCGCGTGGTGGGCGTGAGCACGAGCCAGCGGCGCAACGCGAACATCGCGGCCTCGCCGGCGCCCAGCGCGAGCACGAGCAGCGAGAGCGGCACGACCGCCGCGCGATCGCCGTCGGCGAGCGGGCCGTCGACGACCTGTTCGAGCACCTGCGGAATCGCGAGGGCGATGAGCTGGGCGACCAGGTACGCCGCCGTGCTGGCGACGATCGCCGGCATCGCCGGGCCGACGTACTCGCGCAGGCGCAGCAGGGAGCGCACCGTGCCGGTGCGCTGCGCGTGAGGAGGGTGGGAGTGGTGGGTGGCGGTCACGCCGGTTCCTTCCGGGAAGCGCGACGGGTCGCGTCGATGCGGACCTCGTCGAGAGAACGCGAGAGCGTCGCGCGCGATCCCGCGCGCGAATGGGACGGGACGGTGGAGTCCCTCGGAAACGGCCGGCTTCCCGCCGGCAGGACGGTGTCGGGAGCTAGCCGGCGACGACCGTGGCGGAGGCGGCGACGTGCGTGCGGACGAGCGGACCGAACGCCGCGACCGTGCGGGCGGGGTAGTCGGTGGTCAGCATGTCGTCCTCCTGCGTCGTCGTCACGAACCTCGGGCCTCCCGGATGGTTCCCCGAGCGGCCAGCCCTTCAGAGTATGGGTTCGCCGATGTTGCGCGCAAGACCCGATCGTGCGCGACCCCGCATCGGGCGCACCCGAGCCTGCGTGCGGACGGCGCTCAGCGCACGCGCACCGACAGGCAGGTGACGCATCCCTCGAGCTTCTCGAACTCGCTGATGTCGACGGTCACGACCCGGTAGCCGAGTCCCGAGAGCAGCTCGGCCGTGCGCGGCGCCGAGGCCGACATCAGCAGCGTGTCATCCGAGAGCACGACGACGGCGACGCCCTCGGGCTCGGGCACGGGCAGGAAGCGCGGGAACAGCGTCGTGGTCTCGAGGAGGTCGGGATCGCCGATCACGGTGCCGTCGGGCAGCGCGGTCACGACGCTCTTCAGGTGCAGGGTCCTCGTGACGGGCACGGCGACGACCGTGTAGCCGCGGGGCACCAGGATGGCGCGGAGCTGGCGGATGCCCTCGGCGTTCGTGCGCGTCGACGCGCCGACGTAGACGACGTCGCCGACCTTGAGTACGTCGCCGCCGTCGAGCGTGCCGGGCGCGGTGATCTGCGCGACCGAGAGGCCCGGCATCGCGCGGACCGCGCGCTCGACGGCGTCGATCTCGGGCTTGCGCGAATCGGCTCCGGGATTGGCCAGCACGGCGAGGTCGCGGAAAAACACCACGGTGTCCTCGATGAACACCGAGTCGGGCAGGTCGGGGGCCGCGTCGACCTCGACGGTGTCCCATCCCTCGGCGACCAGCGCGGCGCAGTAGTCGTCCCACTGCTCGTCGGCCTTCGCCTGGTCGACCGGACGTCGCTCGATGTGGGTCAGCTCGCCCTCGTCGAGGTTCGACGCGGGGATCCGCACGAGGGCGACATGGCGCGCGACCGACGACGGGCGATGGCGGAGCACCGCGCGCGCGACGCGGCGGGCGAGGAACACCTCGGCGAGGACCGCCGCGATGATGAACACCAGGTTGACGCCGAGGAGCGTGCCGAGCAGCAGCGAGAAGACCTCGGCCGTGATGGCGAGCCCCGACGACAGCACGTTCGCGCTCGCGGCCAGCATCGTCGCGAGCACCGCCGAGGTCAGGCCGACCAGGAGCGCCAGGAACCAGGCGCGCAGCGCTCCGGCGGCGTTCCCGACGCACAGGAGGGCCCACAGCACGACCGCCGCGAGCGAGAAGTACGGCACGGCCTGGCCGAGGACGGCGGGGCTCTGCCCCTGCCCGACGAACGCCGCGAGGACGCCGGCTGCGAACGCGACCAGGGCCACCACGGCGGCCGACGCGAGCGCCGCGAACGACCGTCGGGCCACCGACGCCTGCGCGTGCGTTCGGTCGGGGACGGCCGGGGGACGTGTCGCGGGGGGCGTCATGGGCACGAGCCTATCGGCCCGGCCGGGCCCGGTCGGACGGCGCCGGACCCGCCCCGGCGCCGTCGGACCGCGGGTCAGCGCGCGGCGTCCAGGCGGGTGCGAGCGAGGCGCTCGGCGGCCTCGAGCGTCGTGATGCCCGCGGCGTCGGCGTCGCGCAGCACGGCGCCGGCGACGTCGCCGATGCCGGCGATCCGGTGGTCGAGCTCCTCCTGGCCGATGCCGGGCGCGGAGGCGAGGTCGAGGTAGACGACGCCGCCCGCGTTCACCACGAAGTCGGGCGCCCAGACGATCCCGCGCTGACGCAGCATCCGGGCGACGTCGCGGTGGGCGAGCTGGTTGTTCGCGGCGCCGACGACGGCGCGCACCCGCAGCTCGTCGACGACCTCGGGGGTGAGCACGCCGCCCAGGCCGCAGGGCACGAACACGTCGGCCTCGACGCGATGCGCGTCGGCGGGCGCGACCCAGGTGGCGCCGAGCTCGTCGGCGAGCTCGCGCTTGGCGTCCGCGACATCCGTCACCGTGAGACGGGCGCCGCCGGCGGCGAGCGCCCGCGCGAGGCGACCGCCGACCTGGCCGAGGCCGGCGACCACGAAGTGGCGCCCGGCGACGTCGCGCGAGCCGTACACGTGGTCGAGTGTCGCGAGGATGCCCGCGTGCACGCCGGCCGCCGTGGCATCCGCCGGCTCGCCCACGCCGCCCTGCTCGGCGGGCAGGCCGCACACGTGCCGGGTCCGCTCGTGCACCACGGCCATGAGCTCAGCGCTCGTGCCGACGTCTTCAGCGGTCATGTACGCACCGCCGAGCGACTCGACGGCGTCGCCGAGGTCGAGCATCGCGTCGTGGCGGCGCGCCTCGTCGAGCGTCTCGCCCGCGGGGATGCAGACGACCGACTTGCCGCCGCCGCGCGCGAGGCCCGCGGCCGCGTTCTTCAGCGTCATCGCCTGCGAGAGGCGCAGCGCGTCGGCGAGCGCGTCGGTCCAGTGCTCGTACTGCCAGACGCGGGCGCCGCCGAGGGCCTGGCCGAGCGCGGTGCTGTGCACCGCGACGATGATCGTGAGCCCGGAGCGGGGACCTCGCGTGATGAGCACGCGTTCGTGGTCTGGCGCGTCGACGGGCAGTGCGGCGTGGACCTCGTGGGCAGGGGCGGGGACGGGGGCGTCCATGATCGTCATCGATCGTTCTCCTTGTTCGTCGCCTTGTGGGCGCGGCGGTGCGGACGCTTCGTGGGCGCCCTCACCTCAAGGGTACTGCGACCTCGACGGTGGAGCGGGCTAGTGGAAGAAGTGGCGCTCGCCCGTGAAGTACATGGTGACGCCCGCGGCCGTCGCCGCCGCGACGACCTCCTCGTCGCGCACCGACCCGCCGGGCTGCACGACGGCCTTCACGCCCGCGTCGAGCAGGATCTGCAGGCCGTCGGCGAACGGGAAGAAGGCGTCGGATGCCGCGACCGAGCCCGCCGCCCGGTCGCCGGCGCGCTCGACGGCCAGCTTGCAGGAGTCGACGCGGTTGACCTGCCCCATGCCGACGCCGACCGACGCGCCGTCTGCCGCCAGCAGGATCGCGTTGGACTTCACGGCCCGGCAGGCCCGCCACGCGAACTCGAGGTCGGCGAGCGTCGCGTCGTCGGCGGGCCCGCCCGCGGCGAGGGTCCACTCGGTTGCGGGGGCGAACGACCGGTCGGCCTGCTGCAGGAGCAGGCCGCCGGAGACCTGCCGGATCTCGGTGATCGGCGGCGTGAAGCCCTCGGGCAGGCGCAGCAGGCGGATGTTCTTCTTCTGCGTGAGCACGTCGACGGCCTCGGGCTCGAACCCGGGCGCGACGAGCACCTCGGTGAAGATGCCGGCGACGGTCTCGGCCATCTCGCGGGTCACCGTGCGGTTGGCGGCGATCACGCCGCCGAACGCCGAGACGGGGTCGCACTCGTGGGCGCGACGGTGCGCGTCGGCGATCGGGTCGGCGGCGCCTGCTGCCGCGACGGCGATGCCGCACGGGTTGGCGTGCTTGATGATCGCCACGGCCGGCGCGTCGAAGTCGTACGCGGCCCGCACCGCGGCATCCGCGTCGACGTAGTTGTTGTACGACATCTCCTTGCCGTGCAGTTGCTCGGCCTGGGCGATGCCGGGCCGGCCGCCGACGGCGGAGTAGCGCGCGGCCTTCTGGTGCGAGTTCTCGCCGTACCGCAGGTCGGCATCCTTGGTCCAGGCGGCGCCGACCCAGGCCGGGAAGGGGGACTCCTCGACCGCCTGGTCAGGGGCGACGACGCTGCCGATCCAGGAGGCGACCGCGATGTCGTAGGTCGCAGTGTGGCGGAACGCCTCGCGCGCGAGGTCGCGGCGCTGGGCGAGCGTCGTGCCGCCGGCGCGCACCGACGAGACCACTTCGTCGTAGCGGTCGGGCGAGACGACGACGGCGACGTTGGCGTGGTTCTTCGCCGACGCGCGCACCATCGCCGGGCCGCCGATGTCGATCTGCTCGACCACCGCGTCGGGCGCGGCGCCCGAGGCGACCGTCTCGACGAACGGGTAGAGGTTCACGACCACGAGCTCGAACGGCTTGATGGCGAGCCCGGCGAGCTCGCGCTCGTGGTGCTCGAGCCGCAGGTCGGCGAGCAGGCCGGAGTGCACCCCGGGATGCAGCGTGCGGACGCGGCCGTCGAGGTGCTCGGGGTAGCCGGTGACGTCGGCGACCTGCGTGACCGGGAGGCCGGCGTCGGCGATCGCCTTCGAGGTGCCGCCGGTCGACACGATCTCGACGCCGGCATCGACGAGCGCCGCGGCGAGCTCGACGAGACCGGTCTTGTCGCTCACGGCGATGAGCGCGCGGCGCACGGGCACGACGTCGCGGTCGCGGTAGAGGCTCGGGTCGATGCCGGGGCCGCTCATGGTCGGAGCTCCTTCAGGTCGAGGTGCGAGTTCGCGATGTCGAGGACCGCCTGGATGAGCAGGCGCCGCTCGACGGGCTTGATGCGGTCGTGGAGGGTGGTCTCGGTGTCGCCGGGCAGCACGGGCACGCGTTCCTGCGCGATGATCGGCCCGCCGTCGACGGAGTTGTCGACGACGATGAGGCTCGCGCCGGTCTCGGTGACGCCGGCGGCGATCGCGTCGCGCACGCCGTGCGCGCCCGGGAACTCGGGCAGGTACGCGGGGTGCGTGTTGACGAGGTGCGGGCTGAACGCGTCGACGACCGAGGGCGGGACGAGCCGCATGAGACCGGACAGGATGACCAGGTCGGGCTCCCATCGCCGCACCTGCTCGATGAGGGCCTCGCCCCACTCCTCGCGGGACTCGTAGGCGGTGAACGGCACCGTGAACGCGGGGATACCGAACGCCTCGCCGAGCGCGAGCCCCTCGGCCTCGCGGTCGGCGCCGATCGCGACCACCCGGGCGGGGAACTCGGCGTCCTCCGACGCCTCGAGGAGCGCGCGGAGATTCGATCCCGTGCCCGAGATCAGCACGACGAGCTTCAGCACCCTACGAGGGTACCGGGCGCGCAGGCGAGCGGATGACACGAGGTCGGCCGCTCGTGCGAGCGCGACCGCCGCGCCTCAGCGGGAGCGGCTCCCGCGGACCAGGCCGTCGAGCGGCTCGGTCTCGTCGGAGGGGCTCGCGGCCGCGGACGGCACGGGAGACGGCGGCGTCGGCGTCGAGGGCGGCGCAGGATCCGCTGCCGCGGGCGGCGACCGGCGCTCCCGCTCGGAAACCGGTCCGCGGGCGTGCCTGGCGCGCGAGCGCGCCGCGAACGCCCCGGCGACCGCGCCGACGGCCACGCTGGCCGCCGCCGAGGCCGCGACGAGGAGGGCGTCAGGACCCACCTCTTCGAGCCGGCCCGGCCCGGCGGCACCGGACGACGCCGCGGCGAGTGCACCGAGCAGGGCTCCGGCGACCGCGCCCGCCCCGAGGCCGACGGCAAGCGTCGCCCACCACGGTTCGTCGCGGCGCTCGGGCACCGACCTCGCGACGAGGACGGCGCCGCCGAACCCGAGCAGCACCGGCAACGCGAGCCACAGCACCCCGAGCGGTGCGCCCTCGGCGGGCACGGCGCCGAGCAGCGGGAGCCCCGGAACCGGACCGACGAGCGTCACGCTCGGCGACACCGTCGTGCCCGCACCGAGCGCGAAGCCCGGGCCGAGCAGCCATGCCGCGGCCCACACCACCAGATTCGGCAGGAGGGCGAGCTCGGCCAGCGTGATCGCGATCCCGCCGTCGACGCCGGCGGCGAGCGCCTGGTGAAGTCCGACGATCGTCGGGTACTCGATCACGATGCGCAACGTCACGAGCACCGCGGCGACGGCGATGACGCCGAGGGCCGAGCCGAACCCGATGCGCAGGACGGATCGGATGCCGGCACGGCCCACGGGCGGCACGACGTCGACGGCCCGGCGCACCGCGCCGGTCGCGGCATCCGTCGCCCAGCCGCCGTTCGCGAACGCGACCGCGACGCCGACGACGACGCCCGCCGACATGACGAGGGCGGGCAGCACCGCCCCCTGCCAGACCACCGGCTGGGCCAGCTCCGTCGCGGCCGCCACGGCCAGTGCGGCGCCGATCAGGCCCGTGACCAGGACCGCCGAGACGGCCCCGACGATGGGGGTGCCGCTCGCCGAGGCCCGGCGGCCGATCCGCACGCCGAACGCGAACGTGAGCAGCGAGAACCCGAGCAGCGCGATCGTGATCGCGAACGGCGCGTCGGCACCGGCGATGCCGAGCCCGGCCGCCGTGACCTCGTCGAGATGCACGTCGAGGTCGACCCCGTGGCCGAGCAGCCACGCGTCGGCGGCCGCGCGGAAGAACACGTCGAGCGGTGCCGCGAGGCCGAAGTGGGTCGCCCACAGCACCATGAGCGGCACGAGGGCGATGCCGTACCCGACGAGCGCGGAGACGGTGGCCTCGAGCGCAGCCAGCAGGGCGATGGTCGTGCGTTGCATCGCACTCGACCTTACGCCCCGCCCGCGAGTCAGCCGGCAGGACGTGCGGAGTCGACGCGACGCAGCGCCTCGTCGACCTCGGCGGTCGACGCGCCGGTGGTCCCGGCCGCGGTCGTGCCTCCGGCGGTCGTTCCGGCGGCGGCGCCGACGCCGCCCGCTCCGGCCGTCGTACTCGGTAGACCTTCGTCCTCAACGACCTCGACGGTGGCGGCGGCGTGCGGGCGGCGGAGCAGCTCCACGAGCAGCACCGCGACGAGCGCGAGCACGACCGTCCACACCACGGTCGACACCGCGAGCGGACGGGAGGCGAGCAGCACGAGCGCCGCGATCACGGCGATCGCCGCGTACACGGCCACCCGGTACCGGTCGAGCGCCTCGCCGAACCGGCCGGTCGTGATGCCGTGCGCCTCGGCGCTGCGGCGCACCGCGCCGAACCCGTCGTCGGCGAAGCCCCGCACGGCCCGCGCCGGGCGCCACGGGCCCGACAGCCAGGCGATGAGCGCGACCGCAATCGAAAGCACGACGAACGCGGCAGTCGTCGAGACCATGAGCTCGGTCAGCCCGTCGTAGAGCGACTCGGCGGTCCCCGCGGGCATGATCGAGGGACTCACGGTGCCGACGAAGAACAGTCGCGCGGTGCCGAAACCGGCCAGGGTGACGAGCATGGTGAAGGCGAGGCCGCCGGCGGTCCAGACGAGCGCGCGGCTTCGGCTCTTCGCGACGAGCACTCCGGCGATCAGCAGGGCGAGCACCACGAACGGCAGCCAGGTGCCGACCGCGACCGCGAGGGTGTACACGGTCTGGACGAGCACGAGCGAGTCGGCCTGCGCGATGACCACGCTCTTCTCGATCACGGGGATCGCCGACGCGAAGCCGACGCCCCGCTCCTCGAGCCGCTCCTTCACGGCCTCGATGACCGGGCCAAGCTGCACGCTGAGCGCGCCCTCCGGGCCGATCGCGAGTGCGGCGTCGGGATCGCCCTGGAGCGCCGCGGTGAACTGCCGGTGGCTCGCGCGGAGTGCCGCCGCCCACACGTCGGCGAAGGCGTCGGAGGTCACGACCCGGTCGACCGCGGTGCCCACGAGGCGGCTGAGGCCCTCGGCGGCCGGGCCCTCGAGCAGGCCGAGCGCGTCCTCGGCGCGCGGCGGCAGGTCGAGGCTGCGGATGCCGTCGAACACGTCCTTGGTGAGGGCGGGGATGTCGACCTCGTCCTCGATGGCGACCGTCACCTGGTCGGCGATGTACGACTGCACGTCGGGGTCCTCGGCGAGCGGGGCGAAGGTCGCGACGAACCGGTCGGTGTCGACGAGCTGCAGTCGCGCCCACGCGCTCACGAGCGCGACCGGCGCGAGCAGGAGGCCGATGATCACCAGCGCGACGGCCGCGACGGTGCGGCCGCGATGGCGCTTGGGTCGAGGGGCGGCGGCGGATGTCGCGGAGCCGGCGACCGCGCCATCCGTCGACGCCCGGAGGCTCGCGTTCTCGGCCTCGAGGGCGGCGATGCGGGCGCGGAGCTGTTCGTCGGTGCTGATCGGATCGGTCATGGCGCGCACTCCCCCGTCGACGGACGCCTTCGCTGCCGACGATATCGGCGCACGCTCCGGGCGGGGGGACGATGGTCCCGCGGCGGCGCCGCGGCTCAGTGCACGAACGCCTTCAGGAGGATCATCGCGACGCCGAAGCCCGCGGTGCCGAGCGAACCGAGCACCTGCATCAGGAGGCTCGCGCCGCGTCTGCGGAAGGCGATGAAGCCGAGCACGGCGAGCACCCCCACGCAGACCCAGAGGGCGGTCCAGAGGGCGATCGAGTCGGGCACGGCGCGCGTGGCGCCGAGCAGGAGGATGAACGACGGGATCAGCGCGGCGACGAGCATGCCGAGCGAGCGGCGGAAGGCGTGGCGGAAGGCTTCCCCCAGGCCGACCATGCGGTGGTCGTCCATGCCGTGCGACGCCACCGTCCCCGCGTACAGGTGCGCGGCCCAGAAGACGATGACCGTGGTCGTCACCGTCCAGAAGGTGGTCCACGAGCTGTCGCCGTGGCCGCCGGCGACGACGATCATGCCCGAGACCAGGATGACGCCGTAGACCGACTCCTCGGTGACGAAGCTCGCGCGCAGGACGTGGACCGCGCCACGCTTGGGCGTCGGCTGCGCACGGGCCGCCTCGGTCTGCTCGGCGCGTGCGCGGTCGGTCATGGCACCATGCTGCGCTCTCGACGTTCCTCTCGCAACGTAAACCCCTAGTTCGAGGGATTCTCATCTTGTTTCGAGCGGCGCAGAATGCCTCCGACGCCCCACGAACGACGAGGCCAACCCGAGCATTCACCCGATGCGACCGCACCACGACCAGCCGACAGGCAGGTCAGGCGAAGCCCGAGTCGTCACCCGAGTCATCGTCGCCGCGAGGGTGCGGAGATGGAGTACCCAACATGTTGAAGCGATGGGTCGCGGCTGCCGCGGCCGGCGCGCTCGCCTTCGCGGGCGCTCGTGGTCGCGACGTCCGCCGCGGCGGACGGTGCGACCGACGAGTGTCAGGCTGAAGGATTCGACTTCGGCGTCAAGCTCGACACGGGCGAGGACGGCACCTACGTCTACCCCGATCCCGCCGACGAGTGGGAGGGATCCGGGATCACCAGCCTGACGATCACGATCTTCGACGACTCGAAGTCGTTCTCCTGGTCGAACGCCGTTCCGCCGGTCGCCGCGTTCCTGGTCAAGGCCGGGCAGGACGTCACGCAACTGAGCGGCGGTTCGAGCGGGACCCACGAGAACGTGGACACGCAGGACATCAGCCACATCACCGCCTGCTACTACGAGGGCGTGGAGTCGCTCGACGTCTCGAAGACCGTCGACACGTCGTTCGACCGCCGGCACGACTGGAGCCTCGACAAGTCCGTGGACAAGACCGAGGTGCTCTACGCGCCCGGCGGAGGCGGGTCGCAGACGGGCGAGGTCAACTGGACGGTCGACGTGACCTACGACGGCTACACGGATTCCGGCCACACCGTCTCCGGAACGGTGACCGTCCTCAACGACGGCACCCTGCCGGCCACCGTGACCGACCTCGTCGACACGCTCACGATCGAGGGTGTCGGCGGCCTCATCGCACTCGACTGCGGGACCGTGGTGTTCCCCGTGACCCTCGCCATCGGCGACAGCTTCGACTGCACGTACTCCGAGGCCGTCACCGGTCAGGTCAGCGGCTCTAACAAGGCCGTCGCGACGACGGAGTCGGGCGGGACGTACGAGTCCGACGACGTCCCGATCGTCTGGGGCGACCCGGCGACCGTGACCGACGAGACCGTGAAGGTGACCGACATCAGCGATCTCTTCGGGACGCAGGAGAAGTCCTTCACGGCACCGAACGGCGACTCGCTCGAGTACTCCGACACCTTCTCGTGGGACGACTACGGCGCCGAGGACTGCGGCGACCACGTCTACAACAACACTGCGACGCTGACCTCGGACGACAGCGGGGAGCTGGCGAGCGACGGCGAGTCGGTCACGGTGAGGGTGCAGTGTCTCGTGTTCCAGGGCGAGACCGCATGGGCCGCCAACGACGGGCCGGGCACGATCCGCTACAACCTCCGAGGCGGCAACCGGGCGACCTACGTGGTCGCGCTCCCGGCGGGGACACGTACGACGTGTACGCCGGCCAGACCACGCTCGTCGGCACCGCGACCATCTCGGCCGTGGTCGGCGGGCAGGTGACGGTCACGATCGACCTGCTCCCAGGGTTCGACTACGCCGACAACGGCGCGAACCTGATGATCCAGGGCTACTCGACCGCGCCATCCGGCAACCCGTCACCCGGCCTGTTCGCCAGCAAGGTCACCTGCACGACCGACCCGTGCAGCTCGGGACCCATTCCGGCAGCGAACTACTACGGCATCCACCTGAATGTCGGAACGTTCATCCCGGACCCGAATTTCCCTTGACCTGATCCGGCTGGGCCGTGAAAGGGCGACCTCAGCCAAGGGCTCAACACAGAGGGTCCTGCCGGCATCGCCGGCGGGACCCGCTTGTGCGCGACGACACCGCCCACGAGCATGCGATGACACCCGATCTGGGTACATGAGCGATTCTCGATAACAGTTCCGGAGTCGCCTGGACGGGAGTAACCTGCGGAACGGCGTGAGACCCACTACGGCGCGATGAACGCCCGGAGACGTCCTTACCCCCGTCACCGGACGCGCCTACGACGGACGCCCGAGTCCGCCCACCGCCCGCAGAGGAACGTCCGGGCCGCCCGGACCGGACGAAACTGCGAACCGGGAGGCGATGATGCCCCTGACAACCCCACCCCGCACGCCCGAGCTCTCCATACGGAGACGACGGCGTGGGCTTGCTGCAGTGGCAGCAGGCTGTCTCACTCTTGCCACGATCATGGTCGCGGGCCCGGCGCTCGCGGACCACTCCCCCTTCAACATCGACGGCATCGTGCCGGATGACGACACCGGCGACCCGATTCCGGACCCGTTCGGAAACGTGAAGGAGCTCGGACCACTCAACTCCAACACCACGAAGATTGGCGTCATCCACAGCGACGCCTTGCCCACTCTCGGCGAGACCAACCCGAACTCCCAGGTCGACCTGCGTCAAGCCTGGCTGGACACCGCGAAGGACGCCGCCGGGGACGACTGGCTGTACTTCGCCTGGGAGCGGGACAAGAGCACCGGTAGTGGATTCATCGCGTACGAGTTCATGCAGGATCCTGCGCCTGATGTTTGCGACTACTCGAAGACCAACGCCCAGTTGATCGCCGACTGCAACCCGTGGGCGAACCGCCAGGCCGGTGACTTCATGATCCTCTGGGACCAGCAGGGTGGCAGTCTCGACCTGTTCCTCCGCGAGTGGAGCGGCACCGCACCGAACCTCACCCTGGGCCCGGCGCTCGATCTGGACGAAACGGTCTCTCATGCCGCGTACAGCTCAGATGGGTTCCGTGGTGAAGCCACCCTCAACCTCACGGCGACCATCTTCGACGGGTCGACAGAGTGCCTTACTTTCGCCAACACCATTCCGAGCACCGTGACCGGCAACTCCGACACTGCCGATTACAAGGACACGATCCTCGGTGACCCACCGGCGATCAGCAACTGCAGTTCGTCCACGGTGACCACACCCAAGGATGGTGAGGGCGCGGACATCCCCGATGGCGGTCTGTCGATCGGCACCGGCGTCGTGGCCGTGCAGGACTCTGCTGAGGTCAGCCTGACCGGGGGCACTGCCACTCCGGCGGGCTCGGTGGCGTTCTACCTCTGCAAGGTTGACGCGCCGGACCTCTGCGACGAGGACGGCACAAGTGTCGGCTCGACCGACCTCGCTGGTACGGAGTATCCAGTGACCGTGTCCTCGCCGACCGCCTACGTCACGTCTGCCGGCCGGTACTGCTGGCGAGCCGAGTTCAGCGGCGATTCCGAGAACGGTATCCCGGGGTCGAGCGACTCGACCGAGACCGAGTGCTTCGAGGTGAACCCGGTGACCCCGGACCTGGCGACCACCGCCGGTGCGGATGTTCTTCTCGGCGATGAGGTGACGGACTCCGCCACGCTGGATGGGACCGCAACCCAACCTGCCGACCCGGTCATCAACCTGGACGGCACTGCTGGGGCCGCGGCTGGAGGCACGATCACCTTCACGCTGTACGGACCGGATGATTGCGAGACGGTCGCGTTCACGTCGGATCCGGTGGACGTCAGCGGTGACGGCACCTACGACTCGCCTGCGTTCGCGCCCACCGCTCCCGGCACGTATCACTGGGTCGCCGAGTACAGCGGGAACCTGCCGAACACTGAGGGCACCACTCACAATGACGACTGCTCCGACGCGAACGAGGACGTGGTGGTCACCAGCGTGCCCTCGTCGCTCACGAGCGCGCAGGACTGGGTGCCGAACGACTCGGTGACGGTATCGGCCTCTGCGGGTGGCGCCCTGGCGGGCACCGTCTCGTTCGATCTGTACGCGAGCATCGACTGCACCGGTGACGCGATCTACAGCACGACGGCACAGGTTGCCGGCGCCTCGCCGCAGACCGTGTCCACGGCCAACACCACTCCGGTGACGGCATCCGGGTCGTTCTCGTGGAAGGTGAGCTATGACAGCACCAACCCGGCCCAGGAGGACATCGCGGCCAGCTGTGACGAGACGTCGGTGCTAACCATCGACAATGACGGCTGACCGTGGGCCACAACGGCAGCGGCGAGTGATCGAAAGGAAACGCCTGTGATCGGGGGAAGGCAACTGCTCGATCGCACATGACAGTGAAGGCCCCGCCGGCACCGCCGACGGGGCCTTCACCTCGGCGCTGAAGGGGTTCGACTTACGACGGCCGACCTGCACGCCTGGAGGGTGTGGTCGTGAGCGCGCCCCTGCCGAGAGAACCGACCCCCATCACCCTGAGGATGGTCTCGACCTCCAGGTCGGGACATCCTGTCGTGTACCCCGATCTGGGTACATGAGTAATGCTCATGCAGTGTTCCGGCGCTGCGGCGACCGGAGTAACGTGCGGAACGGCGTGAGACCACTACGGCGCGATGCACGCCCGGAGACGTCCTTACCCCCGTCCCGGACGCGCCGACGACGAGAGCCCGATCCCGCCACGTCGCCCCGCAGCGGAACGTCCGGCCCGCCCGGACCGGACGAGACTGCGAACCCGGGAGGCGAAGATGCCCCTGACAACCCGACCCCGCACGCCCGAGCAGCGGATCGCATTCCGCAGGCGATGTCTGCGCGCAGCAGCGCTGACCGGCTTCGTCGCTCTGGGAGCCACCGCGCTCGTCGCGGGCCCCGCGATGGCGTCCCACCCCGAGGTGAGCCTGGCTGGCAGTGACTTCGAGATCGACACCGACGCGAACATCCAGCAAGACGACCCATCGCCGTCGATCGACTGGGAGACCGTTTCGTCGGCGCCGCTGTCGGACGAAGCCGACGCCGATGCGGGTGATCCCTACACGGTCAAGGCGGACGAGCCGACCGGGGCCAACGACGACTCGTTCGGACAAGGCACCAAGGAGGACACCGCAGTCCCGACCGTGGTCGACGGGAGCATTCCGCCGAACAAGAGCGATCTTCTCCGCTTCGGTCTGTACCTCGAGGAGAACGCGAACGGCCAGTTCCTGCACATGTTCTGGCACCGAGTCCAGGAGCCCTCGGGCACAACGAACATGGACTTCGAGTTCAACCAGTCCGACGAGTTGAGCGACAACGGGATCACGCCCGTTCGCTTGGCCGGCGACCTGCTCATCCAGTACGACCTGGCCCAAGGCGGCACGACGCCCGAACTCTTCCTCTCCGAGTGGGTGACGACGGGGAACAAGTCGCTGTGTGAGGCTGCGAACGCCACTCCATGCTGGGGTGACCGGATCAGCCTGAGCGATGCCAACCTCGCAACCGGCAGCATCAACGAATCCGCGATCCCGGCGGGTGAGTCCGATGGACTGGGCGATGTGTCACCGCGCACCTTCGGCGAAGCGACGGTCGACTTCGATGCCCTTGCCGGCACCGGCTGTGCCGCGTTCGGCAGTGCGTACCTGAAGAGTCGCTCCTCCGACTCGTTCACGTCGGCGCTGAAGGACTTCATCGCACCGGCACCGACCGGGTTCGACAACTGCGGTGCGCTCGTGGTCGACAAGACCATGAAGCACGCGGCCGGTGGTATCGGCGTGGACCAGCCGCAGGAGGGTGTGACCTTCACCGTGACCGGCGGCGGCCTCACGGAGCCTGAGGAAATCATCACGAACGCCGATGGGCGTGCGTGCCTGCCCAACATCAACGCGGGCGAGTACACCGTGACGGAAACCGAGCCCGAGAACTACGCCGTGACGTCCGACAATCCGCAGACCGCAACAGTGCTCGCTGAGAGCGCATGCGACGACGCGGAACCGACGGTCACGTTCACCAATGTGCCATTGACCGACGTCACCATCAGCGTCGATTCGCTCGTGCCCGGCGGCACCTTCTCGAGCATCGACTGCGACAACACGGCCGCGTCGCCTGATGTCGACGGCATCACCGATGAGGTGGACGATGTGGAGCTGCTGCTCGAAGACCTCGAGCCGGTCACACTGGTCTGCACCATCGTGATCGATCCGTGACATCCCAAGGAGAAATCACATCCTGAGACCGAAGGGCCCCGCCGGCGATCGCCGGACGGGGCCCTTCCCTGCGGTTCCGCGGAACGCTACGCGCCGAGCGCCTCGTACACCTCGCGCAGCAGGCGAGCCGTCTCGGACGGCGTCTTGCCGACCTTGACGCCGGCCGCCTCGAGGGCCTCCTTCTTGGCCTGCGCGGTGCCGGCCGAGCCGGACACGATCGCGCCGGCGTGGCCCATGGTCTTGCCCTCGGGCGCGGTGAAGCCCGCGACGTAGCCGACGACCGGCTTGGTCACGTTCGCCTTGATGAAGTCGGCCGCACGCTCCTCGGCGTCGCCGCCGATCTCGCCGATCATGACGATCGCCTTCGTCTCGGCGTCGGCCTCGAACGCGGCGAGCGCGTCGATGTGCGTGGTGCCGATGATGGGGTCGCCGCCGATGCCGATCGCGGTCGAGAAGCCGAGGTCGCGCAGCTCGTACATCATCTGGTACGTGAGCGTGCCCGACTTCGAGACGAGGCCGATCGGGCCCTTGCCGGTGATGTTCGCCGGGGTGATGCCGACGAGCGACTCACCGGGGCTGATGATGCCGGGGCAGTTCGGGCCGATGATGCGGGTCTTCTCGCCCTGCTCCTTGGCGTATGCCCAGAACTCGGCGGAGTCCTGCACGGGCACGCCCTCGGTGATGATGACGAGCAGCGGGATCTCGGCGTCGATGGCCTCGATCACGGCGTCCTTCGTGTAGGCCGGCGGCACGAACGCGATCGACACGTCGGCGCCGGTCTGCTCGATGGCCTCCTGCACGGTCGCGAAGACGGGCAGCTCGATCGGGTTGCCCTCCGTGTCCTTGTGCAGCACGGTGGTGCCGGCCTTGCGCGCGTTGACGCCGCCGACGACCTGGGTGCCCGCCGCGAGCATGCGCGCGGTGTGCTTGGAGCCCTCGCCGCCGGTGATGCCCTGGACGATGACCTTGGAGTCCTTGTTCAGAAAGATGGTCATTGCTCTCGAGTCCTAACTACGCGGCGGCCAGCTCGGCGGCCTTGTCGGCGCCCTGGTCCATGTTCTCGGCGAGGGTGACGAGCGGGTGCGCCGCCTCCTCGAGGATGCGGCGTCCCTCGACGACGTTGTTGCCGTCGAGGCGCACGACGAGCGGCTTGTTCGCGGCGTGGCCGAGCTCGGCGAGCGCGCCGACGATGCCCTTGGCGACCTGGTCGCACGCGGTGATGCCGCCGAAGACGTTGACGAACACCGACTTGACCTGCGGGTCGCCGAGGATGATCGAGAGGCCGTTGGCCATGACCTCGGCCGAGGCGCCGCCGCCGATGTCGAGGAAGTTGGCGGGCTTCACGCCGCCGTGGTTCTCGCCGGCGTAGGCCACGACGTCGAGCGTCGACATGACCAGGCCCGCGCCGTTGCCGATGATGCCGACCTCGCCGTCGAGCTTGACGTAGTTGAGGTCGAGCTCCTTGGCCTGCGCCTCGAGCGGGTCGGCCGCCGCCTTGTCCTCGAGCAGCGCGTGGCCGGCGTGGCGGAACTCGGCGTTCTCGTCGAGCGTGACCTTGCCGTCGAGCGCGATGATCTCGCCATCCTCCGAGAGGATCAGCGGGTTCACCTCGACGAGCGTCGCATCCTCGCTCGTGTACACGTCGTAGAGCTTCACGAACACGTCGGCGACCTTGTCGACCAGCTCGGCCGGGAAGTTCGCGGCCTGGGCGATCTCGCGCGCCTTGTCGGGGGTGATGCCGGTGCCCGGGTCGACGTCGATGCGGGCCAGGGCCTCGGGCTTCTCGACGGCGAGCTGCTCGATCTCCATCCCGCCCTCGACGCTGGTCAGCGACAGGTAGGAGCGGTTGGCGCGATCGAGGAGCACCGAGAAGTAGAACTCCTGCGCGATCTTCGCGCCGCCGGCGACCATGACGCGCTTGACGACGTGGCCCTTGATGTCGAGGCCCAGGATGTCGCGGGCCGCCGCCTCGGCCTCGTCGGGCGTCTTCGCGACCTTGACGCCGCCGGCCTTGCCGCGGCCGCCCGTCTTCACCTGGGCCTTCACCACGACGACCCCGCCGAGCTGCTCGGCGGCGGCGCGCACCGCCTCGGGGGTGTCGGCGACGATGCCCGGGAGCACCGGCACTCCGTACTTCTCGAAGAGGTCTCTCGCCTGGTACTCGTAAAGATCCACGCTCTGCTTCCAATCGTTCCGCGCGCCCGCGCGCAGGGATGGTGGGATGGGAGGCCCGGCTGTGAGAGTCTCGACGTCAAGATACCTCGATATCGAGATAAGTCGAACCGCGACCATGGTACCCCGCCGCCGACGGGCTCCCGAACCGGCGCCATCCACCGGAGGCCGTCTCGCCGGCTCAGGCAAGGCTCGCCATGCTGGCGAGCCGGCCGGTGCGGGTGCGAGACTGCCCGCATGACCGACGCCGCGGCCGAACCGGCCCACCGCACCGACCCCCACGACGGCAAGGTGCACGAGAAGCTCAACTGGCTGCGCGCGGGCGTGCTCGGGGCGAACGACGGGATCGTCTCGGTGGCCGCGCTCGTGGTCGGCGTCGCGGCGGCCACGACCGACGTGGGCGCCATCCTGGTCGCGGGCGTCGCGTCGGTCGCCGCCGGCGCGATCTCGATGGGCCTCGGCGAGTACGTGTCGGTGTCGAGCCAGCGCGACACCGAGCGCGCCCTCATCGCGAAGGAGACCGCCGAGCTCGAGACCATGCCGCAGCAGGAGCTCGCCGAGCTCGCCGAGATCTACCGCAACAAGGGCCTCTCCCCCGAGACCGCCGAGCGCGTCGCCGAGGAGCTCACCGCGCACGACGCGCTCGCCGCGCACCTCGAGGCCGAGCTGCACATCTCGCAGGAGGACGTCGTGAACCCGTGGCATGCCGCGTGGGCGTCGGCGGCCGCGTTCCTCATCGGCGCCGTCCTGCCGATGATCGCGATCCTGGTGCCGCCGCCGGAGTGGCGCATCGTGACGACGTTCGTCGCGGTGATCATCGCGCTCGCGATCACCGGATGGCTCTCGGCCTGGATCGGCGGAGCCCCCCGGGTGCGCGCGGTGACGCGCGTCGTGGTCGGCGGCGCGCTCGCACTCGCGGTCACCTGGATCATCGGCGCGCTCCTCGGCGGAGCGGTCTAGCGGGCGGCGTCGTGGCCGAGGCGCGCGTCGGCATCTCGGGCTGGCTCTACCGGCCCTGGCGCGGCGTGTTCTACCCGAAGGGCCTCCGCCAGGCCGACGAGCTCGCGTACGCCTCGGCGCGCATGACCTCGATCGAGGTCAACGGCTCGTTCTACTCGCTGCAGCGGCCCGCGAACTGGCACCGCTGGCGCGACGGAACGCCCGACGGGTTCGTGTTCGCCGTCAAGGGCCCGCGATTCGTCACGCACATCAAGCGCCTGCGCGACGTCGACGCACCGCTCGCGAACTTCTTCGCCTCCGGGGTGCTCGATCTCGGCGCGAAGCTCGGACCGGTGCTGTGGCAGCTGCCGCCCACACTCGCCTTCGACGCCGAGCTGCTCGACGCGTTCCTGGCGCGGCTGCCGAGGTCGAGAGCGGATGCCGCGGCGCTCGCCTCCCGCCATGACGAGCGGATGGAGGGACGCGCGTCCTTCGCGGCGGGCGCCGACGCGCCCATCCGGCACGCGTTCGAGGTGCGCCATCCGTCGTTCGAGGACGCCGTCGACGAATGGTCGGCACTGCTCGAGCGTCACGCCGCGGCATCCGTCACGGCCGACACCGCCGGGAAGTACCCCCGCATCGACCGCACCACAGCCGACTTCGCGTACGCGCGACTGCACGGCGAGGAGGAGCTCTACGCCTCGGGCTACGACGACGCGTCGCTCGACCGCTGGGCGGCATGGACCCGGGCGCACCTCGACGCCGGGCGCGACGCGTACCTCTACTTCGACAACGACATCAAGGTACGGGCGCCCTACGACGCGATGGGGCTGATCGCCCGGCTGCCGCTGCCGGCGGCGCTCGCGGGCGGCGTCGCGACCGACGCGGGCTGAGCGGGGATCAGCCGAGGCGCCCGAGCGCGAGCGCTGCGTACATGAGCGCCGCCACGGTCTCGCCGTCGCGGATCTCGCCGTGGCGCACCATCCGCATGACCTCGTTCCACGGCACCGTGCGGACGGCGCTGATGCCCTCCTCGGCCTGGTGGTGGTCGGGACGCGCCTCGGGCGTCGACTCGCGCAGGCCGGTGGCGAGGAACACGACCTCGGTGGCGCGGCAGACGCCGTTGAGCGCGTTCATGCGCCCGATCTCGCGCCATTGCGCGGCCTCGAAGCCGGTCTCCTCGAGCAGCTCGCGCTGTGCGGCGACGAGCGGGTCGTCGCCGTCGGCGCCGCCGGCGGGCACCTCGACGGACGCGCCGACGGTGTGCCGATCGAGGGTGACGAGCACCACCTCGTCATCGTCGGTGAGCGCGACCACGAAGACCGCGTCGTTGCGCAGCTCGACGACGCCGTAGATGCCGTCGCCGCCGTCGGGCCGGACCACCTGGTCTTCGGTCACCCGGATCCACGGGTTCTCGTACACGACGCGCTGCGCGCGGACCGGCCAGCTCACAGCTTCTCGATCGGCGCGATCTTGATGAGCAGCTTCTTCTGCCCCGCGGTGTCGAACGCGACGTGCGCGATGCGCTTCGTGCCCTCGCCGGTGACCTGGCGGACCGTGCCGTCGCCGAAGTCGACGTGGCGGATGCGGTCGCCGGCCTCGAGCGTGAGGTCGCCGTTGTCGCGCACGGTGCCCGTGACCCGGTTGGCCCATTCGGCCTTCGGGGCGGCCGACTTCGTGACGCTGAACCGCTCGAGGTCGCGGTCGCGCGTGCCCCAGGCGCCGCCGCCTCCGCCGCCCGCGCCGTAGCCGCCGCGGCGTGCGTTCAGCGCGCGCGGCTGGGTGCCGCCGCGGCTCGTGGCCGTGCCCGGCGACTGCTTCCAGTCGATGAGCTCGTCGGGGATCTCCTGCAGGTAGCGGCTCGGCATCGCGACCGAGACCTCGCCGAACTGCGCTCGGCTCATCGCGAGCGAGAGGTAGAGGCGCTTGCGGGCGCGCGTGATGCCGACGTAGAACAGTCGCCGCTCCTCGGCCGGGCCGCCCGGCTCGGACGCCGACATCTGATGCGGCAGCAGCCCCTCCTCGATGCCGGTGAGGAACACCGCGTGGTACTCGAGGCCCTTCGCGGTGTGCAGCGTCATGAGCGACACCGTGCCCGACGCGTCGTCGAGCTCGTCGGCCGCGGCCACGAGCGAGACCTGCGTGAGGAAGTCGACGAGCGAGGCGCCGGGGTTCTCGCGATCGAAGTCCTTGGTCTGCGCGAGGAGCTCCTCGACGTTCTCGGCGCGCGTCTCGTCTTGGGGGTCGCGGCTGTTGCGCAGGGTCTCGACGAGACCCGACCGGTCGAGCAGGAACGCGAGCACGTCGGACACCTTCGCGGCGCCCTCGTTCGTGCCCTCGGCGATGCCCCTCTGCGACGGCACGAGCATCGCTGCCGCCTCGTCGAGCAGGTTCGCGAGGTCGAGGATCGCCCTCGTGACCTTCGGACCGAGCCCGAGGCCGTCGGCCGACCGCATCGCCTGCCGGAACGACAGGTCGTTCTGCTCGCCGAAGCTCGCGATCGACGTCTCGGTGGCGGGGCCGATGCCGCGCTTCGGGGTGTTCAGGATGCGCCGGATGGCGAGCTCGTCGAGCGGGTTCGCGACCGCGATGAGGTACGCCATCGCATCCTTGATCTCTGCGCGCTCGTAGAACTTGGTGCCGCCGACCACGCGGTACGGCAGCGCCGACCGGACGAAGATCTCCTCGAGCGCACGGGTCTGCGCGTTGGTGCGGTAGAACACGGCGATGTCGCGGTAGGCGATGCCCGCGCGATGCAGCGCCTCGATCTCGTCGGCGACGAACTGGGCCTCATCGTGCGCCGAGTACCCGGTGTAGCCGGTGATCTTGTCGCCGTCCCCGTCGGCCGTCCAGAGCTTCTTCTCCTTGCGGTCGAAGTTGTTCGAGATGACCGCGTTGGCGGCGCTCAGGATGTTCTGCGTCGAGCGGTAGTTCTGCTCGAGGAGCACGACCTTCGCGCCCGGGAAGTCGCGCTCGAACTCGACGATGTTGCGGATGTCGGCGCCGCGGAACGCGTAGATGGACTGGTCGGAGTCGCCGACGACGGTGAGGCTCGCGCCGGGAATCGCGCCCGTGGCATCGGTCATGCCCCGCACCAGCACGCCGTGCGAGTCGAGCTCGGCGACGATCTCGGGTTCGACGGGGCGGGTCAGCTCGCGGATGAGGGCGTACTGCGCGTGGTTCGTGTCCTGGTACTCGTCGACGAGGATGTGCCGGAACCGCCGCTGGTACAGCGCCGCGACCTTGGGGAACGCCCGGAACAGGTAGACCGTCTCGCTGATGAGGTCGTCGAAGTCGAGCGCGCTCGCATCGCGCAGCCGGCGCGTGTACTGGCGGAAGATCTCGAGGAACATCACGTCGTTCGGATCGTTCATGTTGACGTTGCGTGCGTACGTCTCGACGTCGCTCAGCTCGTTCTTGAGCTTGGAGATCTTCGCCTGCGCGCTCGCGGGCGTGAAGCCGAGCGTGTCGGCGTCGAGCTCCTTGATGATGCGCTTCAGGATGGTGCGCTGGTCGGCCGAGTCGTAGATGGTGAACGTGCTCGACAACCCGAGCGCCTGCGCCTCGCGGCGGAGGATGCGCACGCACGCCGAGTGGAACGTCGAGATCCACATGCCGCCGGCCGCCTCGCCGAGCAGCGCCTCGACGCGCTCGCGCATGTCGGCCGCGGCCTTGTTCGTGAACGTGATCGCGAGGATCTGGCTCGGCCACGCCTCGCGCCCGTCGATGAGGCTCGCGATGCGGTGCGTGAGCACGCGGGTCTTGCCCGACCCGGCGCCCGCGACGATGAGCAGTGCGGGGCCGCGGTACTCGACCGCCTCGCGCTGCTGCGGGTTCAGCCCGGCCGTGAGCCGATCGGATGCCGCGTGGCCGGCGACTCCTCGCTCGCCTCCGCGCTCGTCGGGGGCCGCGACGGGCGCCTCGCGCCAGCCGGTGGGGTCGTCGGGGTCGAGGATCAGCGTCATGTCCCGTCAAGTCTAGGCGCGCCATCCGACACCGCCCCCGCCCGCGCCCTTCCCCGGTCATCGCCATCGCCCGAGCACCCCGCCACATCCGCGAATCCCGCGTTCGTGCGGGTCCACCCACACAACGGCGTGACTCGACGCCCCGGGGATGGCACCGAGCACCGGCCACATACGCGAATCCCGCGTTCGCGCGGGTCCACCCGCACAAAGGCGTGACTCGCGGGGGTCGTCACGCCGGGCCGAGGTCGACGCGCGCGTACCCCGGGATCAGGACGCCGCGCGCGACGCGCCGCGAGCGAACCGCGAGCGGCCGGGCCGCGGCCGCGTCGAGCACGGCGCCGACGAGCCCGCGCACCTGCGCCATCGCGAGCGGCGCGCCGAGGCAGAAGTGCGCGCCCGCGCCGAACCACAGCTGCCGGAGGCTGGCCGCGGGGTTGCCCGCCGGGTCGAACCCCGGCGCGATCCGGTTCGCCAGGAACGTCGCGAGGATGACGCGGTCTCCCGGCCGCGCGGCCACGTCGCCGATCACGGCGTCGCGCACGGTGCTGCGAAGCATGACCGGCGACGGCGTCGTGACGCGAAGCCCCTCGGCGACCGCCGCGTCGACGTTCGCGCGGTCGACGGCGAGCCGGGCGAGCCATCCGGTGTCGGAGAGCAGGCAGACGAGCCGCGGCAGGTAGGCGACGAGCGTCTCGGTGCCGGTCAGCACGAAGGCACCGACGGCGCCGAGCGACTCCTGCTGGTCGAGCCCGAGTTCGCGCATGCGCCCGGGCACGGTCGCGGGGTCGCCCGCGCGCCACGCCGCCGCGGCGTGCGCGGTCAGCTCGGCCATCACCGATCGCGCGTGCCGCACCTGCGCCGGCGTCATCCGCGGCCGCGAGAGGCGCACCGCACCGGTCACGGTCGCGATGCGCCGGAACAGCCGGTCGTCGACCACGTCGGGCGGCAGTCCCACGAGCGTGCTGATCACGGCGCTCGCGCAGTGCCGCGCGGCGGCCACGAGCTCGACGGTCCGCCCGGCGGCGAGCGCCGCCCCGAGCTCGGCGTACGGCGCCGCGAGCGTGCGATCCACGAGCTCGCCGACCGCCGCGGGCGTGAACAGCGGCGCGAGACGCCGCCGCAGCTCGGCGTGCTCGGCGCCCTCCATGTTGAGCAGCACGCGCGGTCCGAGCACGGGCGTCCACAGGTCGCTCGGCGCCCCCGGGCCCTGCTTGGCGAACGACGTCGGGTCCATCAGCACGGCCCTCAGCAGCGCGGCATCCGTCACCACCACCCCGAGGCCCGGCACGCGCACCACCGGGCGGCGGATGGCGCACAGCAGCGGGTACGCGACCGGGTGCGCCGCCCGCATCACGCGCTCCTCCCACCGCGCGGCCGTCGCCGCCCCGGCGGGGGGCCGGAGGCGCGGCGCCGCGATCACCACCGCAGCACCGTGACCCCGAGGCTGATGCCGCCCGCGAGCCCGACGAGTGCGACGAGGCTCCCGGGCTGCACGCGCCCCTGCTCGACCGCTCGGTGCAGCTGCACGGGCAGCGACACGCTCGCGAGGTTGCCGTGCGCCGAGATCGTCTCCTCGGTGACCGCCGGGTCGACGCCGAGCAGTTCGACGATTCGGCGGTGCATCGGCAGCGCGACCTGGTGCACGGCGACGAAGTGGAGCTCGTCGTGCCGCACGCCCACGGCCGCGAGGGTGTCGTGGAAGATGCCGAGCCCCACTCGCCGGAACGCGCGCTCGAGCGCGCGACCGTTCATGTCGAAGTAGCTGCCGCCGATCGCGTGCGGGTTGACCGAGCCGCCGGTCGGCAGCGTGCCGACCTGCCAGTACTCGGAGTGCGCGGCGAACCGGCTGCCGATGATGCCGACGCCCGGCTCGTCGCTCGCCTCGAGCAGCACCGCCGCGCCGCCGTCGCTCATCGTGTACCCGGGGAACGACCGCAGGAACTGCGCGGCCGACTCGAGCCGCCAGCGCACCGCGTGCGACGGCTGCTCGCCGCTCACGACGAGCGCGCGCCGCGCCTGGCCGGTGGCGATGAGGGCCTCGGCGACCTGCATGCCCTGCAGCAGGCTGTTGCACGCGTTCTTGACGTCCATGACGGATGCCGCGACGCCGAGCTTCGCGGCGACGATGTGCGCGGTCGCGGGCTCGATGAGGTCCTGGCTCGCGGACGCGAACACGAGCAGGTCGACGGGTCCGGGGGACTGCTCGAGCGCGCGTCGGGCGGCCGCGACCGCGAGGTCGGACGTCTGCCAGCCGTCGGGCCGCACGTGCACGCCGCGCACGCCCGTGAGCCGGCCGATGAGGCCCGAGGGCAGGCGCAGCCCGGGGTTCTCGGCGGCGAGCCGCGACTCGGTGTCGGCCGTCATGCGCCGCTCGTCGGGCAGGAACACGCCGAGCCCGGCGATGCGGGCGGCGGTGATCCAGCGCGGGGTGGGGTGCGTTCGCGGGGCCTCGGTGATGAGGGTCATGTTCGTGCTCCACTCGCCCGGCCGCCGGCGGGCCGGGAGGTCGTCAGGGCGCGCTCGATGAGGTCGGCGGCGCCGACCGCGCCGTCCCACCGCGCGCAGGCGTCGCGGAACCGGGCCAGGGCGGCGAGGCGGGCGGCGGATGGCGCGAGCGCGCGCCGCACCGCCGCGGCGAGGGCGTCCGCCCCCGTCGGGCCCGCGCGCAGGGCCCGCGCGTCGAGCCGCTCGGCGAGGTCGTGGTGCACGAGGCGCGCCGCGACATCCGGCTGGTCGTAGTCGACCGGCACGACGACAGCGGGCCGCCCGGCGGCGAGCGTCGCCTGCGCCACGCCGGTGCCGCCGTGGTGCACGACGGCGTCGTACCGGTCGAGGCGGTCGTAGTCGACGTAGTCGAGCACGCGTCGGTGACCGGATGTCGCCGCCCCGGCCGGCGCCGGCAGGTCGCTGCCGCCCAGGGAGAGGTCGAGCGCCACGTCGGGGAGGCGCTCGCCGAGCGCGGCCAGCAGGTCGACGAGGCGCGCCTTCTCGGGCGCGAGGTGGGTGCCGAACGCGACGAGCACGCGCGGGTGCGGGCGCGCATCGGGGTGGGCGTGGGTTCGCGGCTCGGCGTCGCTTCGCGACCGCGCGCCATCCGACCCCGCACCGACCACCGGATGCCGCCCCGCATCGACGCCCCACGCTCCGGGCCGTCCGGGCGGCGAGTACCGCACCGGACCGACGAACCGCACGGCGGACGGCCAGGAACGCGGCAGCTCGAGCTCGGGGAGGCCGAGCGCGAGGATCGTGTCAGGCGAGTACGCCTGCTCGGTGCCGTCGGCGCGGAAGGCGCCCGTGAAGCCCAGCTCTCGCAGGGGGCGGGCGTTGAGCGCGACGACGCCGCGCTTGAAGGCGCGCACGCTCGCGCGGGCGAGCGCGTCGCGGGCGTGACCGGCCGGCCCGCGCGGCGGGAGCAGGCCGCCGCAGTACGACGGCGTGCCATCCGTCGACCCGATCGCGGCCGGCGACGGCATCGCGGTGAACCACCGCGCGCCGTGGCGGACGGCCGCGACGCCGGCGACCGGCAGCGTGAAGTCGGCCGCGACCACCGCGGGCGGGTCGGCCGCGAAGCGCGCGTCGAGCTCGTCGCGGATGGCGCCCAGCACGCCGAGGGTCGCGCGGAACTGGCGGTGCAACCGCACGGGATGTCGACCGATGCGTTCGACGGGGTCGGCGATCGCCGTGACCGTCGCGTCGTCGGCCGACGCGAGGATCTCGGCCTCGAGGCCCGACGCCTCGATGCGCGCCCGCGCGGCGGCGGTGCTCACGACCCGCACCGGGATGCCGCGCCGCGCGAGTTCCACCCCGATGCCGAGCATGGGGTGCAGGTGCCCGGCGAACGGCGGCGCGACGAGCGCGACGTGCCCGCTCACGGCGCGGGCTCCGATGCGGCGGAGAGGGGGTGCAGCGCGTCGGCTTCGCGCAGCCGAGCGACCGCGTGCACCGCGATGGCGCGGAACTGGGTTGAGCGGAGGTAGTCGAGATGCCCCGCGTCGATCACGTGGTCGGGGTGCCGGGCCGACCGCCGAGCGAGGCGGTCGCGGCGCCCCACCACCGTCTCGACGCTCGCGTGCGGGCGCGACCGCGCGACCGGCCCGTAGGCGAGCACGTGCACGCCGGCGAGCGCGCCCTCGGGAAGGCGCAGGTTCGCGAGCAGCTCGAGACCGCAGCTGCCCGCCAGCACGAGCGTGCGGTCGGCCCGCGCGAGCACCTCGCGGACGGCGTCGCCGTGACGGCGCGCGAACGCGGCCCGCCGCGACGCGACGAAGTCGCGGGCGTTGCGCACGCTCGCGAGCGGCAGCGGCGTGCGCCGCCACCCCGCGCTCGCGGCGGCGTACGGGAAGTTGACGTCGAGGCGCTCGTGACCGCTGAGTGGGAGCGCGTCGAGGAAGGCCCGCTGATCGGGCGAGAGCGCCGTGCTCGACGGATCGCTGCGTCCCGTGAGGAAGCACACGAGGAGGCTCATCGGGTCGCCTCCTCGAACCGGTCGTCGGCGTGCACGACGTACCGGCTCGCACGCCAGACGATCCGGCGGTCGACGAGCGCACCAGCGAACTGCACCGGCAGCGCGAGCTCGGCGGCGAGCGACCGCGCCGGATCGTGGCGAACGCGGCCCGCCAGGGCGCGCTGCGCCCCCGCGATCACGCCCGAACGGACGGCCGCGACCGCGAGGGCGACGGCGACGCGCGGCAGGGTCGGCCGGGCGGCGGCGAGCGCGAGGACCGCGGCGAGCAGTGCCGACGGCAGCGCGTACGCGGAGACGAGCGCGGCGCGCCATCCGCTCGGCTCGGCTCGCAGCGCCAGCCGCGCGAAGACCATCCACCGATGCATCAGCTCGCGGTAGCGTCGCCCGTCGGGCACCGTCGTCGAGACGACCTGCGGCACCTCGGTCTGGTCGATGACGCCGCCCGCGGTGCGCACCGCCGTCGCGATCGCGAGGTCGTCGGCGAGCCGGCGCTGCAACGGCGCGAAGCCGCCCAGCCGGGTGAGCGTGCTGCGGCGCATGGCCCACGTCATGCCGTTGACCGCTCGGGCAGATCCGAACGCCGCGATCGGCAGGTAGGTGAGGATCGCCTGGTCGTTCACGAACTGCGCCACGAGCCGCGACCATCTTCCCGGCCCCGCGTCGTAGGCCGGCAGGCCCGTGCTGAGGTCGGCGATGCGCAGCCCGTCGAGCAGCGCCGCGACGCCCGCCGCGGTCACGCGAGTGTCGTCGTCGACCACGGCGAACGCCTCGGTGTCGAGGTGGTCCTCGGCGAGCGCGAGCTTGAACGCCTTCGGCGCGGCGCCGGGCGGGCATGGCGGGCAGTCGACGAGGTCGACCGCGGCGAGCGGATGGCGCGCCCGCGCGGCCTCGGCGGCTCGACGCCCCTCCAGGTCGCGCGCGTCGACGAGCCACAGCACGCGCGACCGCGGACAGGCCTCGAGCGTCGCGGCGAGTGCGTCCTCGAGCTGCGGGTCGCCCGAGAGGATCGGCTGCACGATCGTGAGCTCCTCGGGCGGGATCGGCGCGATCCCCGCCGCCGTCGCGGCCCGGAGCCGGGCGCGGCGACGTCGGACCGCGACCGCGGCGAGGATGGCCTTGGCCGCGAGCACGCCGACGTAGGCCATCCCGGCCCCGGTCGCGACGCGGTCGGCGGTCCTCATCGAGCCCGCCCCGCGATCGGGCTGCGGCGCCGGGCCGCCGCGATCGTGCGCTCGATCGCCTCGTCCATGCCGATCGCGGGCGCGCCGAACAGCCCGCGCGCGAGCGACACGTCGAACGTCTTCGACGACGCCAGCAACCACACGGCGTATCGGGTGAGCGGCGGTTCGCCCCTCAGCCGGCCGAGCCGCCACGCGCCCTCCGCGGCCGCGGCCAGCGCGAGCGCCGCGCCCCGGCCCAGGGTGCGGCGCGGCTCGGGCAGGCCGAGCTCGCGGAGGATGCGCGCGATCGTGGGCATGATCGGCACGGGCTCGCCGCTCGCGAGGTTCACCTCGGTGCGCGCGAGCCCGGGTGCGAGCGCCGCCGCGATCAGCTGGTCGACGAGCACGTCGATGTAGACGAGGTCGCCGACGGCCGGATCGTCGGGGTCGCCGAGGAACGGGAGGCGGCCGCTCGCCGCGGCCTCCACGATCCTGGGCAGCAGCGTCGTGTCGCCGGGGCCGAAGACCGCACGCGGGCGCACGATGACCCAGTCGCCCGGATGGCGCCGCACGAGCTCCTCGCTCTCGTGCTTCGTGCGCGCGTACTCGTTCAGGAAGCGCGGACCGATCGGGCTCGCCTCGCTGATCCCGAACTGGTCGGCGGGCCGATAGAAGACCGAGCTCGACGAGACGTGGACGACGCGTGTCGTGCCGGCCCGGCGGGCGAGGTCGAGCACGTTCGCCGTGGCCTCCACGTTCTGCGCGCGGTACTCGGCGCGCGTGCCCCACTGCGTCGCCCGTGCGGCGGCGTGCACGATCACGTCGGGACGGAACGCCGGGCCGAACGGCAGCTCGACCGGGCGCGACAGGTCGAGGCTCGCGACATCCGGCGCATCGACCCGGCGGCGGCCGATGCCGCGCACCTCGACATCGTCGCGACCGCGCAGCGCGCGCAGGAGCGCACCGCCGACGAAACCGGTCGCGCCGGTCACGAGTACCGTGGTGCGCTCAGGCATGCGCGGCCTCGGCCTCGCTCAACGTCGCGAGCGATGCGACGGGCTCGGCGGGCCGGGCGGCCTCGGCGCGCCGGATCCTGACGAGCTTGTCGCCGGGCGCCGGCGGCGTCCACGCCCCGAAGCGCAGTTCCGGATGTCGCGCCCCCACGGCGTCGAACAGCTCGCCGAGGCTCCGGCTCACGGCCGCCTCGAGCGCGCCATCCCGTTGCGCGTCGCCCGTGCGCCGTACCGCGACGTCGAGCCGGCCGGCCGACCAGCGGATCGCCCAGTCCGCGCCCACGGTGCCGGCGGCGCCGGCGACGCCGGCCGTGAGCGCCATGGCCATCGCCCGGCGGAGGGTGTCGGGGAAGATCCGGATGGCGCGACCGTCGGCGCCGACCACCTCGACGACCTCGTCGGCGCGGCCCTCCACCGCCTCGATCCACCGCGCCGGGTCGCCGCACGCGCACGGCGTCACCTCCGGCGGGAGCCGGAGCACGTCGTCGAGCCGGTATCGCACGACGAGTTGCGTGCGCCGCTCGAGGTCGGTCACGATCGGCGTGAACCGCGTCCGGGCGGCGTCGAGCCATTCGGGTTCGAAGACCGCGCCGTGCTCGTTCAGGTGCAGTCGCCCGTGCGCGCAGTCGATCCCGAGCAGGCCCTCGGTCGCCTGGTAGACGCGGCGCGGGCGCGTCCCCCACGTGCGCTCGACGAGACGCGCGTCGGCATCGTCGAGCACCTCGGCCACGGCGACCACCACGCGCGGCGCGACCGCGAGCTCGCCGCGCTCGGCGGCACGCGCGAGCTCGGCGAGCACGGTCGACGGTGCGACGAGCACGTCGGGCCGGGCGGCCGCGACGGCCGCGAGCACCTGAGCGAACGGGGCCACGAGGTCGACGAACGAGAACGCGAGACGTCGGCTCGCGACCGACTCGTACAGGGTGCTGTTCGCGCGCAGGCAGAACGCGATCCGCAGCGGCGGCCGCCAGGGCGTCACGAGCTGCACGAGGCTCCGCCGGTCGAGCAGGCGGCCGAGCACCGTGCCCGCCCACGCCAGGCGCTCGCGCTCGTCGACGAGGAACACGCCGGGCCGCCCCGACGTGCCGCTCGAGAGCCCGATCGTGAGGCCGCCCGGGAGCAGCCCCGAGAAGTCGCGCGAGCGCTCGGCGGTGCGTGCCGCGGCGAGCGCCGTCTCGAGGTCGATGCCGTGCACGTTGAAGCCCGCGAAGTCGGCGAGCACGGTCGCCTTGTCGACGACCGGCAGGTCGCCGAGCGCCGCGTACCCCGTCGCATACCGAGCCGCCCGCGGCATCCGCTCGCGCAGCAGTCGACGGATGGCTCGGCGCCGGTGTCGCGCGAGACCGCCGGGCGTCTGCAGCCGGACGCCCCAGCGTGCCCGCGCGAACGAGGTCACCGCGCCCATCCGTCCCCCGTCCGCCCGTCGGCGCCGCGGGCGTTCCCGCGCGCTGCTGGATCCTATCGAGCCCCCACCCCCGCCCTCCATCGCGCCCCGCGTGTTTCCGCGGGTCCGTTCCCACCTCTCTCGCGAATCCCGCGTTTCTGCGGGTCCACCCGCACGAACCCGGAACTCGCGAGGCACCACCCGCCCGAGGCGTCGCGTCGGCCTCCCCGCCGGCCTCCCCGCCCCCTCTCCCCTACCGCCTCCTTCGCGAATCCCGCGTTTCTGCGGGTCGACCCGCATCAACTCGGAACTCGCGAGGCACCAATCCGCTCGGAGCGTCGCGGCCGCCTCCCCGCCGCCCTCGCCCCCGCCTCCGCCTCCCCCTACCGCCTCTTTCGCGAATCCCGCGTTTGGGCGGGTTCACCCGCGCAAACGCGGGATTCGCGCGAGGGGTCCTACCGCGACTCGTCCTGCACACGCACATACCCGGTCGACGAAATCCCCGCTTTGGCCGTCCGGACACCAGGGCAGGTGGACGTCCGGGATCGTCGTTGACATGGTGCGCCGCGCTTTCCTCCCCCTCGAGTTCCGCATCGCGCCCTTCCACATCAGCGAAGCCGCCGGCCGGGGCGTTCAGCCGTCACGACTCCGGGCCGCCGACCTCGTGCGCCCCTACCGCGGCGTCCGCGCGATCTCTCCGCCCGCGACGCTGCGGGAACGATGCGACGCCTACCTGAGGCGGATGCCGGGCGAGCACTGGTTCAGCCACGCCACCGCGGCGCAGCTCTGGGGCATGCCGCTCCCGCGTCGCGTCGAGCAGGACCCGCGTCTGCACGTCGGCTCGGCTCGCCGGGAGCCGCAGGCCGTGGGTGTCGTCGGCCACCGTGCGAAGCGGCGCCCCGAGGTGCGCCGACACCTCGGGCTGCCCGTCCTCGCGCCGGCTGAGGCCTGGTGCCAGCTCGGCAGCCTGCTCGCGCTCGACGAACTCGTGGAGGCGGGCGACCGCCTGCTCGGCTGGCCGACCCCGCTGTGCTCGCCTGACGAGTTGGATGCCGCCATCGCGCGGTTCGGGTCGCGCCGCGGCGCGAAGAAGGTCCGGGCGGCGCGGGAACGCCTCCGCGCCGGGTCCGCGTCGCCGCGCGAGACCCGGCTGCGCGAACTGCTCGTCGTCGCCGGCCTGCCCGAGCCGGCGCTGAACCAGCCGATCCGGCTGGCCGACGGCAGCTCGACGCCGGGCGATCTCGTCTACGCGGAGTATCGCGTCGTCGTCGAGTACGACGGCGAGCAGCACCGCGAGGACCCCGCCCAGTTCGGCCGCGACGTCGATCGGCTCAACGCCCTCTCGGTGGCCGGCTGGGTCGTGGTGCGGATCCGGAAGGACATGAGCGATTCGACGGTGGTGGCCTTGGTCACGGCTGCGCTCCAGTCCCGCGGATGGCGCGCCTGACCAGTCGCGCCGGCCCTCTCGGGTGCTCGCCTGCGCACCGCCGACGTGCGCGAATCCCGGGTTTCCGCGGGTGCACCCGCACGAACTCGGTACTCGGGGGAAGACGAGGTGGCTCGAACGCGCCGCCCTCGCGTGCTCGCCTGCGCGGGCCGACGTGCGCGAATCCCGGGTTTCCGCGGGTGCACCCGCACGAACGCGGAACTCGCGGGAGAACGAGGTGACGAGTACCACGCTCCCCACGCGCGAATCCCGAGTTGCTGCGGGTGCACCCGCACGAACGCGGAACTCGCGGGAGAACGAGGTGGCGAGCACCACGCTCCCCCGCGCGAATCCCGAGTTGCTGCGGGTGCACCCGCGCGAACTCGGTACTCGCGGGAGAACGGGGTGGCGCGAACGCGCCGGGATTTGGGAAGCGAGGGTCGCGAGCGAAGGAGCGGACACGCGGGCGGCGACGGCGCGTCACGCGCCGGCGAGCGCGCGACGCGCCTCGATCCCGAGATCGGGGTGGTCGAGGAAGACCCCGTCGACGCCAGTGGACATGATGCGCGTGAATTCGCCGATCCAGTCGCCCCAGGCGCCGCGCGACGCCCCGCGACGGTAGGGCTGCGCGAGGAAGCGGTTCTCGGGGCGCAGGGTCCACGTGAAGACGGCCAGGCCCGCGGCGTGCGCCGCATCGACGAGCTCGGAGCCCCGCAGCGGTGCGCCGGGCGCGACCCGACGGGCGGCCGACGCGACATCCGTCGACGAACGCGGCCCGCCGACGAGGCGACGCTTTCCCACGCTGACCCCGTCGACCACGCCGGCCAGTCCGAGCAGGCCCTCCTCGGTGACGAACGAGTCGTACGTGCGCGCCCGGCCACCGGATGTCGCGGCCGCGGCGACGAGGTCGGCGGGAGCACCGGCATCCTCGACGAGCAGGACCTTGGCGCCCCCGATGCCCCGGTCGCGCAGGCGCTCGAGCAGGGTCGGCTCGAACGACTCGGAGATGAGCCGGTCGTCGCCGCGGCCCCACCCGCCCGCGGCGAGCTCGGCCGCGAACAGCTCGTCGAGCGGCAGTCCGAGCGCGGCGAAGTGGGTCGCGTGCTTGAACTCGGCCACGAGTCCGATCGCGCGGCCCGACTCGTCGGATGCGCCGTCGAGCAGGCCGAGCAGGTCGCGGAACCGGATCACCGGATACCGCCGATCGAACGTCGCGCCGTGCTGTCGCACGGCGCCGAGCCGCTCGGTCGCACGCAGCGTCGCCAGTTCGGCCCACGTGAAGTCCTCGGTGAACCAGCCCGTGAGCGCGGTGCCGTCGACCTCGCGCGTGGTGCGCTTGGACGCGAACTCGGCGCGGGAGGCGACATCCGTCGTACCCGAGATCTCATTCTCGTGCCGAAGCACCAGCACGCCGTCGCGCGTCGCGACGAGGTCGGGTTCGACCGCGTCGGCGCCGAGCGCGAACGCCAGGCGATACGACGCCTCGGTGTGCTCGGGACGGTACCCCGGCGCGCCGCGGTGCCCGATGACCAAGGGACGCTCGGCAGGGCCTGGCAGCATCCCCCCAGCGTAGCCACGGGTGCACGGGCACCCGCGGAATGTCGCGGGAATTCACGGCGTTGACACGGATGAACCCGGTAGGTTGGAGGGACGCGACCAGATCGGTCCGCGTGATTCCCCTCCACCCGACGGAAAGCCGAAAGCAGAGGAACCACAGCAATGGCTCTCAACAACCCCGCCTTCTCACGTAACGAGGCGTTCTCCAACCAGGGGGCGGTGGCTGTCGCACAGGACATGTCCGCCCAGCAACTGCGTGACATGTACAACCAGCCCGCCACGCTCCCCGACCGCGAGGTCATGACGATCGAGGACTCGATCGCCAAGGCGGCCGCGTCGTTCGGCGTGCTGCTCGTCGGCGCGGCGATCGGCTGGCTCACGGTGCAGACGGTGCCGTTCCTCTGGATCGGCGCGGGCATCGCCGGCTTCGTCCTCGCCCTCGTCAACATCTTCAAGAAGGAGCCGTCGCCGGCCCTCGTCCTCGCGTACGCGGGCGTCCAGGGCATCTTCGTCGGCGGCATCTCGGCGTGGTACGAGCTCGCCTACGGCGGCGGCATCGTCGCGCAGGCGGTCATCGCCACGCTCGTCGTCGTCGGCGTGACGCTCGCGCTGTTCGCGTCGGGCAAGATCCGTGCGTCGGCTCGTGCCACGAAGATCTTCCTGATCGCGATGGTCGGGTACGTCGTGTTCTCGCTCGTGAACTTCGGCCTGATCCTGTTCGGCGTGACCGATGATCCCTGGGGCCTCCGGGGAGCCGAGATCATGGGCATCCCGCTGGGCCTCGTCATCGGCGTGCTGGTCGTGATCATGGCCGCCTACTCGCTCGTGCTCGACTTCGACTTCATCCAGCAGGGCGTGCGCAACCGCATCCCGAAGAAGTACGCGTGGACCGGCGCCTTCGGCATCATGGTCACGGTCATCTGGCTGTACCTCGAGATCCTGCGCATCCTCGCGATCACGCGCGACTAGCCCGCGCCGCATCACGCATCGCGAACGGGCCGTCCCTCCGGGGGCGGCCCGTTCCGCGTCTCAGTGCGCGTCCGGCCGCGCGGCCCGCGCGAGCAGCACCGCCCGCTCGCGCTCGTTCGCGGTGAGGCGCGCCGCCTCCGCGAACGCCTCGCGCGCGTCATCCGCCCGCCCGAGCCGCTCGAGCAGCTCGGCCCGCACCGCCTGCAGCGGGTGGTACCGCGCGAGCCGTCCGTCGGCCGCGAGCCCGTCGACGATCGCGAGCCCCGCCCCCGCGCCATCCGCCATCGCGACGGCCACCGCACGGTTCAGGTCGACGACCGGTGACGGCGCCACCTGCCCCAGCGCCTCGTAGAGCGCCACGATGGTCGGCCAGTCGGTGTCGTCGACGGATGCCGCGACGTCGTGCTGCTCGGCGATCGCCGCCTGCAGCGCATAGGGCCCGCGACCGCGCCCGATCGCGTCGGCGCGCGCGAGCGCCGCCCGCCCGCGCGTGATCGCCGAGCGATCCCACCGGCGCCGGTCCTGGTCGGCGAGCAGTACGGGGTCGCCGTGCGGGTCGAGCCGCGCGGGGAATCGTGCTGCGGTGAGCTCCATGAGCGCGACCAGCCCGTGCACCTCGGGCTCGCGGGGCACCAGGCCCGCCAGGACGCGCGCGAGCCTGAGCGCCTCGCGACTGAGCTCGGGCCGCATGAGGTCGGACCCCGCCGACGCCGAGTGCCCCTCGTTGAAGATCAGGTACAGCACGCCGAGCACCGTGCCGAGCCGGGCCGGGAACTCCGAACGCGGCGGCACCTCGAACGGCACCCCGGCGTCGCCGAGCGTCTTCTTGGCGCGCACGATGCGCTGCTGCACCGTCGACACGGGCGTGAGGAACGCCCGCGCGATCTCCTCCGTCGTGAGTCCGCCGACCACGCGCAGCGTGAGCGCGACGCGCGCCTCGCGCGAGAGCACCGGATGGCACGACACGAACACGAGGCGGAGCACGTCGTCGTCGATCGCGTCGGGGTCGTACGGCAGGTCGCCCGTGGCATCCGCCGCCTCGGCCTGCTCGCGTTCGAGGTCGTGCGCGATGGCGGCCAGCCGCTCGTCGTAGCGCTCGCGGCGGCGCCATCCGTCGATCGCCCGGCGCTTGGCGACCGCGGTCAGCCACGCCCCTGGGTTGGCCGGGATGCCCGAGGCGGGCCACTGCGCGAGCGCTTCGGCGAGCGCGTCCTGCGCCAGGTCCTCGGCGAGCGCGAAGTCGCCGACCATGCGGGTGAGCGTCGCGACGATGCGCGCGGACTCGATGCGCCACACCGCCGCGACGGCCCGCCGGGCGGACTCGGGGTCCGCGGGGCGGGCCGTCGCGGCATCCGTCGTCACGGCCGGGGACTCAGGCCTTCGCGGCCGCGCGGCGGGCCTCCTCGGCCAGGCGCTCGGCCTGCTCGGCGCGCCAGCCGACCTCCTTCTGGATCCACTCGTTGTCCTGCGGGAAGTCCTCGATCTCGGACACGCGACGCACCTCGAGCTTCGCGCCGGGACCGAGCGGGCAGCGCTTGGCCCACTCCGCGGCCTCCTCGGCGCTGGAGACGTCGAGGATCCAGAAGCCGTTGAACAGCTCCTTCGTCTCGCCGTAGGGGCCGTCGGTGACGAGCGGCGGCTCGGCCGAGAAGTCGACGACGAAGCCCTCGCTCGCATCGGTCAGGCCCTCGCCGGCGAGCATCACGCCCGCCTTCATCAGCTCCTCGTTGTACCGGCCCATCGCCTCGATGACCTGGTCGAAGGGGATGTCCTGGTAGGCCTCGACGGCTTCGTCGGTGGCCCGCATGATCAGCATGTACCTCGCCATGGTGGTTCGCTCCTCGCGTGTTCGGGTCGCCCTTCGACCCTCTCATTCCTGACGTCGAACGGGAAGGCGCCGGATCGACACGCTCGCGAACATTTCGGCGGATCGGACAAGCGGATGGTGCATCGGCCGGCGACCGCCTCAGATGCCGAGGGTCGCGCCCGCCGCTCTGATCGCGTCGGCGGATGCCGCGAGCAGCCCCTCCTCGTCGGCCGACATCGGCGTCTCGGCGAGCACCGCGGCGCCGTCGCCGCCGACCACGCTCGGGAGCGATAGAGCGACGCCCTCGAGACCGCGCACGCTCGACAGGACGGTGCTCACGGGCAGCACCGCGCGCTCGTCGCGCAGCACGGCCTCGACGATGCGCGCGCCGGTCAGACCGATGGCGTAGTTCGTGGCCCCCTTGCCGCGGATGACCGTGTACGCGGCGTTGCGCACCTCGTGCGCGATGCCGTCGAGCTCGTCGCGCGTGAACGGCTCGCCGCCGCGCCAGTCGAGGATCGGCACCGGCCCGATGCGCGCGTTCGACCACAGCGGGAACTCGGTGTCGCCGTGCTCGCCGACGATGTCGGCATGCACGCTCGCGGTGGCGACCCCGGCCCGGGCGGCGAGCAGCCAGCGCAGGCGGGAGGTGTCGAGCACGGTGCCGGATCCGAACACACGCTCGGGCGGCAGTCCGCTGATGCGCTGCGCGGCGAGCGTCAGCACGTCGACGGGATTCGTGACCAGCACGTAGACCGCGTCGGGCGCGCGCTCGAGCAGGCCAGGCAGCAGCCGCTCGAGGATGCCGACGTTGGTGCCCGCGAGCTCCATCCGGCTCTGCCCGGGCTGCTGCTTCGCGCCGGCGGTGATCACGACGACGTGCGAGCCCGCCACCGCGTCGAGGTCGGCCCCGCCACTCACGCGCGATCGCGTGAACTGGGTGCCGTGCGCGAGGTCGAGCACCTCGGCGTCGACCTTCTCACGGGCGATGTCGTAGAGCGCGACCTCTGATGCGGACTCGCGGATGAGCGCGGCGTACGCGAGGCTCGTGCCCACGCTCCCCGCCCCGACGACCGACAGCTTCGAGTTCTCGACGACGCCCATGCGGCTCAGGCTAGCGAATCACTCCCACTCGATGGTGCCCGGCGGCTTCGACGTGACGTCGAGCACGACGCGGTTGACCTCGCGCACCTCGTTGGTGATGCGGTTCGAGATCTTCGCGAGCACGTCGTAGGGCAGGCGCGTCCAGTCGGCGGTCATCGCGTCTTCCGACGAGACCGGGCGCAGCACGATGGGATGGCCGTAGGTGCGGCCGTCGCCCTGCACGCCCACCGAGCGCACGTCGGCGAGGAGCACGACCGGGCACTGCCAGATCTCCTGGTCGAGGCCCGCCGCGGTGAGCTCGGCGCGCGCGATGGCGTCGGCCTCGCGCAGCACCTCGAGCCGGTCGCGCGTGACCTCGCCGACGATGCGGATGCCGAGGCCGGGCCCGGGGAACGGCTGGCGGCCGACGATGGCCTCGGGCAGGCCGAGCTCGCGGCCGATGGCGCGCACCTCGTCCTTGAAGAGGGCGCGCAGCGGCTCGACGAGCTCGAACTGCAGGTCTTCCGGCAGGCCGCCGACGTTGTGGTGGCTCTTGATGTTCGCGGTCCCGGTGCCGCCGCCCGACTCGACCACGTCGGGGTAGAGCGTGCCCTGCACGAGGAAGCGGATCGGCTCGCCGTCGGCCTCGGCCTCGGCGACCAGGTCTCGCTCGGCGCGCTCGAACGCCCTGATGAACTCGCGGCCGATGATCTTGCGCTTCTCCTCGGGGTCGCTGACCCCGGCGAGCGCGTCGAGGAACGTGTCCCGCGCGTCGACCGTGACGAGGCGGATGCCGGTCGCGGCGACGTAGTCGACCTCGACCTGCTTGCGCTCGTCCTTCCGGAGCAGGCCGTGGTCGACGAACACGCATACGAGCTGGTCGCCGACGGCCTCGTGCACGATCGCGGCGGCGACCGCGGAGTCGACGCCGCCCGAGAGGCCCGCGATGACGCGGCCCGAGCCGACCTGCTCCCGGATGCGCGCGACCTGCTCGGCGATGACGTTGCCGGAGTTCCAGTCGGCGGGGATGCCCGCGGCCTTGTGCAGGAAGTTCTCGATGACATCCTGGCCGAACGGCGAGTGCTTCACCTCGGGGTGCCACTGCACGCCGTAGAAGCCCTGCTCGTCGTTCGCGAACGCCGCGACGGGCGTCGTGGCGGTCGATGCGAGCACCTCGAAGCCGTCGGGCGCGACCGCGACGGAGTCGCCGTGGCTCATCCACACGGTCTGGTGCTCGGGCTGCCCGCCGAGCAGCGCGTTGCCGTCGACGCGGACGGTCGCCGCCGTCGACCCGTACTCGCGGTAGCCGGTGTGCGCGACCTCGCCGCCGAGCTGCTGCGCCATGACCTGGAACCCGTAGCAGATGCCGAGCGTGGGCACGCCCAGCTCGAGGATGCCGGGGTCGAGCGCGGGCGCCCCCTCCTCGTACACCGACGACGGCCCACCCGAGAGCACGATGCCGATCGGGTCCTTCGCGGCCACCTCCTCGGCCGAGATGGTGTGCGGCACGATCTCGGAGTAGACGGATGCCTCGCGCACGCGTCGCGCGATCAGCTGCGCGTACTGCGCGCCGAAGTCGACGACGAGCACCGGGCGCTGCTGGGTCTCGCTCACTGGGCGGCCTCCACGGACTCGGACTCGGACTCAGGGCGCGGGGCCGCGGCATCCGCTTCACGCTCGGCCAGGTACGCGCGCACCTCGCGCCCGATGCGGGCCTCGAGGAAGAAGGACAGGAACGGCACGATGCCGCCGGAGGCCAGGAGGAGCAGGCGCCAGAACGGCCAGCGCATCAGGCTCCACAGCCGGAAGTTGCTGAACAGGTACACGACGTAGAACCAGCCGTGCGCGATGAGGATGCCGGTCGAGAGGTTGACGCCCTGGCCGGTGGACTCGAGGCCCTCGGCGGTCTCGACGACGGGCTCGAACGAGAGCAGGCCGTTCGGGCCGAACGCGTAGAGCTCGAGGTGCCACACGTACTTCAGGAGCATCTCGGCGCACAGCAGCAGCAGCATGACGCCCGTGATGTTCGACGCGATCATGTAGAACTTCAGGGCCCCGCGGATACGCGGGAAATCGGCCGGTTTGGGCTCGAGGGGCATGACGTCCAGTCTACGGGGCGGTGGACTGGGCGATTCCCGAGTCGGATCGCGCGGGGGCGCCGATCAGGCGCCCGAGAGCTCGCGCGGCACCACGAACACGTCCACGAGCGCGCCGCCGCGCCACACGGTCATCTCCACCTCGCGGTCGATCGCGTCCTCGACCATGAGGCGCTGGATCGACGTCGCGGTCACGATGTCGGTGCCGTCGAGGCTCACGGCGATGTCGCCGGGGCGGATGTTCGCGGCCTCCGCCGGGCTCCCCGTCACGACCGCCGTCACCTGCAGCCCGGTGGGCGATCCGATGCGCTCGGCGAGGGCCGGGGCGAGGCGCACCTGCGCGCCGGCGATGCCGAGCCACGCGCGCCGGACGCGGCCGTGCGCGACGAGCGCGTCGATGATCGCGCGCGTCGCCGGGTTGATGGGCACCGCGAGTCCCAGGCCGATGCCGGCGACGGCCGTGTTGACCCCGACCATGCGGCCCTGTCCGTCGGCGAGCGCGCCGCCGCTGTTGCCGGGGTTCAGCGCGGCATCCGTCTGGATCACCTCGTCGACCACCCGGCCCGCGGCCGTCGGCAGGGAGCGGCCGAGGTTCGACACGATGCCCGCGGTCACGCTGCCGGCGAAGCCGAGCGGCGTGCCGAGGGCGACCACGAGCTGGCCGACGCGCAGCTCGCGTGCGTCGCCGAGCGGCACCGGCGCGGGCACGGCACCGTGCGCCCGCAGCACCGCGAGGTCGGAGAGGGGGTCGCGGCCGATCACGTCGGCGGTCATCGCGGTGCCGTCGCCGAACGCCGCCTCCGCGCGGTCGGCGCCCGCGACGACGTGCGCGCTCGTCAGGAGCACGCCGTCGGCGGAGACCACGCTCGCACTGCCGGTGCCCTGCCCGCGCCGCGAGCGCACGGCGAGGCTCGCCATGCTCGGCAGCAGCTCCCGGGCCACGCGGGTGACAACGCGCGAGTACGCGTCGAGGGGGTCCTCGGCGCGGGCGTCGGCGCCGTCCCGGGGGTCGGGTCGCTCGGTCGGATCGTCGCTCACACCGGCATCCTCGCCCCGCGAGCGGATGTCGCGGCCCGAGTTCGCCGCAGGCGGAATGCCGCTCAGCCGTGCGTCGGGTCGCCGCCCGCGCCGGCGCCCGCAGCGGCCGCCGCCTGCTCGGCCTCGAGCTCGGCCTCCTCGCGTTCGCGATGGACCGCGTCCTTCACGAGCCGGTACCAGAGGTACACCGCGAAGCCCGCGAAGACGACCCACTCGATCGCGTAGAAGACGTTGAGCCAGTTCAGCTGGGCCTCCTGCTCCGGCGCGGGCGACGAGATCGCCTCGAGGCCCGCAACGGGGTCGGCTGCGGTGACGTAGCCGAAGTACACGGGGCGATCGTCGTAGTCGGCCCAGATGTTGATGAGGTGGGCGACGGCGACCGTCGTCATCGCGTTCGGGTCGCCGTCGTGATCGGGTGCGACGGGCGCCTCGCTGGGCAGGAAGCGGCCGACGACCTCGACCTCTCCCCCGCCCCGTGCGTCGGCGTCGACCTCGGCGAGCGCGTCGCGCGCCGCCTGCTCGTCGGGCGCCCAGCCGAGCGCGACGGGAAGGCCGCCCGGCGCGGCATCCGTCACCTCGAGGTGGGCGACCACCCACCATCCGGTCACGCCGTCGTTGAGCCGGCCCTGCACGAGCACGGTGTCGCCCGGCACGAGCTCGCCGCGCACCGACACGCGCTGCCCCGTCGCGGCCTGCTCGGTCGGGCCGTCGGGCTGGGCGACGTCGCCGAGCGGGCGCACCTCCTCGGTGGGCCGTTCGACGACGGTGGCCTCGTCGACGGCGCGGCCGACCTGCCACTGCGCGAGGATCGCGAAGCCCGCCGCGACGCCGAGGGCGGCGAGCAGGGCGAGCACCCACCGCGGGCGCAGCATCATCCGGAGCATGTCCCGTGGATTCTATCCGCGCGGGCCGCGCGCTCCCTGCGAGCCCCGGCGCCCGGCCGGGGCCGGAGTCAGTCGACCTTCACGATGTCGGGCGCCTCGAGCCGCACCCGGTCGGCCGACTCGTCGTCGGGCTGCTGCTGCGACGCGCGCTCGGCTGCGACGCGCTGGAGGTAGCGTTCGACCTCGAGCGCCTCGCGATCGGCGTCCCAGCCGAGCACGCCGGCCATGAGCCGCGCCGCGACGGGCGCTGCCGAGACCCCGCGGTCCCAGGCCTCGATCGAGATGCGCGTGCGGCGTGCGAGGACGTCGTCGAGGTGCAGTGCACCCTCGTGCGAAGCCGCGTACACGACCTCGGCGCCGAGGTAGTCGTCGGCGCCCGGCAGCGGCTCGCCGAGCTCGGGCGTCTCCCTGATGAGGTCGAGCAGCTCGTCGGTCAGCGTGCCGTAGCGGTTCAGAAGGTGCTCGATGCGCACCTTGTGCACGCCGAACGCGCGCGCGATCTTGCCTCGCTTGTTCCACGCCGCCTGGTAGCCCTCGGCGCCGAGCAGGGGGATGTCCTGGGTGGTCGAGGGCGGGACCCGGCCGTCGAGCGCGTCGGCGGCCGCGTCGATCGCGTCCTTCGCCATCACGCGGTACGTGGTCCACTTGCCGCCCGCGACGACGACCAGGCCGGGTACGGTGTGCGCGACCACGTGCTCCCGCGAGAGCTTCGAGGTCGACTCGCTCTCGCCCGCGAGCAGCGGCCGCAGGCCGGCGAACACGCCCTCCACGTCCTCCCTCGTGAGCGGGATCGCCATGACGGCGTTGACGTGCTCGAGCAGGTAGTCGATGTCGGCCGCCGTGGCGGCGGGATGCGCCTTGTCGAGGTTCCAGTCGGTGTCGGTCGTGCCGATCAGCCAGTGCCGGCCCCACGGGATGACGAAGAGCACGCTCTTCTCGGTGCGGAAGATCATGCCCATGGCCGACTGGATGCGGTCGCGGGGCACGACGAGGTGGATGCCCTTCGAGGCGCGCACCTTGAACGTGCCGCGCTCGCCGACCATGCGCTGGGTGTCGTCGGTCCACACGCCGGTCGCGTTCACGACCTGCTTCGCGCGGATCTCGAAGTGCTCGTCGGTCTGCAGGTCGTGCGCCTTCACGCCGACCACGCGCTCGCCGACCTTCACGAAGCCCTCGACCTTCACGCGGCTCGCGACGTGCGCGCCGTAGAACGACGCGGTCCGGGCGAGCGACGCCACGTAGCGGGCGTCGTCGACCTGGGCGTCGTAGTAGGTGAGCCCGCCGACGAGCGCGTCGGGCGACAGCGACGGGATGGCGCGGAGCACCTGGCGCTTCGACAGGTGCCGGTGGTGCGGCACGCCCGGCGGCCGACCGCCCGTGTAGCTGAAGATGTCGTAGAGGAGCATGCCCGCGCCGACGTAGAACCGCTCGAACACGCGCTTCTGCAGCGGGTAGAGGAACCGCACGGGCTTCACGAGGTGCGGCGCGATGCGCTGCAGCAGCAGGCCGCGCTCGATGAGCGCCTCGCGCACGAGGCGGAAGTCGAGCTGCTCGAGGTAGCGGATGCCGCCGTGCACGAGCTTCGACGACCGGCTCGAGGTGCCCGACGCCCAGTCCCGGGCCTCGAGGAGCCCGGTCGAGAGCCCGCGGGTGACGGCGTCGAGGGCCGCGCCCGTGCCCACGATGCCGCCGCCGACGACGAGGAGGTCGAGCTCCTTCTCCTTCAGCCGGGCGATCGCCGCCGCTCGTTCCTCGGGTCCGAGCTTGTTCGAACGCGTCACCGACTTCAGTCTCGCCATCGTCGCTCCCCATCCCCGGGCGGACCGCAGCGGAACCGCCCGTCGGCCTCCACGCTACCCGAGCCCCGCGCGCGGGCACCATGGAACCCGCTGGGGGTCCACGGGGAATCAGGCGGACCGGTACGGCGCGACGACGACCTCGACGCGCTGGAACTCCTTGAGGTCGGAGTAGCCGGTGGTGGCCATCGACTTGCGCAGCGCGCCGATGAGGTTCGCGGTGCCGTCGGCCGCGGGCGCGGGCCCGTAGAAGATCTCCTCGAGCGGCGCGACCTGGCCGACCTGGACGCGCTGCCCCCGGGGCAGCTTCGGATGGTGCGCCTCGGCGCCCCAGTGCCATCCGCCCCCGGGCGCATCGGTCGCGCGGGCGAGCGCCGCACCCAGCATGACCGCATCGGCGCCGCAGGCGACCGCCTTGACGATGTCGCCCGACTTGCCGACGCCGCCGTCGGCGATGACGTGAACGTACCGGCCGCCGGACTCGTCGAGGTAGTCGCGGCGTGCGCCCGCGACATCGGCCACCGCCGTGGCCATGGGCGCATGGATGCCGAGCGTGGCGCGCGTGGTCGAGGCCGCGCCGCCGCCGAAGCCGACGAGCACGCCCGCCGCGCCCGTGCGCATGAGGTGCAGCGCTGCGGTGTAGGTGGCCGCGCCGCCAACGATGACCGGCACGTCGAGCTCGTAGATGAACTTCTTGAGGTTCAGCGGCTCGACGCCCTTCGACACGTGCTCGGCCGACACGGTGGTGCCGCGGATGACGAACAGGTCGACGCCGGCCGCGACCACGGTCTCGTACAGCTCCTGCGTGCGCTGCGGCGACAACGCGCCGGCGACCGTGACGCCCGCCGCGCGAATCTCGGCGATGCGCGCCGTGACCAGGTCGGGCTTGATCGGCTCGGCGTACAGCTCCTGCATGCGGGCCGTCGCGCGGTCGTCGTCGAGGTTGCGGATCTCGGCGAGCACGGGCTCGGGGTCTTCGTAGCGGGTCCAGAGGCCCTCGAGGTCGAGCACGCCGAGGCCGCCGAGCTGGCCCATCATGATCGCCGTGCGCGGCGAGACGACCGAGTCCATGGGCGCCGCGAGGAACGGGATGTCGAACTGGTACGCGTCGATCGACCAGCCGACCGAGACGTCTTCCGGGTCGCGCGTGCGCCGGCTCGGCACGATCGCGATGTCGTCGAACGCGTAGACGCGGCGTCCCCGCTTGGAACGGCCGATCTCGATCTCCTGGGTCACCCGTCAACCCTACCGAGCGCGCGCGACACGCGCCTCGTCCGGCTCGAACCGCTGTCGCCGCACGCCGCGGTGGGGCAGGCTGGACCCATGCACCGCGTCGCCGCCGACCCGCTCGACCTGCTCCGCACCCGCACGAGCGCCAAGTGGCGCGCGTACGACGCCGACGTGCTGCCGCTGCCCGTCGCCGAGATGGACTATCCGCTCGCCGAGCCGATCGCGGAGGCGCTGCACGCCGCCGTGCGCCGGTCCGACACGGGCTACAACCCGGGCAGCCGGCCCGTCGCCGACGCGTTCGCCGACTTCGCCGCTGCGCGCCTCGGCTGGGAGCCCGATCCCGCACGCGTCACCTGCACCGCCGACGTGAGCATGGGCATCGTCGAGGTGCTCCGTCGGGTCGTGGAGCCGGGCGAGGGCGTCATCATCAACCCGCCGATCTACCCGCCGTTCTTCGACCTGGTCACCGAGGCGGGCGGCGTCGTGGTCGAGGTGCCGCTCGCCGGCGGCATCGACGAGGGCTGGTCGCTCGACCTGCCGGGCATCGAGTCCGCGTTGGCGACGGGCGCTCGTGCGATGGTGCTCTGCAACCCGCACAACCCCGTCGGACACGTGCACGCCCGCGACGACCTCGCCGCGCTCGCCGAGCTCGCGGCCCGATTCGACGTCACCATCGTCTCCGACGAGGTGCACGGCCCGCTGTCGCAGCCCGAGACGCCGTACACGCCCTTCCTCACCGTGTCGGATGCCGCGCGGGAGCACGGCGTTACCGTCACCGCCGCCTCCAAGGCGTTCAACCTCGCCGGGCTGAAGGCCGCGCTGATGCTGACGGCGAGCGAGCGCGGCGACGCCGTGCGCGCCGGCATGCCCTACGAGGTCGAATGGCGGATGGGACAGTTCGGGTCGATCGCGTCGGTCGCCGCATTCCGGCACGGCGGGTACTGGCTCGACGGCGTGCTCGCCTCGATCGACGACAACCGCCGCCTGCTCGGCGACCTCCTCGCCGACCTGCTCCCCGACGTGCGATACCGGATGCCGCAGGCGAGCTACCTCGCCTGGCTCGACCTCTCCGCGCTCGGGTGGGGCGAGGACCCCGCCGAACGTGCCCTCCACGAGGCGCGCGTGGCGCTCGCCCCGGGGCCGGGATTCGGCCGAGAGGTCGGACGCGGGCACGCCCGGCTCAACCTCGCGTGCTCGCCCGAGGTCCTCTCCGAGGCGATCGCGCGCATCGCCGACGCCCGCTCACCTGTGGAGTAGCACCGGCCGCAGCCCGTTGCGTACCGAGACCTACCGCGTGTAGTTCGGCGCCTCCACGACGAACTGCACGTCGTGCGGGTGCGACTCCTTGAGCCCGGCCGGCGTGATCCGCACGAAGCGGCCCTTGGCCTTGAGCTCGGCCACGGTGCGCGCGCCGACGTAGAACATCGACTGGCGCAGGCCGCCCACGAGCTGGTAGGCCACGGCCGACACCGGGCCGCGATAGGGCACCTGGCCCTCGATGCCCTCGGGGATCAGCTTCTCATCGCTGGGCACGTCGGCCTGGAAGTAGCGATCCTTCGAGTACGAGGTCTTCTTGCCGCGGGTCTGCAGCGCGCCCAGCGAGCCCATGCCGCGGTAGGCCTTGTACTGCTTGCCGTTCTGGAAGACCAGGTCGCCGGGGCTCTCGGCCGTGCCGGCGAGCAGCGAGCCGAGCATGACGGTGTCGGCGCCCGCGACGAGCGCCTTCGCGATGTCGCCCGAGTACTGCAGCCCGCCATCGGCGATGAGCGGAACGCCCGCCGGCCTCGTGGCCTTGGACGCCTCGTACACGGCGGTGACCTGCGGCACGCCCACGCCCGCGACGACGCGCGTGGTGCAGATCGAACCGGGGCCCACGCCGACCTTGACCGCGTCGGCGCCCGCCTCGACAAGCGCCTTCGCGCCCTCGTACGTGGCCACGTTGCCGCCGATCACGTCGATGTGCGCGAACGTCGGGTCGGCCTTGATGCGGCGGATGATGCCCAGCACGCCCGCGGACTCGCCGTTGGCCGTGTCGACCACGAGCACGTCGACGCCCGCGTCGCGCAGCGCCTCGGCCCGCTCCCATGCGTCGCCGAAGAAGCCCATCGCCGCGCCGACGCGCAGGCGGCCCTCGGCATCCTTCGTCGCGTTCGGGTACTGCTCGGACTTGTCGAAGTCCTTGACGGTGATGAGGCCGGTCAGGCGCCCCTCGTCGTCGACGAGCGGCAGCTTCTCGACCTTGTGCTGCGCGAAGATCGCGACGGCCTCGTCGGGGTCCATGCCGACCCGGCCCGTGATGAGCGGCATCTTGGTCATGACATCCGCGACCCTGGTGGCCGGCTTCTCGAAGTCGGAGACGAAGCGCATGTCGCGATTCGTGATGATGCCGACCAGGATGCCGTCGGCGTCGACCACCGGGAGACCCGAGACGCGGTACGTCGCGCAGAGCTGGTCGACCTCGGCGACCGTGGCATCGGGCGTCGTCGTCACCGGGTTCGAGACCATGCCCGACTCGCTGCGCTTGACGCGGTCGACCATCTCGGCCTGCTCGGCGATCGACAGGTTGCGGTGCAGGATGCCGATGCCGCCCTGTCGCGCCATCGCGATGGCCATGCGCGCCTCGGTGACGGTGTCCATCGCGGCGGAGAGGAGGGGCGTGGCCACCGTGATGCGGCGGGTCAGGCGCGAACTGGTGTCGGCCTCGCTCGGGATCACGTCGGTGTGCCCCGGCAGCAGCAGGACGTCGTCGTAGGTGAGTCCCGTGAATCCGAACGGATCGGCGTGATCCATGTCGCCCCTTCGTTTCGAGTCGTGCTCGAACGCGCCGCGCACCGCGGATCACGGGCACGACGCGTCGACGCGGTGGTACACCGAGTTTAAGCGAGTTTGCGCGCCCGGCATTCCCCGGATAACAATCGAGGGCCGTTTGTGAGCCCAGGTGAAACACTTGGGACATAATCGGCACGTACTGTCGACGACGTCGTCGTCAGGAAGCCGGACCCGATCGCAACCCCCGGTCGGGATCTTTGGAGGTGCAGTGGAACCCACGCGAACAGTCCCCACACGATCTCGCGGGAGGTGGCTCCTCCTCTTCGGACTCCTCGTCTCCGCACTCACTCTGTCCGGCATCGCAGCGTCCCCTGCGTTGGCGGACGAAGGGGGTACGGACACGGCGGCCGAAGAGGAGTTCGAGTACTTCCTCAGCGGCAACGTGCAGTTCGAGAACGAGCCCCTGGAGGGCGTCGAGATCGCGGTCGAGGGCAACGGATACGAGGCGTCGACCGAGACCGACGCCGACGGGCGCTGGACGATCGGCGTGCCCGAGAAGGCCGAGTACGAGGTCACGCTCAACGAGGACACGCTCCCCGAGGGCGTCGTCGTCGAGGACGGCCAGTCGACGGTCACGGCCGAGTTCGGGCTCACGAATCGGAAGGCCGTGAACTTCTTCCTCGGCGAAGGGCAGCGCGTCACGACCGACATCGGCGCCCAGGTGCTGATCCGCGTGGTGAACGGCCTGAACTTCGGCCTGCTGCTCGCCCTCGCGGCGATCGGCCTGTCGCTCATCTTCGGAACGACCGGGCTCTCGAACTTCGCCCACGCCGAGATGGTCACGTTCGGTGCGCTCATGATGCTGACCTTCGGCGTCGACCTGGCGCTCCCGGTGTGGCTGGCGCTCATCATCGCGCTCGTGCTGTCGGCCGCCCTCGGGTGGACCCTCGACGCCGCGATCTGGAAGCCGTTGCGACGGCGCGGGGTCGCGTTGATCCCGCTCATGATCGTCAGCATCGGCCTGTCGCTCGCGATCCGGTACACGTACCAGTTCTTCTACGGCGGCGCGACCCGCCAGCTGCCGGGCGCCACGCTCCCCTCCGACATCCGCATCGGGCCGATCGCCCTCTCGTGGATCGACGTGGTCAGCATGGTCACCTCGATCGTGGTGCTCCTCGCCGTCGCCTACTTCCTGCTCCGCACCCGGATCGGCAAGGCGACGCGCGCGGTGTCCGACAACGCCCCGCTCGCGGCCGCGAGCGGCATCGACGTCGACCGCGTCATCCGCATCGTCTGGGTGGTGGGCGGCACGCTCGCCGGCCTCTCCGGCATCCTCTGGGCGTACTTCCGCCCGGGCGTGAGCTGGGACATGGGCTTCCAGATCCTGCTGCTCATCTTCGCCGCGGTCACGCTGGGCGGTCTCGGGACCGCGTTCGGAGCGCTCGTCGGCTCACTGATCGTGGGCCTGTTCGTGGAGCTCTCGACGCTCTGGATCCCGAGCGACATGAAGTACGTCGGCGCGCTCGTCGTGCTCATCCTCGTGCTGCTGTTCCGACCGCAGGGCATCCTCGGTCGCCGCGAGAGAATCGGTTAAGGAGCGACGACCATGATCGACTGGATTGCGATCCTCTCCAACGCGGCGCAGGAGGTCATCAGCCCCACGACCGCCGCGTACGCCCTCGCCGCGCTCGGCCTGGCGATCCACTTCGGCTACACCGGCCTGCTGAACTTCGGCCAGGCGGGCTTCATGGCCCTCGGCGCCTACGGGTACGCGATCTCCACGCTGAGCTTCGGCTTCCCGGTGTGGGCCGCGGTGCTCGTCGGCGTCGCCGCCTCCGTGGTGTTCGCGCTGATCCTCGGCATCCCGACCCTGCGGTTGCGTGCCGACTACCTGGCCATCGTGACGATCGCGGCCGCGGAGATCCTGCGGCTGGTGTTCACCACGAACACGTTCGAGGATGTCACCGGCTCCGCGAGCGGCCTCCAGGGCTACAAGGGCGGGTTCGCCGCGCTGAACCCGATCCCCGACGGCACGTACGGCTTCGGCCCGTTCACGTACAACGCCTACGACTGGTGGATCCGGATCGTCGGCTGGACCGTGGTGATCCTCGCGGCGCTGTTCACGTGGCTGCTCATGCGCAGCCCGTGGGGCCGCGTGATCAAGGGCATCCGCGAAGACGAGGACGCCGTGCGCGCGCTCGGCAAGAACGTCTACTCGTACAAGATGCAGAGCCTCATCCTGGGCGGTGTGTTCGGCACGCTCGCCGGCATGATCTTCATCATGCCGCGCGCGGTGGTGCCGGCGAACTACCAGACGTCGCTGACCTTCTTCATCTACGCGATCCTGCTGCTCGGCGGCGCCGCGACGATCTTCGGGCCCATCATCGGCTCGATGATCTTCTGGGTGCTGCTCTCCTTCTTCTCGGGGTTCATCGCCCGAGGCGTGGAGGCCGGCTGGTTCCCGTTCATGACCCAGGTCCAGGCGGGCCAGCTGCGGTTCATCCTCGTCGGCATCGCCATCATGCTCCTCGTGGTCTTCAGGCCACAGGGCATCTTCGGAAACAAGAAGGAGCTGGCTTTTGTCCGATAGCGTCATTCCCACGGCCAAGCCGGTCAAGTCCACCGGACTCCACGTCGGCGAAGCGGGCCCCGGCTGCAAGAAGGTCGACCCGATCCTCATCGCCGACGGCGTCAAGCGCACGTTCGGCGGCCTCACGGCCGTCGACGTCGCCCACGTCGAGATCCCTCGCGGCGCCATCACGGCGCTCATCGGCCCGAACGGCGCCGGCAAGACCACGTTCTTCAACCTGCTCACGGGCTTCGACAAGCCCGATGAGGGCAAGTGGGAGTTCGACGGTCGCTCGCTGGCGCACGTCCCAGCCTACCGGGTCGCCCGCATGGGCCTCATCCGCACCTTCCAGCTGACGAAGGCCCTCGGCCTGCTCACCGTGCTCGACAACATGAAGCTCGGCGCGAAGAGCCAGACCGGGGAGAACATCTTCCGATCGATCCTGCCCTTCCTGTGGCGCAAGCAGGAGGACGACATCGAGGCCAAGGCGAAGGAGCTGCTCACGCGGTTCAAGCTCGATGCCAAGCAGGAGGACTACGCGGCGAGCCTCTCGGGCGGCCAGCGCAAGCTGCTCGAGATGGCGCGGGCGCTCATGAGCGACCCGACGCTGGTCATGCTCGACGAGCCGATGGCGGGCGTCAACCCGGCGCTCACCCAGTCGCTGCTCGACCACATCCTCGACCTCAAGTCGCAGGGCATGACGGTGCTGTTCGTCGAGCACGACATGCACATGGTGCGCCACATCGCCGACTGGGTCGTCGTGATGGCCGAGGGCAAGATCGTCGCCGAGGGCGACCCGCACACGGTCATGCAGGACCAGGCCGTGATCGACGCGTACCTCGGTGCGCACCACGACACCGATCTCGGCGCGACCGACACCGGCCACGTCGAAGCGCTGAAGGAGCTCATCGATGACGAACAGTGAATCGGCCGCGGCCCCCGAGGCCGCGGGGAGTGCGACGATCGCCCCGCCGGCCGACGCGGTCGTCGAGGTGCGTTCGGTCACGGCGGGATACCTCCCCGGCGTGAACATCCTGAACGCCTGCTCGCTCGTCGCCCGGCAGGGCGAGCTGATCGGCATCATCGGCCCGAACGGCGCCGGCAAGTCGACGCTCCTGAAGTCGATCTTCGGGCTCGTGCGGGTCCGAGAGGGCGGCATCTTCCTCCAGGGCGAGGAGATCACCAACCTGAAGGCGAACAAGCTCGTGGCGAAGGGCGTCGGGTTCGTCCCCCAGACGAACAACGTGTTCCCGTCGCTCACGATCCAGGAGAACCTCGAGATGGGCATCTTCCAGAAGCCCAAGGGCCTCAAGGAGCGTCTCGAGTTCGTCACCGAGATCTTCCCGGAGCTCGGCAAGCGGCTCGCGCAGCGTGCGGGCTCGCTCTCTGGGGGTGAGCGCCAGATGGTGGCGATGTCGCGTGCGCTCATGATGGGCCCGCACGTGCTGCTGCTCGACGAGCCCTCGGCCGGCCTCTCGCCGGTCCGACAGGACGAGGCGTTCCTCCGGGTCAAGGAGATCAACCGCGCGGGCGTCACGACCATCATGGTCGAGCAGAACGCCCGCCGGTGCCTGCAGATCTGCGACCGCGGCTACGTGCTCGACCAGGGCCGCGACGCCTACGAGGGCCCCGGTCGCGACCTGCTGAACGACCCCAAGGTCATCGGCCTGTACCTCGGGACGCTCGGCCAGGACTGAGCCGGTCGCCCGCGAAGGGGGTGGATGCCGCGGCATCCACCCCCTTCGTCATGCCCCGGCCGGCGTCAGGCCGCCGTGTGGCGCGACGGCGGGGCGCAGACGAGGGATGGACCACGCGACCGACCGAGGACTGCCGAGAGGCGCTCCTGCGGATGACGGGTCGGCGCGGCAGACGTCCTGTCGGCGTCGTCGCTTCCGGGTCGACGAGCGGCTGCCGGCGCCCGAGCCGCGCTCTGCAGGAGACGCCGCGATGTGCCGGAGCATCTGCCGGATCCGCTCCTGCGAATCGGGGCGTCTCCTGCGCATCGTGCAGGGAAGCGCGGGCCGCGCCGCGCCGGGCACGGTGCGCGGCCGCGCCGGGCGCGGCGAGCGCCTCCCGCCGGGCACGCGAAAGGGCCCCGGCCGGAGCCGGGGCCCTTCCGTGCGCGTCAGCGACTAGCCGATGCGCGAGTAGGTGTTGTCGTCGGCGTACTCGTAGATGCCGATGGTGGCCTCGGTCGGGTCACCGTTCTCGTCGAGCGTGATCGGACCCGACGCACCGTCGAAGTCGATCTGCTCGCCCTCGGCGAGGAGCGCCGTCGCGTCGGCGAAGGACGTGACCGTCTCGCCGTCGCCCGAACCGCCCGAGACCTGCTGGAGGTACGCGGCGATGTCGGTGCCCTCGACGCTGTTCGCCGCGTAGGCGGCCAGCGCGATGAGCATCAGGGCGTCGTACGACTCGGGCCCGTAGCTGAAGCTGTCGAGTGCCGGGTCGACGCCGAGCAGGCGCTCCTGGAAGTCCTCGTCCAGCTCCGGGCCGGGCAGCGTGCCCTTCGCACCGGCGATGAGGCCGGGCGCGAAGTCCGCGCTGTAGTCGGCCAGGTTGCCGTCGACGAAGTACAGCTGGTCGCCGGGGTAGCCCGAGCCGACGAGCGCCGGCACGACGACCTTGGCCTCGTCGAACGTGATGACCGCGACCGCGTCGGGGTTCGCGGCGTTGATCGCCGAGAGCTGCGCATCAAAGTTGGAGTCACCCGTGTTGAAGAGCTCCTCGGCGACGACCTCGCCGCCCGCCGCCTCGAAGTTCTCCTTCAGCGAGGCCGCGAGGCCGGTGCCGTAGGGGTCGTTCAGGACGAGCATGCCGAGCGTCGACTTGCCCTCCTCGGCGATCAGGTTGCCGAGCACCTCGCCCTGGAGGAGGTCGGACGGAGCGGTGCGGAAGTACAGCCCGTTGTCGTCGTAGTCCGTGAAGTCGGGCGACGTGTTCGCCGGCGAGAAGTGGACGACGCCGGCCGCCGTGATCTGGTCGATGACGGTGAACGACACGCCCGAGGACGCCGCACCGATGATCGCCGAGACATCCTGCGAGAGGAGGTCGGTGACCGAGACGGTCGCGATGTCGGTCGTGGTGTCGCCGGAGTCGCGGTAGACGACCTCGACCTGGATGCCGGCGTCGGCCTCGTTGATCTCCTGCGCGGCCAGCGCGACACCGGCCTCCTCGGGCGGGCCGAGGAAGGCGAGGGTGCCCGACTGCGGCAGGATGGTGCCGACCTTCAGGGTGAGGTCGCGCTCGCCTGCTTCGATGGGCTGGGCGTCACCGGTCTCGGCCGGCTCTTCCGTATCGGCCGGTTCGGTGTCGCCGCCGCCCGTCGCACACGCGGTGAGGAGGAGGGCGGAGACGCCAGCGATGGCGATGCCCGTCCAGGTCGCGCGGGCGGAGCGCGAGGCCTTGGCCTTCGCGAATACGCTCATGTTGCTCCTTGGGACTGAAGGATCGGTACACAATTGCAGCGTCTGACGACGCCGGTGGTTTGACAGTATTGCCCGGGTACAGCCGAAACAAGGGATCCCGATCACAACCCGGTAACGCCGTCCGAATCGTTACCGGCGCGACTCGTGGCGGCCTCGTCGCGCACGAAATCGGCGTCGACCGGCATTTCCGCGCACGGTTCGGGCGTCGGCCCCACGCGCGCTCGAGGCGCCGTGACCCCCGATCACGGGGTGCCCCGGGAGGCGCCCGCCGGGTTCAGAGCGCGGCGAGCGCGGCACGGCGGGCGCTGCGTGCACCGCGGACGAGGTCGAACGTGAGGACCACCAGCGCCAGCCACACGAGCCCGAATCCGATCCATCGCTCGAGGGGCATGCTCTCGCCCAGCACCACCACGCCGACGATGAACTGGATGAACGGCGCGAAGTACTGGATGAAGCCCATGTAGATCAGGGGCAGCCGTCGCGACGCCGCCGCGAACAGCAACAGCGGGATGGCGGTGACGGCGCCGGCGGCGAGCAGCAGCACGGTGTGCCACGCGCCCAGGCTCCCCATCGTGAGCCCGCCCGTCGCGCCGACGACCACGAGCAGGAGGGCGGCGATCGGCGCGAGCCAGGCGGTCTCGAGCGTCAGGCCCGACACGGCGTCGACGCGGGGTCCGACGCGCTTCTTGATGAGCCCGTAGAAGCCGAAGCTGAACGCCAGGACGAGCGCGATCCACGGCAGCTGACCGTACCCGACGGCGAGCACCACCACCGCGACGATCGAGATGCCCACGGCCGTCCACTGCACGGCGTTGAGCCGCTCGCGCAGCACGAGCACCCCCAGGAACACCGTGACGATCGGATTGATGAAGTACCCGAGGGCGGCCTCGACGACCTGCCCCGACGTCGCGGCGTAGACGTACGTGAGCCAGTTGACGAAGATGAGCGCGCCCGCCACGCCCATGACGAGCACGACGCGCCGGTCGCGCAGCAGCGCGCGGAACGGGCGCCACGTGCGCGTCGCGGCGATGAGCACCCCGCAGAACACGAGCGAGAGCAGGATGCGCCACGCGACGATCTCGACGGGACCGGTCGGCGCGAGCGCGATGAAGTAGATCGGGAGGAACCCCCACAGGGCGTACGCGGAGACCGCGTAGGCGAGCCCCGCTCGGTTCACCCCGGCACGCGGGGCGCGCACGGGCGCAGCGGTCGGCGAAGCGGATGGCACCGGATCAGCCTACGCGCGACCTCCGACCGGGAGCCCGCGAGAGCCTGCCGTCCACCGTCGACATCCCGCCGCGCGTCGCCGCGACATCCGCCCCTCGATGCCGCAGACGACGACGCGGCCCGGATGCCGTGGGGCATCCGGGCCGCGGGCGATGTCGGTGTCGACTAGCGGACGACGACCGCGAGCACGTCGCGGGCCGACAGCACGAGGTACTCCTCGCCGCCGAACTTGACCTCGGTGCCGCCGTACTTGGAGTAGATCACCTTGTCGCCGACGGCCACGTCGAGCGGGATGCGGTTGCCGTTGTCGTCGATGCGGCCCGGGCCGACCGCCACGACCTCGCCCTCCTGGGGCTTCTCCTTGGCGGTGTCGGGGATGACCAGGCCCGATGCGGTGGTCTGCTCGGCCTCGACCTGCTTGATGACGATGCGATCCTCGAGCGGCTTGATGGAAACCGACACGGTTGACCTCTTTCTTGACGAAGACTGGGGTTAGCAGCCTCTGAGTGAGAGTGCTAACGAGAGTCTAGGGGGGTTCTGGCACTCGTGCAACGTGAGTGCCAGCGGATGTCGCGGTGCTAGCGTGGCGGCGTGGAACGCGACGAGCTGGTGCAGCTGCTCTCCGCCGAGGGGCTCGACCTGCTCGACTCGCTGCCCGCCTGGACGAGCAGCGACGACATCGTCAAGACGGTCGCCGACCTCCGCCGGCGCGGTCACTCGCCCGGCCTGGTCGCCGCGGTGCTCAGCCAGTCCAAGCTGCGCTCGAAGGCGCGCCCGAAATTCGGCGAGTTCGCCGACCGCATGCTCTTCACCGAGTCCGGCCTCGAGCAGGCCACGCGCCTCCGCGTGGCCGCCCTGCACGCGGGCCGGTACGCTCGCGCCGGACTCCGCCACGTCGCCGACCTCGGCTGCGGCATCGGCGGCGACGCCCTCGCGTTCGCCGCGATCGACCTCGAGGTGACCGCCGCCGAGGCCGATGAGGTCACGGCCGCGATCGCCGCCTTCAACCTCACGCCGTTCCCGCGCGTCCACGTGCTGCACGCGCGGGCCGAGGAGGTGCCGCTCGCGGGCATCGACGCCGCCTGGCTCGACCCCGCGCGTCGCACGACCGCCGGCGGCACCACCACGCGCCTGGCCGACGTCGCCGACTACACGCCGTCGCTCGACTTCGCGTTCGGCCTGGCCGAGCGCATGCCGGTCGGCGTGAAGCTCGGCCCCGGCACCGATCGCGGCGTCATCCCCGCGGGCGCCGAGGCGCAGTGGGTCTCGGTCGACGGCGACGTCGTCGAGCTCGCCGTGTGGACGGGCGCGCTGGCCCGCTCGGGCATCGGACGCGCCGCGCTCGTGATCCGCGGCGACGCCGCCCACGAGCTGGTCGCGCCCGCCGACAGCGAGGATGCGCCGGTCGGGCCGCTCGGCGACTACCTCTACGAGCCCGACGGCGCCGTGATCAGGGCCCGCCTCATCGGCGACCTCGCCCGATCGAACGGCGCATGGATGCTCAGCGAGGGCATCGCCTACTTCACGGGCGACCGACCCGTCGACAGCCCCTTCGCGCGCGGGTTCCGCGTGCTCGAGCGGCTGCCGGCCGACGAGCGGCACCTGCGGCAGGCGCTCCAGGCCCGTGGGGTGGGCGCGCTCGAGATCAAGAAGCGCGGCGTCGACGTCGATCCCGCGGCGCTGCGCACGCGCCTGAAGCTCAGGGGCGACGGATCGGCGACGATCGTGCTCACGCGCGAGGAGGGCCGCCACGTCGCGCTGCTCGTCGAGCGGTTGTGACGCGGGCCGCGTCGCCTGCCGTCACGGTGACGGCGGGCGGATGCCACGGGGTCAGCGCGGCAGGGCGCCGAAGACGATCGCGTAGTAGCCGATCCACACGCACGAGAAGACGAGGCCCGCGATGCCGGCGCCGATGCCGATGAACGCCGGGATGCGACCGTGTTCCTCGCGCCGGAGCCCGAGCACGCCGAAGACGATGGCCGCGATGCAGACGGGCAGCATCCAGCCGACGAAGAGCGAGGCGCCCGCTCCGATCACGCCGAGCACGGCGGCGACGTAGCTGTAGAGCCGGCGCCGTTCCTCCTCCTCCAGCTCGTACGCCGGCGTCTCGGGCTCGGGCCGACCCACCGCGAGCAGCTGGCCGGTCGGCAGCCCGTGCAGCTCCCCCGTGTCGAAGGGCCGGTCGAGCTCGCGCACCGGCGCCGCGGAGGGTCGCCGCTCCGCTCCCTCGTCGTCGACCGGGGCGGCCGGCGGCGGCTCGAGGGCCGTGTGGGGACCGATCGGCGTGGGCGCCGTGTGCGTCGGCACGCCGTGCGGCGCGATCGGGTCGCGCCCGCCGGCCGTGCCGGCGTCGGCGCGGAGCTCCGGAGGCCTCCGGTCGTCGATCACAGGTCGCCGATCAGTACGTGAAGTCGCCGCTGTAGGTGTTGCCGATCGCGAACAGCACGCCCCAGAGGATGAACGAGAGCACGGCGAGCGCGAGGCCGATGAAGCCGAGCACGATGCCCGTGAGCCACATGCCCTTCGCGGCCGGCTCCTTCTTGCGCCCGATGAAGCCCAGGATGACCGCCGCAGCCGGGACGAACAGGCCGAGCACGCCGCCGACGAACGGCACGAACAGGATCGGCGAGCCGACGATGCCGATGATGCCCGCGATCAGCGAGATGAGGCTGAACACCGGCGTCGGCTTCGACGGCGCGGGTGCGTAGGCGCCTGCCGTCGCGGGCGCCGCGCCGTACGCCGGAGGCGCCGCGGGTGGCGCGCCGTAGGCGGTCGGGGCGGTGCCGTACGCCGGCGGAGTGGCGTCGGTCGGTGCGCCGAACGGCGACGACGGAGTGCCGGCCGAGTACGACGGCGGCGCGGGAGGTGCGGACGGCACCGGCGGGGCGGGCGCGGCGGGCGGCGCCGGCGGGCCCGGCGCCTCGGGCACCTCGAGCGGATGGAACGGCTCGGGCGCCTCCGGACCCGGCTCGGCCGGGATCGACGGTTCGCCGGGCTCAGCCGGGATCGTCGGTTCGCCCGGCTCGGCCGGGATCGTCGGTTCGACCGGCTCCGCGGGCACGGGGGGCTCGACGGGTTCCGCGGGGACCGTCGGCTCGGACGGCGTGACCGGCTCGACCGGCTCGTCGGGGTTCCTGGGATCGCTCATGTCGAGCCCCTTCCGTGCTGCGGGTGGATCAGTAGGTGGTGACGGTGCCGCTGTTGATCGCGGCGCCGATGATCGCGAACCAGACGATCGCGAAGATGATGCCGAGCACCAGGCCCACGTAGCCGATGATCAGGCCGGCGATCGCTAGGCCGCGGCCCTGCTCGCCGGTCTTCTTGATCTGGCTGAGCGCGATGTGGCCGGTGATGATGCCGACGATCGAGATGAAGAACGACGACACGAGCGAGACGATCGCGAGGACGTTCGTCTTCTGCGTGGCGGGAGCCCCGTACGAGGGCGTGGTCGCGTTGTAGGCGGGTGCGCCGGTGCCGTACGAGGGCGCGGGCTGAGCGGGCGGAGCCGGAGGAACGTTCGGGACGTTCCGGTCGGCGTTGGGGTCGGTCATGTGAGTTGCTCCCTCAGGTGTGTGCATGGACTGGGCCATGCTGGCAGCGCCGCGGCACGGTGTCAACGACCCGCGGCGCGGGTCGGCACCCCGCATTCGCGGGGTTCTCCGGTCACCATATCGCCCCGCGACATCCCGCCGCATGGGGCAGAAGTCCCCCTCCGCATGCCGGCCCGTCGGGCGTTCGTCAGGTCTGGATCTCGGTGACGGGAAGCGTGGAGTCCGCGCCGAAGTCGAGCGTCGAGGCCGGGTGCCCGGCCATGATGAGGCGCGCCCCGAGCGCGGCGATCATCGCGCCGTTGTCGGTGCAGAGCGAGAGCGGCGGGATGCGCAGCGCGATGCCCGCGGCATCCGCCCGCGCTTCAGCCACCTCGCGGAGGCGCCGGTTGGCGACGACGCCGCCGCCGAGCAGCAGCCTGGGCACGCCGAGGTCGGTGCACGCCGCGATCGCCTTCGACACGAGCACGTCGACGACCGCCTCGCGGAAGCTCGCGGCGACGTCGGCGAGCGGCACCGGCTCGCTCGCGGCCTCGCGCTGTTCGACCCAGCGCGCCACCGCCGTCTTCAGGCCCGAGAACGAGAAGTCGTAGCGGTGGCGTTCGAGGTCCTTCGGACGCGTGAGCCCGCGCGGGAAGCGGATGGCGTCGGGGTCGCCGCCGACCGCGGCCCGGTCGATCTCGGGCCCGCCCGGGTAGGGCAGCCCGAGCAGGCGCGCCACCTTGTCGAACGCCTCGCCGGCGGCGTCGTCGATGGTCTCGCCGAGCAGCTCGACGTCGGAGTCGAGGTCGCGCACGAGCAGCAGCGAGGTGTGCCCGCCGGAGACGAGCAGGGCGACGCTCGGCGTCTCGAGCGGCCGGTCGCCGAGCAGGTCGGCGCCCACATGGCCGACCAGGTGGTTGACCGCGTAGATCGGCTTCTCGAGCGAGAGCGCGAGCGCCTTGGCCGCGCCGACGCCCACCATGAGCGCACCCGCGAGACCCGGACCGCTCGTCACGGCGACGGCGTCGAGATCGGCCAGGTCGACGGATGCCTCGTCGAGCGCGGCCCGGATGGTCGGGCCGAGCGCCTCGAGGTGGGCCCGCGCGGCGACCTCGGGCACGACGCCGCCGTAGCGCGCGTGCTCCTCCATGGACGACGCGATCGCGTTGGCGAGCAGCTCGGTGCCGCGGACGATCCCGACGCCGGTCTCGTCGCACGAGGTCTCGATGCCGAGCACGAGGGGGGCGTCGCGGTTCACGATGTGCCTCCGGCGGGTTCGACGGGTGCGATGACGGCGTCGGATGCCGCGGGCCGGGCGATCGCGGGCGGCACGTCGAGTCGCATCGCGATCGCGTCGACGCCGTCGGGCTGGTAGTAGCCCCGGCGCACGCCGATCTCGGTGAAGCCGAGCGACGCGTAGAGGGTGCGCGCGACGGGGTTGTCGGCGCGCACCTCGAGGAAGAGCTCGGTCGCGCCGCGGCGCCGCGCCTCGTCGATGAGCGCATGCATGAGCGCGCGCCCGAGGCCGCGACCGCGGGCCGCGTCGTCGACCGCGATGGTCTGGATGTCGCCCTGACCCGACCCGCGGGGCGCGAGCAGCCCGGCGTACGCGACGGCCACCTCGGGTCGGGCGTCGTCGACCACGACGAGGTAGTAGGTGTGGGCGTGCTCGAGCTCGGCACGCATGGCGTGCTCGGGCCACGCGTCGCTGGTGAACGTGGCGCGCTCGATCGCCATGATCGCGTCGAGGTCGGCGAGGTGCGCGCGGCGCAGCATGAAGCTCATCCGAGCACCCGCTTCGGCCCGGCCGACGGGGTCACGTCGGGCGCGCGCAGGTAGAGCGGCTCGTCGTCGGCCACGGGCAGTCGGCCGGTCGCGCGGGCCTGCTCGGCGAGCAGGCCGAGGGAACCGGCCGAGACGGTGTCGGCGTCGAAGCGGATGCCGCGCGGCTCGGGAACCGCGTCGCGGGGCTCGAGCCTGGGCGGTGCGAGCCGGACGGGGAGGCCGTCGGCGTCGAGTCCCTCGTAGTCGGACACCGCCGACTCCCGGCGCCGGGCGTCGGTGACGACCTGCAGCCCGCCGCTCCCGCCGCGCGTGTACCACGCGAGGGCGACCGCGTCGTGGCTCACGACGGGCACGACCGGCCGCCCGATGCCGAGCGCGAAGGCGCGGGCGGCCGCGATCCCGACGCGCAATCCGGTGAACGGGCCGGGCCCCATGCCGGCCGCGACCGCCGACAGGTCGGCCGCGCGGAGGCCGGCGCGTTCGAGCACCTCGCGGATGCCGCCGCCGATGGCCTCGGCATGCCGCATCGTGTCGCGGGTGACGCTCTCGGCCAGGATCCCGCCGTCTCGGTCGACCACGGCGACGCTCGTGCCGGTGGAGGTGTCGATCGCGAGGAGCATGCCCCCAAGCCTAGACTCGCGCGCCCGGCGGCCCGCCGCGCCGGGGCCCGGCCTCAGGCTCCCAGTGCGGGCGTCGCCGCGTACGGGCTGGCGGCCCAGCGCGGGCCGTGCCCGACGAGGTCGACCGTTCGCGGCTCGTCGGCGTCGAGGTCGTCGTCCGCTCCGGCGGGCTCCTCGTCGTCGGCCGACTCGTCGCCCCGGCGGCGGGCGATCACGACCTCGAGCCACGAGTCGGCGACGCCGTCGAGCAGTCCCGCGCCCCATTCGACGACGACGACCGAGCGGTCGAAGTCCAGGTCGAGGTCCTCGAGCTCGGCGGCGCCCGAGAGCCGGTACGCGTCCACGTGCACGAGCGGCGCCGCCCCGACGAGGGTGGGGTGCGTGCGCGCGAGCACGAAGGTCGGGCTCTGGACGGGCCCGCGCACCCCGAGGCCCTCGCCGATGCCGCGCGTGAGCGTCGTCTTGCCCGCTCCGAGCGGGCCGGTGAGCACGACGAGGTCGCCCGCGCGCAGCTGCGCTCCGAGCTCCCGGCCGAGCGCCTCCATCGCCTCAGTGTCGGGCACCAAGCGCCGCATCACGGCGACTCCGCGTACGTCCTCGGCACGCGCGGGCCGATCCTCGTGACGATCTCGTACGCGATCGTGTCGGCCGCATCGCCCCAGTCGTCGGCCGAGGGCGCGCCCTCGACCGGGTCGCCGAACAGCACCACCTCGTCGCCCACCGCGATGTCGGCGTCGCCGACGTCGACGAGGAACTGGTCCATCGCGATACGGCCGGCGACGCGGTGCCGCGCGCCCGCGATCGTCACCTCGGCTCGGCCGGAGGCCTGCCTCGGGATGCCGTCGGCGTACCCGAGCGGCACGAGCGCGAGCGTCGTCGGGCGGTCGGCCCGCCAGGCGTAGCCGTACGACGCGCCGGTGCCCGGCTCCACGCGACGCACGGCCGCGACGCGCCCGCGCAGCGTCATCGCCGGGCGCAGCCCGAGCTCGGCCGCGGTCGTCCCGTCGCCGTACGGCGGGATGCCGTAGAGCCCGATCCCGATGCGCACCATGTCGAGGCGCGCCTCGGGGAGGCGGATGGCCGCGGCCGTCGACGCGAGGTGACGCAGCTCGGGCGCGAGCCCCGCACCCTCGGCCGCCGCGACGCCCCGGAGGAACGCCTCCAGCTGCGCGGCATCCTCTTCGGGCGAGGTGTTCGAGAGGTGGCTGAAGACGCCGCGCACGTGCACGCGCCCGTCGCGCTCGAGTTCCGCGGCGCGGGCGACGGCGGCGGGCCAGTCGGACTCGGCGATGCCGTTGCGGCTGAGGCCGGTGTCGAGCTTGAGGTGCACGTTCGCGACCCGCCTGACGGCGGCCGCGGCATCCGACATCGCCTCGAGCTGCGCGATCGAGGAGACCCCGAGGTCGACGCCGCGCGCGATGGCGGGGCCGAATCGTGCGGCGGGGTCGTGCAGCCACGCGACCAGCGGTGCGTCGATGCCGGCCCCGCGCAGCGCGATCGCCTCGTCGAGGTCGGCGACGCCGAGCCATCCGGCCCCGCCCTCGAGCGCCGCGCGCGCGACGGCCTCGGCACCGTGGCCGTAGGCGTCGGCTTTCACGACCGCCATGACGCGGGCCGGGGCGACGATCCCCGCGAGGTGCCGGACGTTGTGCCGGACCGCATCGAGGTCGACGACGGCCTCGCGGAAGGGCGCGAGCATGTGGCGCGAGTTCACCGGGCCTCCTCCTCGCCCGGCTGAGCGAGCAGTTCGCGCGAGGACGACGCGCCACCGACGCCGCGCTCGAGCACGACGAAGGCGCTCGCGATGCCCGCGTCGTGGCTCATGGAGAGGTGCACGCGGTCGATGCCGAGCCGCGCGACGTGCGCCGACAGCGCCCCGGACAGGGCGAAGTCGGGGTTGCCGTCGTCATCCTGCACGATGCGCATGTCGTGCCAGCGTATGACGGCGTGGCCGCCGAGCGCCTTGATGAGCGCCTCCTTCGCGGCGAACCTCGCGGCGAGTGAGCGCGCGGGCCGGTGGCGTTCGCTCTCGGCGAACAATCGGTCGCGCAGCGACGGCGTGCGCTCGAGCGAACGCTCGAACCGAGCGATGTCGACCACGTCGATGCCGATGCCCGCGATCACGCGCTCCTCCACGAATCCACGTCTCGAGTCTCCCCCATCGGGCCCGCCCCGGCACCGGGCGGACCGAGCGGACTCACTCGACGGTGACCGACTTCGCCAGGTTCCTCGGCTGGTCGACGTCGAGGCCCTTGGCCTGCGAGAGCTCCATCGCGAAGATCTGCAGGGGCACGACCGCGAGCAGCGGCTCGAACAGCGGGCCGGCGAGCGGGATGCGGATCACCTCGTCGGCGAACGGCAGCACCGCGGCATCCCCCGCCTCGGCGATCGCGATGACGCGGGCACCGCGCGCGCGGATCTCCTGGATGTTCGAGACGACCTTCGGGTGCAGCGCCGCGGAACCGCGCGGGCTCGGCACCACGACGAACACGGGCTGGCCGGGCTCGATGAGTGCGATCGGGCCGTGCTTCAGCTCGCCCGCCGCGAATCCCTCGGCGTGGATGTAGGCGAGCTCCTTGAGCTTCAACGCTCCCTCGAGCGCGATCGGGTAGCCGACGTGACGGCCGAGGAACAGCACCGAGCGGGTGTCGGACATCCAGTGCGCGAGCTCGCCCACTCGCTCGCCCTGCTCGAGGACCGTCGCGATCTTCTCGGGGACCGCCTGGAGCTCGGCCACCTGCGCCGCGAGCTCGGCGTCGGAGAGCGTGCCGCGCACCCGGGCGAGGTGCAGGCCGAAGAGGTAGAGCGCCGTGATCTGCGCCACGAAGGCCTTGGTCGAGGCGACCGCCACCTCGGGCCCCGCGTGCGTGTAGACCGCCGCGTCGGACTCGCGCGGGATCGTGGACCCCTGCGTGTTGCACACCGAGATCGCCTTCGCGCCCTGCTCGCGCGCGTACTTCACGGCCATGAGCGTGTCCATGGTCTCGCCGGACTGGCTGATCGAGACGACGAGCGTGCCGTCGTCGAGCACCGGCTCGCGGTAGCGGAACTCGTGGCTGAGCTCGACCTCGACGGGGATGCGCGCCCACTGCTCGATCGCGTACTTGGCGACCATGCCCGCGTAAGCCGCGGTGCCGCACGCGATGACCGTGATACGGCGGATGGCGCGCAGCGCCTCGTCGCCGAAGGCATCGAGCTCGGGCACCGAGACGCTGCCGTCGACGATGCGACCGCGGAGCGTGTTCGCCACCGCGTCGGGCTGCTCGGCGACCTCCTTCGCCATGAACGAGGACCAGCCGCCCTTCTCGGCCGCGGACGCATCCCACGCGACGTCGAACGGCTCGACGTCGACGGCGTTGCCGTCGAAGTCGGTCACCGTGACCCCGTCGGCGGTGATCGCGACGATCTGGTCCTGGCCGATCGCGACCGCGCGCTTGGTGAACTCGACGAAGGCCGCCACATCGGACCCCAGGAAGTTCTCGTTCTCGCCGAGCCCGATCACGAGCGGCGAGTTGCGGCGTGCGCCGACCACGAGGCCCGGCTCGTCCTTGTGGACTGCCAGGAGCGTGAACGCGCCCTCGAGGCGGCTGACCGCGCGGCGGAACGCCTCGCGCAGGTCGCCGACCTCGCGGTACTCCTTGCCCAGCAGCACCGCGGCGACCTCGGTGTCGGTCTCGCTGCGGAACGGGAAGCCCTCGGCGACGAGCTCGGCCTTCAGCTCGGCGAAGTTCTCGATGATGCCGTTGTGGATCAGCGCGAGCTTGTCGTCGTCGGCGAGGTGCGGGTGCGCGTTGCGGTCGGTCGGGCCGCCGTGCGTCGCCCAGCGCGTGTGCCCGATGCCCGTGCCACCGCGGTGGATCGGGTGACGGTCGAGTTCGTCGGCGAGCACCTGCAGCTTGCCCGCGCGCTTGGCGAACTCGAGGTCGCCCTCGTCATCGACGACGGCGACGCCCGCCGAGTCGTACCCACGGTATTCGAGGCGGCGCAGGCCGCCCATGAGGACGTCGAGGCTGTTGCGCTCTCCGACGTATCCGACGATTCCACACATGGGGTCGATCCTACCGGCGCGTACCTGAACGCCCGTCCCACGGTCGCGGGCGTGACTAGACTGTCCCGGTGCCCGATCCGCAGAGCCAGTCGACGCACACGGCGAACGTCTCGCCCTTCATCGAGCTCGGCCGGGCCGACTGGGCCGCACTCGCGCCGTCGATGCCGTCGCCGCTCCGCGAGACCGAGATCGTGCAGCTCCGCGGCCTCGGCGAACCGCTCGACCTCAACGAGGTCGCCGAGGTCTACCTGCCCCTGAGCCGGCTGCTCAACCTCTACGTCGGCGGCACCAAGGCGCTCCACGAGGTCACGAGCACGTTCCTCCGCGAGCGGTTCGAGTCGACGCCGTTCGTGATCGGCGTCGCCGGATCGGTGGCCGTCGGCAAGTCGACGATCGCGCGGCTGCTCCGTGAGCTCCTCGCCCGTTGGGAGCACACGCCGCGCGTCGAGCTCGTGACCACCGACGGGTTCCTCTTCCCCAACGCCGAGCTCGAGCGTCGCGGGCTCATGGCGCGCAAGGGCTTCCCCGAGTCGTACGACCGGCGCGCGCTGCTGCGCTTCGTCAGCGCCGTGAAGTCCGGCGCCCCAGAGGTGCGCTCGCCGTTCTACTCGCACCTCGCGTACGACATCGTGCCCGACGCGCAGATCACGGTCCGTCGCCCCGACGTGCTCATCGTCGAGGGCCTCAACGTCCTGCAGCCGCCCGGCCCCGGTCACCGACTGGCGGTGAGCGACCTCTTCGACTTCACGATCTACGTCGACGCGCGCACGAGCGACATCGCGCGCTGGTACGAGGAGCGCTTCCTGAAGCTGCAGCGCGGCGCGTTCGCGAACCCGCGCTCGTACTTCCACCGCTACGCGAGCCTCACCGAAGATGAGGCGCGCGCCCGTGCGCGCTCGATCTGGCAGGCGATCAACGAGCCGAACCTGCTGCAGAACATCCGTCCGACCCGGTCGCGTGCGTCGCTCGTGCTGCGCAAGGGCGCCGACCACGCGGTCTCGAGCGTGCTGCTGCGCAAGCTCTGAGGGTCGGGGGCGAGCGGATGCCGCGGCATCCGCCCGTCGTCGGGTCGGATGCCGCGGCCCTCGATCAGACGGCCAGGCGCTCGCGCACGACGTCGGCGAGCCGATTCGCGTGCGCCTCGGCGGCAGCCTGGTCGGCCGCCTCGACCATGACCCGGACCATGGGCTCGGTGCCCGACGGACGCAGCAGCACCCGCCCGGTCTCGCCCAGCTCTGCCTGGGCGCGCTCGACGGCCGCCGTGATCTCGGCGTCGTCGCCGAGCGCGTGGTGGTCGACGCCGCGCACGTTCACGAGCACCTGCGGGTAGACGGTCATCACGGACGCCAGGTCGGCCAGCGACCGGCCCGTGCGCGCCATCTCGGCCACGAGGTGGAGGCCCGTGAGCACACCGTCGCCGGTGGTGGCGAACTCGGACATGATCACGTGGCCCGACTGCTCGCCGCCGAGCGCGTAGCCGCCCTCGCCGAGCGCCTCGAGCACGTAGCGGTCGCCGACCTTGGTCTCGATGACGCGGATACCGTGCTCGGCCATCGCGCGCTTGAGGCCGAGGTTCGACATGACCGTGACGACGAGCGTGTCATCGGTGAGCGCGCCGCGTTCCTGCATGGCGACGGCGAGGATCGCCATGATGCGGTCGCCGTCGACCACGTTGCCGTCGGCGTCGACCGCGAGGCATCGGTCGGCGTCGCCGTCGTGCGCGATGCCGATGTCGGCGCCGTGCTCGAGCACCGCCTGCTGCAACTGCTCGAGGTGGGTCGAGCCCACGCCGTCGTTGATGTTCATGCCGTCGGGATCGGCGCCGATCACGATCACCTCGGCTCCCGCATCGCGGAAGGTCTCGGGCGAGACGCCGGCAGCGGCGCCGTGCGCGCAGTCGAGCACGACCCGGAGCCCGTCGAGGCGGTTGGGCAGCGTGCCGAGGAGGTGGACGACGTAGCGGTCCTCGGCATCGGCGAAGCGGCGGATCCGGCCCACGCCGCCGCCGGTCGGGGCGAGCTTCTGCTTGCCGAGGTGGGACTCGATGCGGTCCTCGACCTCGTCGGGGAGCTTCGTGCCGCCGAACGAGAAGAACTTGATCCCGTTGTCGGGCGCCGGGTTGTGCGACGCCGACACCATCACGCCGAAGTCGGCGCCGATGCTGTCGATGAGGAACGCCGTCGCGGGCGTGGGGATGACCCCGGCGTCGAGCACATCGACACCGGAGCTGGCGAGCCCGGCCGACACGGCGGCGGTGAGGAATTCGCCCGACACGCGGGGGTCGCGGGCGACGACCGCGACCGGCCGGCGCCCGGCGGCGCGGAGTTCGTCGGCGTGCCGACCCTGCGTGAGCACGGCGGCAGCCGCCTGGGCGAGGCCCAGGGCCAGGTCAGCCGTGAGTTCACGGTTGGCCAGGCCCCGGACCCCGTCGGTTCCGAAGATCCGAGGCATCTGAGCAGCGCTCGCGCTCAGCGCTTCGAGAACTGCGGCGCCTTGCGAGCCTTCTTGAGACCGGCCTTCTTGCGCTCGATGACGCGGGCGTCGCGCGTGAGGAAGCCGGACTTCTTCAGCGTCGGGCGGTTGTTCTCGCGGTCGATCTCGTTGAGCGCACGCGCGATGGCGAGGCGCAGCGCGCCGGCCTGGCCCGACGGGCCGCCACCCGTGATGCGGGCGATCACGTCGTACGAGCCGCCGAGCTCGAGCACGGTGAAGGGGTCGGTGATCAGCTGCTGGTGCAGCTTGTTGGGGAAGTAGTCCGCGAACTCACGGCCGTTGACCGTGATGGTGCCCGCGCCGGGCACGACGCGAACGCGTGCGATGGCCTGCTTGCGGCGGCCGACGGCCGCGCCCGAGACGTTGAGCACGGGGCGGGGGGTGGCCGGAGCCGCGGCGGGCGCGCTCTCGGTCGTGTAGCTCTCGGGAGCCTGGTCGATCTGGTCTGCGATCTTCGCCATGGTGGTGTCTCTGAATCCTTTTCGCGTCGGCGCCGGGCTTACTGGGCGACCTGGGTGAGGGTGTACGGCTTCGGCTGCTGAGCCGCGTGCGGGTGCTCCGGGCCGGCGTAGACCTTCAGCTTCTTCAGCTGGGCACGACCGAGCGAGTTCTTGGGGAGCATGCCGCGGATCGCCTTCTCGACGGCGCGGACGGGGTTCTTCTCGAGGAGCTCGGCGTAGCCGACGGCCTTGAGACCGCCCGGGTAGCCCGAGTGGCGGTAGGCCTTCTTCTGCTCGAGCTTCTGGCCGGTGAGGGCCACCTTCTCGGCGTTGACGATGATCACGAAGTCGCCGGTGTCGACGTGGTTCGCGAAGATCGCCTTGTGCTTGCCGCGCAGGAGCGCGGCGGAGTGGCTCGCGAGGCGGCCGAGCACGACGTCGGTGGCGTCGATGACGACCCAGTCGCGCTGGATCTCGTTCGCCTTCGGGGTGTAGGTGCGCGTCACAGTAGTGCTGCTTTCTGATCGAGTGAGTGGTTCGTGAATCCCGCTCCGGTGGGTGTTCGCCCCGCGATGCGGTCGAACGGCCCGGTGGAGGGCTCAACATCGGGCACCGACGCAGACGGCGGCACCAAAGGGAGAGCTTACCCGACGACTCCGTCGACGTGCAATTCGCGGCGTGCCCGCGTCTGCAGCGCGCGGTCCGCGAGCTCCTCGTCGGGCGGGTAGCCCACCTCGGTGAGCGTCAGCCCCTTCGCGGGCAGCACCTTGAATGCGCTCGTGCGCTGCCGCGCGTGCAGGAGCTCGGCCGGTCCGGCCACGTCGAGTCGCCCCTCGCCCACGGCGAGGCACGCGCCGACGAGAGCCCGCACCATCGAGTGGCAGAACGCGTCGGCCCGCAGCGCGGCCACGAGCACGCCGTCGTCGTCGCGCCGCCAGCGGTAGGACTGCAGGGTGCGGATCGTCGTGGCCTCCTCGCGGGGCTTGCAGTACGCCGCGAAGTCGGCCAGCCCGACGAGCGTCTGCGCGGCCACGCCCATGGCCTCGACGTCGAGCTCGCGCGGGTACCAGACGGTGCGGTGCCGCTGCAGCGGATCGTGTGCAGCGGATGCGTCGGCCACGCGGTACTCGTAACGGCGCCAGGCCGCCGAGAAGCGCGCGTCGAAGCCATCGGCCGCGACCCGCACCGACCTGACCACCACGTCGGCGTCGTGCGCGCCGAGGATGCCGCGCAGCCGCCGGACGAGCACCGCCCCCGGGTCGGCGGCCCGCCCGCTCGACGCGTCGCCGCGCCGGGGACGCGTCACGACCGCGAGCGCGTCGGAGTCGACGTCGAGATGCGCGACCTGACCCGAAGCGTGCACGCCCGCGTCGGTGCGCCCCGCGACCACGAGCCGCGGCGTGACACCCTCGCGCCGGAACAGCGTCGTGAGGGCCGACTCGAGCACGCCCTGCACCGTGCGCAGCCCGGGCTGCCGGCTCCAGCCGGCGAACTCGGTGCCCTGGTAGGCCAGGTCGAGCCGCAGGCGCACGACGGATGCCGCGGCATCCGCCCCGCGATCGCCCCGCTCCGTCATCGCATCGCCCACCCGAACAGCCTAGATGCGAGGAGGGGCCCCGATGCGAACGCATCGGGGCCCCTCGTACGGAAGGCGCGAAGGCTACTTCGCCGCCGCCTCCTCGGTCTCGGCCTGCTCGGCCGACTCCTCGGACGCCTCGGAGCCCGCGGCCTCGTCGACCGCGGCCTCGGACTCGGTCACGACCTCCTCGGGGGTCTCCTCGGCGGCCGGCTCCTCCGCCGGCGCGGCGGGGGCGGCCTCGGCGGCCGGCTTGGCGGCGCGCTGCTTCGGCGTGACGGGCTCGAGGACGAGCTCGATGACCGCCATGGGCGCGTTGTCGCCCTTGCGGTTGCCGATCTTGGTGATGCGGGTGTAGCCGCCCTCACGGTCGGCGACCTGCGGCGCGATCTCGGTGAACAGCTTGTGCACGACCGACTTGTCGCCGATGACGGCGAGCACGCGACGGCGGGCGTGCAGGTCGCCGCGCTTGGCGAACGTGATCAGGCGCTCGGCCAGCGGACGAAGGCGCTTGGCCTTGGTCTCGGTGGTCGTGATCCGCTCGTGCGTGTACAGCGCGGCGGCGAGGTTCGCGAGCAGCAGGCGCTCGTGCGCGGGTCCGCCTCCGAGGCGGGGGCCCTTCGTGGGCTTCGGCATGGTTCGTTATCTCCAGTGGTGGGGGGTTGGTGCGGCCCGTGGCCTGCTAGTTCTCGTCGTCGAAGCCCGTGTAGAAGTGGGCGCCGTCGAAGCCGGGGACCGAGTCCTTCAGCGACAGGCCCATCTCGGTGAGCTTGTCCTTGACCTCGTCGACCGACTTCTGGCCGAAGTTGCGGATGTTCATCAGCTGCGACTCCGACAGGGCGACGAGCTCGGACACCGTGTTGATGCCCTCGCGCTTGAGGCAGTTGTACGAACGCACCGACAGGTCGAGGTCCTCGATCGGGATCGAGAGCTCGCTCGAGAGGACGGCGTCGACCGGCGCCGGGCCGATCTCGATGCCCTCGGCGGCGCTGTTGAGCTCGCGGGCGAGGCCGAACAGCTCGGTGAGCGTGCGACCGGCCGACGCGATCGCGTCGCGCGGGGAGATGGCCGGCTTGGTCTCGACGTCGACCACGAGGCGGTCGAAGTCGGTGCGCTCGCCGGCACGCGTGGCCTCGACCCGGTAGGTGACCTTGAGCACCGGCGAGTAGATCGAGTCGACCGGGATCTGGCCGGCCTCGGAGTACTCGTTGCGGTTCTGCGAGGCCGAGACGTAGCCGCGGCCGCGCTCGATCGTGAGCTCGAGCTCGAACTTCGCCGAGTCGTTGAGCGTGGCGATGACCAGGTCGGGGTTGTGCACCTCGACGCCCGCCGGAGCGGAGATGTCGGCGGCGGTGACCTCACCGGCACCCTGCTTGCGCAGGTAGGCGGTGATGGGCTCGTCGTGCTCGCTGGAGACGACCAGGTTCTTGATGTTGAGGATGATCTCGGTGACATCCTCCTTCACGCCCGGGACGGTCGAGAACTCGTGGAGCACGCCGTCGATGCGGATGCTCGTCACGGCGGCGCCGGGGATCGAGGAGAGGAGGGTGCGACGGAGCGAGTTCCCCAGGGTGTAACCGAAGCCCGGCTCGAGGGGCTCGATCACGAAACGCGAACGGAACTCCGAGATGTTCTCTTCGGTGAGCGTCGGACGCTGTGCGATCAGCACGGTGTGATTCCTTTCGGCAGGGTGTCCGCTATATGACACCTGCGAGTTCGAGGATCTTGAGTTGTGAGAGAGAACGTGTCGTTGGTCGAGCAGGCCCGCCAGGGCCGTACCGGGACCCGCGGATGACGCGGGGGCCCGGTACGGACAGGCGGCCTACTCGACCAACGGTGGAGTGCTAGACGCGGCGACGCTTGGGCGGGCGGCAGCCGTTGTGCGCCTGGGGCGTCACGTCGTTGATGCTGCCGACCTCGAGGCCCGCGGCCTGGAGCGAGCGGATCGCGGTCTCGCGGCCCGAGCCCGGGCCCTTGACGAAGACGTCGACCTTCTTCATGCCGTGCTCCTGCGCCTGGCGCGCGGCCGACTCGGCGGCGAGCTGCGCGGCGAACGGGGTCGACTTGCGCGAGCCCTTGAAGCCGACGCCGCCCGACGAGGCCCAGCTGATCACGGCACCGGTGGTGTCGGTGATCGAGACGATCGTGTTGTTGAACGTCGACTTGATGTGGGCCTGGCCCACGGCGATGTTCTTCTTTTCCTTCTTGCGCGGCTTGCGAGTCGCCGCCTTGGGTGCTGCCATGTTCGAAATCTCCTAGATCTTGGCGCGAGCGGTTACTTGCGGCCGGGCTTCTTCTTGCCGGCGACGGTGCGCTTCGGGCCCTTGCGGGTACGAGCGTTGGTCTTAGTGCGCTGACCGCGGACCGGGAGGCCGCGGCGGTGGCGGATGCCCTCGTACGAGCCGATCTCGACCTTGCGGCGGATGTCGGCGGCCACCTCGCGGCGGAGGTCGCCCTCGACCTTGTAGGTGCCCTCGATGTGGTCGCGCAGCGCGACGAGCTGCTCGTCGCTGAGGTCCTTCACGCGGATGTCGCCGCTGATGCCGGTGGCCTTCAGCGTCTCGAGCGCGCGGGTGCGACCCACGCCGTAGATGTAGGTCAGTGCGATCTCCACGCGCTTCTCGCGCGGGATGTCGACTCCTGCCAGACGTGCCATGGTGGCGTTCTCCTGTTGAGTGAGTCGGAGGTGTGGAGCACTTCCGGTGCCTCGGCCTCCGTCCGAGGGTGTCCCCCGCGCCTCACGGGCGCGGGTTCGTGGAAGTGCCGGTGTTGAGTTCGGCGTCGGCGCGGGACTAGCCCTGGCGCTGCTTGTGGCGGGGGTTCTCGCAGATCACCATGACGCGGCCGTGGCGGCGGATGACCTTGCACTTGTCGCAGATGCGCTTGACGCTGGGGTTGACCTTCACAGTCGTGGATCCTTTTTTCGCTGTCCTCGTACCCGCGGGGTGCCGCGGGTCGTTACTTTCCGAACAGCCCTTACTTGTAGCGGTAGACGATGCGGCCGCGGGTCAGGTCGTACGGGCTCAGCTCCACGATCACGCGGTCCTCGGGGAGGATGCGGATGTAGTGCTGGCGCATCTTTCCGGAGATGTGGGCGAGCACCTTGTGCCCGTTGGTCAGCTCGACCCGGAACATCGCGTTCGGGAGAGCCTCGATGACCGAGCCTTCGATCTCGATGACGCCGTCTTTCTTGGCCATAGCCTCACTATCGCTTGGAGTTTGGGTATTCGGTCGTGCGATGATGATGCACGACCTCGGCAGGGCCCATCGGGCATGCCGAAGCGGGCGTGCAAAACACCAAGGGTCAACTATAGGCGAATCGGGCGCGATTCGCCAGTCGGGCCGCGGTCAGCGTCCGGTCCGACGTGCCACGGTCTCGACGAGGCGGTCGTGCAGCGGATGGTCCGCGCGGATCTCGCACACCTCGTGCACGATCGCGGCCGCGGCATCCGTGCGCAGGCGTTCCTGCAGCTCGACGCTCTCGGGATCGGCGGGCACGTCGAACGCCAGGGCCGCCTCGATCGCCGCGAGCAGCCCGTCGACCGGGAGCCCGCGCTCCGCCAGCTCGGCGGCCGGCGCGACGAACCGCTCGCGACGGCCGAGCTTGCGGATCGGCTGGCGCCCCACGCGCTCGACCGTGTCGGGCAGCGCCTCGTTGCGGAACCGCCCGAGGATCGTCGCCCGGTACGAGGCCTGCTCCTCCTCGGTGAAGCCGTGCTTGGCGACGATGAGCGCCGACGTCTCCTCGAGCACCCGCTCGACCCGCTCGGCGACCGACGGATCGGCCAGCGCCTCCGCGATCGTCGCATGCCCGGCCAGGAAGCCGAAGTACGCGGTCGAGGCGTGCCCCGTGTTCACGGTGAAGAGCTTGCGCTCGATGTACGGGCCGAGCCGGTCGACGAAGTGCGCCCCGGGGATCGGGGGAGGCGCGTCGCCGAACGGCGGCCGCTCGATCGCCCACTCCGAGAACGTCTCCACCGTGACGTCGAGCCCGGCCCCGTCGGGTTGGCCGGGCACGATCCGGTCGACCGCCGTGTTCGCGAAGACCGCGCGCCGCTGCAGCTCGACCCACTCGTCGGGACCTGCGAGGTGCTCGGTCTCGGCGCGCAGCATGCTCGTGGCGTCGATCGCGTTCTCACACGCCATGACCGCCAGAGGGGCCGCATCGGGCGACCGGTCGCGCAGCGCCTGGAGCACGTTCGGCGCGATGAACCGCAGCACGTTGGGCCCGACGGCGGTGGTGAACACGTCGGCGTCGGCGAGCTCGGCGGCGAGCGCGGCGCCATCCGTCTGGCTGTTGATCGCCCGGTACCGGTCGACGACGAGGTCGCGCGCGCCCTCGCCCACCTCGTGCACCGTGTAGCGGTCGGATGCCGCGAGCGCGTCGATGAGCTCGGCGTTGACGTCGGCGAACACCACCTCGTACCCCGCGTCGTGGAGGAGCAGCCCGATGAAGCCGCGCCCGATGTTGCCCGCGCCGAAGTGGACGGCCTTCACGACTCGTTCACCTCGGACAGCAACGCCACGAGCTCGTCGGACGACTGCGCCGCGAGGAGTCGGTTCACCTCGTCCTCGTCGGAGAAGATGATCGCGATCTTCGACAGGATGTCGAGGTGCTCGTTCTCGAGGCCCGCGATGCCGACCACGAAGCGGGCCTGCTCGCCGTTCCAGTCGATCGGCTGCTCGTAGCGCAGCAGCGACATCGCGGAGCGTCGGATCAGCCCCTTGGCCTCATTGGTGCCGTGCGGGATGGCCAGCCAGTTGCCCATGTAGGTCGACACCGACGACTCGCGCTCGAGCATCGAGTCGATGTACGAGGGGTCGACGGCGCCGGCGTCGACGAGCACGCGCCCCGCCTCGCGGATGGCCGCGTCGCGGTCGGCGCCGCCCGGCACGATCCGGACGTTCTCGGGCGGCAGGATCTGGTCGGTCATGGGAGCTCCTTCTTCCTCGTCGTGCTCGTGGCTTCTCGTCGCAGGGGCGGGGGGATGACGCGACCGCCCGGGTCGCGACCGGCAGGTGCGGCCGCGACCCGGGCTCCGATTCATCCCGTCGGCGTCGTCGTCACCGGTCCTCGTGCTGCGCCTTGATCAGGTCGACGACCTCGTCGTACCTCGGCGAGTTCATGAAGTTGTCGACCGAGACGTGGACGGCATCCGGGGTCTGGTGACGTGCCCGGTCCGTCAGCTGGTTCTGCGTGATGACCAGATCGGCCGACGGGTCGAGGCTCGCGATCGCCTTGTTGACGACCGTGACATCCTCGATACCCGCCTTCTTGATCTTGTTGCGCAGCACGCTCGCGCCCATCGCCGACGAGCCCATGCCCGCGTCGCACGCGAACACGACGCTCTTGATCTCCCGCACGGTTCCGGTCGCGGGACCACCGCGCCCGTCCGCCTGGGTCGCCGCGCCGCCGCGGAGGTTCGAGAGGGCGTCGGAGCTCTTGCCCTTGGCCGCCTCGGTCTGCGTGATCGCGGCGCCGAACGCGTCATCCGAGACGGCCATCGCCTCGAGGTCGCGCTTGCGGGACGCCCGCAGGATGAGCGCCGCGATGGTGAACGTCACGCCCGCCGACAGGATCACCGACAGGATGACGGCGAAGTAGGCACCCGGCGCGGTCTGCAACAGGACGGCGATGATGCTCCCCGGCGCGGCCGGAGCCCGCAGGGCGCCGCCGAGCAGCATGTTGGTGGTGACCCCGGTCATGCCGCCCGCGATGAGCGCCAGGATCAGGATCGGCTTCATCAGCGCGAACGGGAAGTACACCTCGTGGATGCCGCCGAAGAACTGGATCACGGCCGCACCCGGTGCCGATGCCCTGGCCGCGCCGATGCCGAAGAACGTGAACGCCAGCAGCAGGCCCACACCGGGGCCGGGGTTCGCCTCGAGCAGGAACAGGATCGACGAGCCCTCCTCGGCCGCCTGCGACAGGCCGAGCGGGGTGAGCACGCCGTGGTTGATGGCGTTGTTCAGGAACAGCACCTTGGCCGGCTCGATGATGATGCTGGTCAGCGGAAGCAGGTTCGTCTCGACGAGCCAGGCCACCGCGCCCGAGAGGGCGTTCATGATGCCGTTCACCAGCCACGCCACCGGGTAGAACCCGACGATGGCCATGACGAAGCCCCAGATGCCGGCCGAGAACATGTTCACGAGCATCTCGAAGCCCGCGCGGACCTTGCCCTCCCAGATCGAGTCGAGCCGCTTCATGGTCCAGGCGGCGAGCGGGCCGAGGATCATGGCGCCGATGAACATGTGGATCTGTCCGAGCTGGTTGTCCTCAGGCAGGGTCGCATTCACCTGGGCGATGAGCAGGTCGGAGCCGGCGATCGCACCGAAGGTCGCGATGCCGCCGACCACGCCGCCGCGGATGCCGTAGACCATCGAGCCGCCGGTGTAGCCGATCAGGATCGGCAGCAGGTAGTGGATGAACGGACCGACGATGGTCGCGAGGTCGGCGTTGGGCGTCCACCCGACCCCGATGAAGAACGCGGTGAAGATGCCCCATGCGATGAGCGCGGGGATGTTCGGCATGATCATGCCGCTCAGGAAGGTTCCGAATCTCTGGACGTGGACGCGGGCTCCCCCGGGTCGCTTCGCCTCAGCTGACGTCGTCGTCATGGCTGCCTCCAGTGCAGGTCACGGCACGGTCGTGCCGGTCGGGGTGGGTGCGGATTCGGCGGCCGCTCGTGCCGCCTGCTTCGCCTCGGCCGCTCCCTCGGCGACCAGGGCTGCCCGGGCGATGCGCTCGGCATCCTCCCGGGTGTACCGCGCGAGGGAGGCGCGGACGTCTGCGAGTGCCGACGGCGACATCGACAGGCTCGTGGCGCCGAGGCCCACGAGGACCACGGCGAGCAGGGGGTCGGCGGCGGCCTCGCCGCAGATCCCGACGGGACGGCCGTCGACGCGTCCGGCGTCGCCGACGTGCTTGACGAGGTGCAGCACCGACGGGTGCCACGCGTCCTGCAGGTTCGCGACCGTGCCGAGGAGCCGGTCGGCGGCCATCGTGTACTGGGTGAGGTCGTTCGTGCCGATCGAGGCGAAGTCGGCGACCTTCAGGATGTGCCCCGCGATGAGCGCGGCCGAGGGCGTCTCGACCATGACCCCGGCGACCTTGATGCCGAGCTCGGCGCACAGCTCGGTGAAGTAGCGGGTCTCGTCGACCGTCGCGATCATCGGCGCCATCACCCACAGGTCGGCGTTGGTCGCGGCGTCGGCCGCCGCCAGCGCGGTGAGCTGCTCGCGCAGGATGACCTCGGAGTGCCGGAGCGCGCGGATGCCGCGCAGGCCGAGCGCGGGGTTCTCCTCGTGCGCGTCGTTGAGGAACGACAGCGGCTTGTCGGCCCCCGCGTCGAGCACCCGCACCACGACCTTCTTGCCCGCGAAGGCGGTGAGCATGCGCGTGTACTGCGCCTGCTGCTCGGTGACGGATGGCGCGGTGTTCGCGTCGAGGAAGAGGAACTCGGTGCGGAACAGGCCGACCCCCTCGGCGCCGAGCTCGAGCGCCTCCGCGGCGCCGTCGGCCGAGCCGAGGTTCGCGAGGAGCGGCACGGGCGTGCCGTCCGCCAGCGCCCCCGGCGTGATGGGCGCGGCCGCGCGCGCGGCGCGTTCGGCGATGCGCTCCTGCGCGGCGGCGACCGCCTCGGGCGAGGGCGCCTGCACGACCAGGTCGTTCGCGGCGTCGACGATGACCGTGTCGCCGTCGGCGAGGCTCGCGGCATCCGCTGCCCCGACCACCGCCACGATCGACTTCTCGCGGGCCAGGATCGCGGTGTGCGAGGTCGGGCCGCCGTCGATCGTGACGAGGCCGAGCACCTGGCCGAGGTCGAGGAGCGCCGTGTCGGCCGGCGCGAGATCGCGTGCGACCAGCACGAACGGGTGCCCCGGATTGGGCACGCCGGGAGCGGGGACCTTGAGCAGGTGGGCCACGACGCGCTGCGAGACGTCGTCGAGGTCGGCTGCGCGCTCACCCATGTACCCGCCCATCGCGGCGAGCATGTCGCGGAACGACGCGAACGCCTCGAACACCGCGCGTTCGGCCGTCTTGCCGCTCGCGAGCCGGGTCACGACGTCGTCCATCAGCGTGGGGTCCTCGGCCATCATGGCCTGCGCCTCGAGCACGTCCTGCGCGGCCCCGCCGGCCTGCTGGCCCTTGCGCTGCAGTTCGGCGGCGACGACCGAGACGGACGCGCGTGCGCGCTCCTCCTCGCGCGCCGGATCGAGGTGGCTCGGCCGGTCGACCGGCTCGGGCAGACGCTCGGCCATGCGCACGACCGGTCCGACGGCCACGCCCTGGCCGATCCCGGTGCCTCTGAACTCCATCACTCGCCCCTCCGATTCGTGTCGATGGGCGACGGATGCCGCGGGCTATTCGTCGTGATCGGTGCTGAGCAGCTCGACCAGCTCGTCGAGCACGCGCTGCTCGTCGCCCCCGTCGACCGCCACGGTGACCTCGTCGCCGTGGTCGATGCCCTGCGCGATGACGGCGAGGATGCTCGCCGCATTGACGGGAGCGCCACCCGATTTCGCGATGGTGACACTCGATCCCGATGCCGCGGCGGCCTGGGTGAACAGCTTCGCGGGCCGCGCGTGCAGCCCGTGGGTCGATCCGACTCGAACAGTGCGCTCCACCATGTCTCCGGCCTCCGTCGCTGGCGTCCGTTCCCGTGATCACCATAGCCCGCCGGATTCGCGCAGGGAACGGGGTTGCGCGGCGTGGGGGCGTTCACGATCGTGCTCCGCTGATCTCGATCGCGAGGTCGAGCGCCGCATCGCCGTCGAGCGTGCGGGTCTCGCCGGGCAGCACCGCGAGCGGCACGGACGCCGCGGCCGCGTCCTGCGCGAGCGACGGCAGCCGCTCGGCGAGGTGCGTGCCCACGAGCAGGGCGTCGGCGCCGGCGAGCGCGTCGGCGAGCGTCTGCTCCCCGGCGGCCTGGACGTCGACGTCGAGTCCGCGGGCCTCGGCGGCCCGGCGGATGCGCAGCGCGGCGAAGGTGCTCGACGCACCCGCTCCGCACACGACGACGATCCGCATCGCCTGCCTCCTCGCCCGGCTCGCCCGGTCTCCTTCGATCGGTCACGGCGGATGCCGCGATCGTTCCGAGTCTGCTCCCGGCGGCGCGCCGTGTGCCAACAGACCTGCTTCCGCACCCCCGGAAGAAGCGATGGGCGCAGGGCCGGAAGCGGGCGCGGAGTGGTTGACTGGACGGCACCCGCCCGGCACCCGCGCCGCGGCGGCGGATCGGGAGATCGGGAGCGAGCTGACGTGCCGGAGAAGTGGGAGCGCCTCGTCGCGGCCCTCGCCGACGACGACGGCTGGGTCACGGCGTCCCGGCTCGCCGACCGGCTCGGGGTGTCGGATCGCACGGTGCGCACATACGCCGCCCAGGCGAACCGGGGCGGCGAGCACGTCGTGGAGTCAGGTCCCGACGGCTACCGCCTCGACCGGGGGGCGTGGGCGCGCCGACTGGAGGCCGGCCCGGCCGCGTCCGACGCCGCGACGCCCGACGGGCGCCGGTCGCGCCTCATCCGCGACCTCGCCGACGCGCCCGACGGCCTCGACGTGCATGAGGCGGCCGCAGCGTCGCACGTGAGCGAGTCCACGATCGAGGCCGACCTCGGCCGCGTCCGCACCCGCCTGCAGGGCACCGGGCTCGCCCTCGAGCGCGACGGCAGCGTGGTGCGGCTCGTCGGGCCGGAGAGCGCGATGCGTCGGCTCGTCGGCTCGCTCGTCCGCGAGGAGGGGCGCCGCGGCATCCGCGACCTGTCCACGCTCCGCGAGGGGTTCGCGCCGATGGACGGCTTCCGGCGGGCCCTGCTCGTCGGGCTCGACGAGGCGGGCTATGCGCCGAACGAGTACGCGCTCGAGGACGTCCTGCTGCACGTCGCGATCGCGCTCGACCGGGTGTCGCGCGACCGCACGCTCGCCGCGCCATCCGCCGACGACGCACCCGACGCCGACGACGGGCTGTCGGGCCTCGTCGACGACCTCGTCCGCCGCGAGTTCGGGGTTCGCCTGCCGCCGGCCGAGGTCGTCCACCTCGCGAGGCTGATCGGCACGCGCGCGGCCACGCGCCGGTCGGGCGCGACGCGCGCGGGGGTGCTTCGCGAGATCGTGGAGCGGATCTCCCGCGACTGGCTCGTCGAGCTCGGTGACGACGAGTTCATCGAACGCCTGGCGCTGCACGTCGACAACCTCGCCGCCCGCGCCGCTGAGCACAGCTACTCCCGCAACCCCCTCACGGCGTCGATCAAGGCGGCCTATCCCCTCATCTACGATCTCGCGGTCTACCTCGCGAGCGAGCTCGCCCGCCTCGAGGGCATCACGGTCAACGACGACGAGATCGCGTACCTCGCGATGCACCTCGGCGCGCAGCTCGAACGCACGCGCGCGCGAGGCGACGTCGTGCGCGTCGCCGTCGTCGCCCCCGAGTACCACGACGCCCGCGCCCTGCTCGTCGAGCGCCTGCGCGGGCGGCTGGGCGACGAGGTCGACCTCGTCGTCGACGAGCCGGCCGGCGCCGACGCGGATGGCGCGACCACCGCCTCCGACGCCGACCTGGTCGTCGCCGTGCTGCCCCCGCGCGCACCGCTCCCCCACGTCGTGACGGTGTCGCCCCTGCCGACCGAGGACGACCTGGAACGCGTCCGCTCCGAGGTCGCCCGCCTCCGCCGCGGGCGTCGACGCGCGCGCCTCGCCTCGACGCTCTCCCGCACGATCGGGCCCGACCTGTTCGTCCGCGGGGTCGGCGGCCGCGAGCGCGAGGACGTCATCCGGCTGCTCGGCGACCGGCTCATCTCGGCCGGAGTCGTCGACGATGCGTACGTCGCCGGCGCCCTCGAGCGCGAGCGGATGTCGTCGACGGCGTTCACCGACCTGCTCGCCGTGCCGCACGCCATGACGATGACCGCCTCACGCAGTGCGATCGCCATCGCGATCGACGAGCACCCCATCGCGTGGGGCGACGCGAACGTGCACGTCGTCGCGCTGATCGCCTTCGCCGAGGGCGGCCGCGCCGAGTTCCAGGCGATGTTCGACCAGTTCGTCGAGGCCTTCTCCGAGCCCGAGAACGTCCGGCGGCTGGTCCGCGGCGCGCTCGACTACCCGGGCCTGCTCGCCGAGCTCTCGGGCATCATGGCGCCCTGACGGCCCTCCGGTTCAGGCGATGCGAGCGGGGCGCACGTCGAACGGCGCCAGGCCCGCGGCGCCGCCGTCGGGCGCGGTGAGCACCCAGATGCCGTCCCGGTGCACGGCGACGCTGTGCTCGGCGTGCGCGCCGTCGCCGCCGTCGGCGGTCGTGACCGTCCAGCCGTCGTCGCGGACGAACGTCTCCGGTGCCCCCGAGGTGATCATCGGCTCGATCGCCACGACGAGACCCGGCGCCACGCGCGGGCCCCGGCCCCGCACCGCGTGGTTGTACACGGTCGGCTCCTCGTGCATCGCCCGGCCGATGCCGTGGCCGCCGTACCCCTCGAGGATGCCGTAGGGCCCCGACGCGGCCACGGACTCCTCGATGGCCTCCCCGACCTCGTTCAGGTGACGCGCGGTCGCGAGCCGCGCGATGCCGGCCCACAGGGCCAGCTCGGCGGCCTCGGCCAGCGCCTGGCGCGCCCGGACCACGCCGGGACGGTCGGGGTCGGGCAGCACCACGGTGAACGCGGCGTCGCCGTTCCATCCGCCGACCTCGGCGCCGCCGTCGACCGACACGATGTCGCCCGGGCGGAACGCGCGCTCCCCCGGCACCCCGTGCACCACGTCGTCGTCGACGGAGACGCACAGCGTGTGCGCGTAGCCGGGCTCGAGCCGGAAGTTCGATCGCCCGCCCCGGCCGCGGATCACCGCGTCGGCGACGGCGTCGAGCTCGAGCGGCGTCGCGCCGACGTGCAGCCGTTCGCGAACGGCGGCCAGGGCGGCCGCGGTCGCCTCGCCGGCCGGGATCATCGCCCGCAGCTCGGCAGGCGAGCGGAGCGGGACCCGGCGGAACATCGAGGTGCGGCCTACGCCGCGCCGGCGCTCGACGCGTCGTCGTGGCCGTCGGGCACGAGCCCGCGCTCGGCGAGCGCCGCGAAGATGCGATCGGTCACCTCGTCGAGCGAGCCGACGCCGTCGACGGCGAGCACCAGGCCGCGCTCGCGGTACACGTCGAGGATCGGCGCGGTCTCGCGCTCGTAGATCTCGAGGCGGTTCGCGATGACCTCTTCGGTGTCGTCGGTGCGGCCCTGGTCGATGGCGCGCTGCCGCAACCGCGCGATGCTCTCGTCGCGCGGGACCGCGAGCTCGATCACGGCGTCGAGCGACTCACCACGCGCGCCGAGGAATTCGTCGAGGTGCTCGACCTGGCCGCGGTTGCGGGGGTAGCCGTCGAGGAGGAAGCCGTGCGCGGCATCGGGCTGGGCCAGGCGGTCGCGCACGAGCTCGCTGGTCAGCTCGTCGGGCACGAGGTGTCCGGCCTCGATGATCTCCTGCACCTGCTTGCCGAGGTCGGTTCCGCCCTTGACGTTCTCGCGGAAGATGTCGCCCGTGGCGACCTGGGGAACGCCGAAGGCCTCGGCGACGAGCACGCCCTGCGTGCCCTTGCCGGATCCCTGCGGGCCGACGATGAGGAATCGGGCGGAGGCGACGGCGGTCATCGGAGGAGTCCTTCGTAGTGGCGCTGCTGGAGCTGCGCGTCGATCTGCTTCACGGTCTCGAGTCCGACGCCGACGATGATCAGGATCGACGCGCCGCCGAAGGGGAAGTTCTGGTCGGCGCCGACCATGGCGAAGGCGATGAGCGGGATGAGCGCCACGAGGCCCAGGTAGAGGGAGCCGGGCAGCGTCACGCGCGTGAGCACGTAGTCGAGGTACTCCGCCGTCGGGCGGCCCGCGCGGATGCCGGGGATGAAGCCGCCGTACTTCTTCATGTTCTCCGCGACCTCGTCGGGGTTGAACGTGATCGCCACGTAGAAGTACGTGAAGCCCACGATGAGGAGGAAGTAGATGAGCATGTAGAGGGGGCTGTTCCCCTGCGTGAGGTTGTTCGTGATCCACACGACCCACGCCTGCGGCTCCTCGCCCGCGGCGGGCTGGTTGAACTGGGCGATCAGCGCCGGCAGGTACAGCAGCGACGAGGCGAAGATGACCGGCACCACGCCGGCCATGTTCACCTTGATGGGGATGTAGGTGTTGTTGCCGCCGTAGGTGCGGCGGCCGACCATGCGCTTGGCGTACTGCACCGGGATGCGGCGCTGCGACTGCTCGACGAAGACCACGGCGAGCACGATGACCAGGCCGATGGCGATGACGACGGCGAACACGTCGAAGCCGCGCGAGATCGCGATCGCCCACAGCGACCCGGGGAAGGTCGCGGCGATCGAGGTGAAGATGAGCAGCGACATCCCGTTGCCGATGCCGCGCTCGGTGATGAGCTCGCCGAGCCACATGATGAGGCCGGTGCCCGCGGTCATCGTGATGACCATGAGCAGAATGGCGTACCAGGCGTCGTTGGTGATGAGCTGCGTGCACGCCGGGTCGGAGTTCGCCGGGAACAGGGCGCCCGATCGGGCGACCGTGATGAGCGTCGTCGACTGGAGGACGCCGAGCGCGATGGTGAGGTACCGGGTGTACTGAGTGAGCTTGCCCTGGCCCGCCTGGCCCTCCTTGTAGAGGGTCTCGAAGTGCGGGATGACCACGCGCAGCAGCTGCACGATGATCGACGCGGTGATGTAGGGCATGATGCCCAGCGCGAAGATCGAGAGCTGGAGGAGGGCGCCGCCCGAGAACAGGTTCACGAGCTCGTACAGGCCGGACGCACCCTGGTTCGCCGCGAGGCACTGCTGGACGTTGCCGAAGTCCACGAACGGCGCCGGGATGAACGAGCCGAGTCGGAACAGGGCGATGATGCCCAGCGTGAACCCGATCTTCCGGCGAAGGTCGGGGGTGCGGAAGATCCGCCCGATGGCGTTGAACACTCGTCCTCCTGTTACTGACGCCGCAGTCAGTCTGAATGCGGCTCGAGCCTGTCGAGACCCCCGTGAATCATACGCGAGGTCCCGACAGGCTCGAATTCCGTGTGGGCAGCGGCCTTACTTGACCGAGCCGCCCGCCGCGACGATCTTCTGCTCGGCGGAACCGGAGACCTTGTCGACCGCGACGTTGAGCTTGACCTGGAGGTCGCCGTTGCCGAGCACCTTGACGCGCTCGTTCTTGCGGACGGCGCCCTTGGCCACGAGGTCGTCGACGGTCACGTCGCCGCCCTGCGGGTAGAGCTCGGCGAGCTTGTCCAGGTTGACCACCTGGTACTCGACGCGGAACGGGTTCTTGAAGCCGCGGAGCTTCGGCGCACGCATGTGGTACGGAAGCTGGCCGCCCTCGAAGCCGGGGCGGATGTTGTTGCGGGCCTTCGAACCCTTGGTGCCGCGACCGGCGGTCTTGCCCTTCGAACCCTCACCGCGACCGACGCGGGTCTTGTCCTTCTTGGCACCCGGCGCCGGGCGCAGGTGGTGCACCTTGAGCACGGGCTCGCGCACGACGTCGGCCTCGGCCTGCTTCGCGGGAGCCTTCTTGGCGGCGGCCTTCTTCGCCGGCGCCTTCTCGGCAGCGGTGTCGTCGGCCTTGGCGGCGGCGGCCTTGGCCGGCGCCTTCTTCGCGGGGGCCTTCTCGGCAGCGGGCTTCGCCGCCGCCTTCTTCGCGGGAGCCTTCGTCGAGGTCTCCTCCGCGGCCTTCTTCTCTTCAGCCATTAGTCGATCTCCTCAACCTTCACGAGGTGGGCGACCGTCTTCACGTAACCGCGGTTCTGCGGCGTGTCCTCGCGGACGACGGAGTCGCCGATGCGCTTGAGCCCCAGGCTGCGGAGCGTGTCGCGCTGGTTCTGCTTCTCGCTCACCTTGGACTTGATCTGGGTCACCTTGAGCTGCTTGGCCATCAGGCACCTGCCTTCGCTGCTGCGGCAGCCTCGGCCGCCTGGGCCTCGGCACGCAGCAGGCGGGCCGGGGCGACCTCGTCGTAGTCGAGACCACGACGAGCGGCGACGGCGCGCGGCTCCTCGAGCTGCTTCAGCGCCTCGACCGTGGCGTGCACGATGTTGATGGTGTTCGACGAGCCGAGCGACTTGCTCAGGACGTCGTGGATGCCGGCGCACTCGAGCACGGCACGCACCGGACCACCGGCGATGACACCGGTACCGGGGCCGGCCGGGCGCAGGAGCACCACGCCGGCGGCCGCCTCGCCCTGCACGGGGTGCGGGATCGACGAGCCGACGCGAGGCACGCGGAAGAAGTTCTTCTTCGCCTCCTCGACGCCCTTCGAGATCGCGGTCGGGACCTCGCGCGCCTTGCCGTAGCCGACGCCGACGAGCCCGTTGCCGTCGCCCACGACGACCAGCGCCGTGAAGCTGAAGCGGCGACCGCCCTTGACGACCTTCGACACGCGGTTGATGGTGACGACGCGCTCGAGGAACTGGCTCTTCTCGGCGTCGCGCTCGCGACGGTCACGGCCCTGGCCGCGGTCGCGGCCGCCGCGGCGGCCCTCGCGCTCGTTGCGCGGCGGCTCGGAGGACGCTGCCGTCTCGACGGGTGCCTCTGCGGTCACCTCGGTCTCCTTCACGTTGCCACTTTCGTTGGTAGGTGCAGTGCTCACAGGTTCAGCCCTGCCTCTCGCGCTCCGTCGGCGATCGCTGCGACACGACCGGCGTACTTGTTGCCGCCGCGGTCGAACACGACCGACTCGATGCCCACCTGCTTGGCGCGCTCGGCGACGAGCTCGCCGACCTTCTTGGCCTTGGCGGTCTTGTCGCCGTCGAACGCGCGGAGGTCGGCCTCCATGGTCGAGGCGGAGGCCACGGTGCGGCCCTTGCTGTCGTCGACGACCTGCACGAAGACGTGGCGGGCCGAACGCGTCACGACGAGACGAGGACGCAGCTCGGTCCCGACGACCTTCTTGCGAAGCCGGGTGTGGCGGCGCGAACGCGCAGCCGACTTGCTCTTGACGGCCATGATTACTTACCAGCCTTTCCGGCCTTGCGACGCACGACCTCGCCGGCGTAGCGGATGCCCTTGCCCTTGTAGGGCTCGGGCTTCTTGATCTTGCGGATGTTGGCGGCGGTCTCGCCGACGGCCTGCTTGGAGATGCCCGAGACCGTGAGCTTGTTGTTGCCCTCGACGGTCAGCGTGATGCCGGCCGGCGGCTCGACCGTGACGGGGTGCGAGAAGCCGAGCGCGAACTCGACCGCGCTGCCCTTCTGCGCGACGCGGTACCCGGTGCCGACGATCTCGAGGCCCTTGGAGTAGCCCTGGGTCACGCCGAGGATGTCGTTGGCGATGAGGCTGCGCGTGAGGCCGTGCAGCGATCGCGACTCGCGCTCGTCGTCGGGGCGGGTGACGAGGACCTGGTTGTCCTCCACCTTGACCTCGATGGGCGCGGCCACGGTGAGCGCGAGCTCGCCCTTGGGGCCCTTGACGGTGACGGCGCGGCCGTCGACCTTCACGTCGACCCCGGCGGGGATGTCGATGGGGAGTCGTCCGATTCGTGACATGGATCTACCACACGTAGGCGAGGACTTCCCCACCCACGCCCTTCTTCTCGGCCTGGCGGTCGGTGAGCAGACCGCTGGAAGTGGACAGGATCGCGACGCCGAGGCCGCCGAGCACCTTGGGGATCTCGGTCGACTTCGCGTAGACGCGCAGGCCGGGCTTCGACACGCGCTTGATGCCCGCGATCGAACGCTCGCGGTTGGGGCCGAACTTGAGCTGCAGCGTGAGCGTCGTGCCGACGCGCGCGTCGGTCACCTCGAAGTCCGCGATGTAGCCCTCGCTCTTGAGGATCTCGGCGATGTGCGCCTTGAGCTTCGAGTTGGGCATCGACACGGAGTCGTGGTGCGCGGAGTTGGCGTTGCGCAGGCGCGTCAGCATGTCAGCGACCGGGTCGGTCATCGTCATGACGGTGTTTCCTTACGTTCACCAGGTTTCAGGACCCGGTACACGGGGACTGACCTGTGGTGGTGGCGACTCGCGGTTGCGGGCCGCCGGATGCCGTTGCGGGCCGGACCTCGGGTGTTCCGGGTCCGGCCGCGCGGGCACAAACTCGTAGAGTCTACTACGCGGATTCGTTCGACTTGAACGGGAAGCCGAGCGCCTTGAGCAGCGCGCGACCCTCGTCGTCGGTCTTGGCGGTGGTCACCACGGTGATGTCCATGCCGCGGACGCGGTCGATCTTGTCCTGGTCGATCTCGTGGAACACGGACTGCTCGGTGAGGCCGAAGGTGTAGTTGCCGTTGCCGTCGAACTGCTGGTCGGACAGGCCGCGGAAGTCGCGGATGCGGGGCAGCGCGAGCGAGAGCAGGCGGTCGAGGAACTCCCACATGCGGTCGCCGCGCAGCGTCACGTGGGCGCCGATGGGCTGGCCCTCGCGGAGCTTGAACTGGGCGATCGACTTGCGGGCCTTGGTGACCTGCGGCTTCTGGCCGGTGATGCGGGTGAGGTCGGCGATGGCGCCGTCGATGACCTTGCCGTCGCGTGCGGCCTCGCCGACGCCCATGTTGACCACGATCTTCACGAGACCCGGCACCTGGTGCGGGTTGGCGTAGCCGTTCGCCTCGGTGAGGGCCGTCGAGATCTCGTTCTTGTACTTCTGCTTGAGGCGCGGCTGGATCTTGCCAGCCGGCGCGGCAGTCGCGGTGTCAGTCATTACAGGTCCTTACCTGACTTCTTGGCGTAGCGGACTCGGACCGTCTTCTCGACGCCGTCCTTGGTGACCGTCTCGGTGCGGAAGCCGACGCGGGTCGGCTTCTTCGTCTCGGGGTCGACGAGCGCGACGTTCGACACGTGGATCGGGGCCTCGTGGGTCTCGATGCCGCCGGTCTTGCTGCCGCGCTGGGTCTGGCCGACGCGAACGTGCTTGGTGACGTAGTTCACGCCCTCGACGACGACGCGGTTCTGGTCGACGAGCACCTCGATGACCTTGCCCTGCTTGCCGCGGTCTCCGCCGCGGGCCTGGCTGCGGCCCGAGATGACCTGGACCAGGTCGCCCTTCTTGATGTTCGCCATGGTTACAGCACCTCCGGCGCCAGCGAGATGATCTTCATGAACTTCTTGTCGCGCAGCTCCCGGCCGACCGGCCCGAAGATGCGGGTGCCACGGGGGTCACCGTCGTTCTTGAGGATCACCGCGGCGTTCTCGTCGAACTTGATGTAGGAGCCGTCGGGACGACGGGTCTCCTTCACGGTGCGGACGACGACGGCCTTGACCACGTCGCCCTTCTTCACGTTGCCGCCGGGGATGGCGTCCTTGACCGTGGCGACGATGACGTCGCCCAGGCCCGCGTACCGGCGGTTGGATCCGCCGAGCACGCGGATCGTGAGCAGCTCCTTGGCACCCGTGTTGTCGGCGACCTTGAGCCGGGATTCCTGCTGAATCACTTCGTACTCCTTCTGAGAGGCAAGCCCAGGGGCTTACTTGGCCTTCTCGACGATCTCGACGAGGCGCCACCGCTTGGTGGCGCTGAGCGGGCGGGTCTCGGAGATCACGACGAGGTCACCGATGCCGGCGGTGTTCTGCTCGTCGTGCGCCTTGACCTTCGACGTGCGGCGCATGACCTTGCCGTAGAGGGGGTGCTTCACGCGGTCCTCGACCTCGACGACGATGGTCTTGTCCATCTTGTCGCTGACGACGTAGCCGCGGCGCACCTTGCGGTACGGGCGGTGCGAGGCCGTCTCGGCGACCTCGGCTTCAGCAGCCTTCTTGGTCTCAGCCATGATCAGGCCTCCTTCGTCTCGGCCTCGGTCGCGTCAGCCGCGGCCTTGGCCTTCTTCGTCTTCTTGGCGGGCGCGGCGGGCGCCTCGACCGGAGCCGGCGTCGCACGGATGCCGAGCTCGCGCTCACGGATGACCGTGTAGATGCGGGCGATGTCGCGCTTGACGGCCTTGAGGCGGCCGTGGCTCTCGAGCTGGCCCGTGGCCGACTGGAAGCGCAGGTTGAACAGCTCCTCCTTGGCCTTCTTCAGCTCGTCGACGAGACGCTCGTCCTCGAAGGTGTCGAGCTCGACGATAGCGAGCTCCTTGGAACCGACGGCCATTATGCGTCGCCCTCCTCGCGCTTGATGATGCGTGCCTTGAGGGGCAGCTTGTGGATGGCACGGGTCATGGCCTCGCGAGCGAGTTCCTCGGAGACGCCCGAGACCTCGAAGAGGACGCGACCCGGCTTGACGTTGGCGACCCACCACTCGGGCGAACCCTTACCGGAACCCATTCGGGTCTCGGCCGGCTTCTTCGTGAGCGGACGGTCGGGGTAGATGTTGATCCACACCTTGCCGCCACGCTTGATGTGACGCGTCATCGCGATACGAGCGGACTCGATCTGACGGTTCGTCACGTACGCGGGAGACAGGGCCTGGATGCCGAACTCGCCGAAGGAGACCTTCGTGCCGCCGGTGGCCTGGCCCGAACGGCCGGGGTGGTGCTGCTTGCGGTACTTGACTCGACGGGGAATCAACATGGTTATGCCTCAACTCCTGCGGCCGCGGGCTCCTGCGAACGGGGCGCACGGCGGGGACGGTCACTGCGCTCGCGCGACGGCTTCTGGGCGGCCTGCTCGCGCGCGAGCTCCTTGTTGGTGATGTCGCCCTTGTAGATCCAGACCTTCACGCCGATGCGGCCGAAGGTGGTCTTGGCCTCGTAGAAGCCGTAGTCGATGTTCGCGCGGAGCGTGTGCAGCGGCACGCGACCCTCGCGGTAGAACTCCGAGCGGCTCATCTCGGCGCCGCCGAGGCGGCCCGACACCTGGATCCGGACGCCCTTGGCGCCGGCGCGCTGCGCGCCCTGCAGGCCCTTGCGCATCGCGCGGCGGAACGCCACGCGAGCGGAGAGCTGCTCGGCGATGCCCTGCGCGACGAGCTGGGCGTCGGCCTCGGGGTTCTTCACCTCGAGGATGTTCAGCTGGATCTGCTTGCCGGTGAGCTTCTCGAGGTCGGCGCGGATGCGCTCGGCCTCGGCGCCGCGGCGGCCGATCACGATGCCGGGGCGGGCCGTGTGGATGTCCACGCGGACGCGATCCCGGGTGCGCTCGATCTCGATGCGCGAGACACCCGCGCGGTCGAGCGACGTCTGGAGCAGGCGACGGATCTTGACGTCCTCGGCGAGGTAGTCGGCGTAGCGCTGTCCGGGCTTCGTCGAGTCGGAGAACCACCGCGACACGTGGTCGGTGGTGATGCCGAGACGGAAGCCGTACGGGTTGACCTTCTGACCCATTACTTCGTACCCTCCTCGGGCGTGCCGAGCACGATGGTGATGTGGCTCGTGCGCTTGTTGATGCGGAAGGCACGGCCCTGGGCGCGCGGCTGGAATCGCTTGAGGGTGGTGCCCTCGTCGACGAACGCCGTCTTCACGTACAGGTCCTGCTCGTCCAGGTAGGTGTTCGTGGCATCGGCCTTGACGCGAGCGTTCGCGATGGCCGAGGCGACGAGCTTGTACACCGGCTCGCTCGCACCCTGGGGTGCGAACTTCAGGATGGCGAGCGCCTCCTGAGCCTGCTTGCCGCGGATCAGGTTGACGACGCGGCGAGCCTTCATGGGGGTGACGCGGATGTGTCGCACGCGGGCGATCGACTCCACCATTTCTTCCTCCTTCACACCACCGCGACTAGCGGCGGCGGCCCTTCTTGTCGTCCTTCACGTGTCCACGGAAGGTGCGGGTGGGCGCGAACTCGCCGAGCTTGTGGCCCACCATGGTCTCGGTGACGAACACCGGGATGTGCTTGCGGCCGTCGTGCACGGCGATCGTGTGCCCGAGCATGGCCGGGATGATCATCGAGCGACGCGACCAGGTCTTGATGACGTTCTTGCTGCCGGCTTCGTTCTGCGAGACGACCTTGCGAAGCAGGTGCTCGTCGACGAAGGGGCCCTTCTTGAGGCTGCGAGGCATCTTCCTGAACTCCTACTTGCGCTTCTTGCCGACGGTACGGCGGCGGACGATGAGCTTGTCGCTCTCCTTGTTGGGGCGACGGGTGCGACCCTCGGGCTGACCCCACGGGCTCACCGGGTGGCGACCACCGGAGGTCTTGCCCTCACCACCACCGTGCGGGTGGTCGATCGGGTTCATCGCGACACCGCGGACGGTCGGGCGGACGCCCTTCCAGCGCTTGCGGCCGGCCTTGCCCCAGTTGATGTTCGACTGCTCGGCGTTGCCGACCTCGCCGACGGTCGCGCGGCAGCGCGCGTCGACGTTGCGGATCTCGCCCGACGGCAGGCGGAGCTGCGCGTAGGGGCCGTCCTTCGCCACGAGGCGGACGGACGCACCGGCCGAGCGCGCGAGCTTCGCGCCGCCACCGGGGCGCAGCTCGATGGCGTGCACGACGGTACCGGTCGGGATGTTGCGCAGCGGCAGGTTGTTGCCGGGCTTGATGTCGGCGTTGGGGCCCGACTCGATCGGGTCGCCCTGCTGCAGCTTGTTCGGCGCGAGGATGTAGCGCTTGGTGCCGTCCACGAAGTGGAGCAGCGCGATGCGCGCGGTGCGGTTCGGGTCGTACTCGATGTGCGCGACCTTGGCGGGCACGCCGTCCTTGTCGTTGCGACGGAAGTCGATGACGCGGTACTGGCGCTTGTGGCCGCCGCCGACGTGGCGGGTGGTGATGCGACCCTGGTTGTTGCGGCCACCGGACTTCGAGAGCGGACGGAGCAGCGACTTCTCGGGCGTCGAGCGCGTGATCTCCGCGAAGTCGGCGACCGACGAACCGCGACGACCCGGGGTCGTGGGCTTGTACTTGCGAATAGCCATAGTGAGTTTCCTCTGCTCCTTAGCCGACAGCCGTGAAGATGTCGATCGAGCCGGACTTGAGGGTGACGATCGCGCGCTTGGTGTCCTTGCGCTTGCCGATGCCGAAGCGCGTGCGACGCGTCTTGCCCTGGCGGTTCAGGGTGTTGATCGAGGCGACCTGGACGTTGAAGATCTTCTCGATCGCGAGCTTGATCTCGGTCTTGTTCGCACGCGGGTCCACGATGAACGTGTACTTGCCCTCGTCGATCAGGTTGTAGCTCTTCTCCGAGACCACCGGCGCGATGATGATGTCGCGGGGGTCCTTGTTGTGCGCGGCGCTCATGCGGAGACCTCTTCCTTCTTGGCCTGCTTGGCGGCGATGAACGCCTCGAGCGCGGCCTGGCTGAAGACGATGTCGTCGGAGACGAGCACGTCGTAGGCGTTCAGCTGGTCGACCGGCAGCACGTGCACGGTCTCGATGTTGCGCACCGCACGCTCCGAGAGCTCCTCGTCGCGGGCGAGCACGACCAGGAAGTGCCTGGCCGGCGCGATGCCGGCGAGCAGCGCCACGGCGTCCTTGGTCTTCGCGACGTCGCCGGCGGCGAACGCCTCGACCGCGTGGACGCGGCCGCCGCGAGCGCGGTCGGAGAGCGCGCCGAGCAGGGCGGCGGCGATCATCTTCTTGGGGGTGCGCTGCGAGTAGTCGCGCGGCTGCGGGCCGTGGACGACGCCACCGCCGGTCATGTGCGGCGCGCGGATCGAACCCTGGCGGGCGCGGCCCGTGCCCTTCTGCTTGAAGGGCTTGCGACCGGCGCCGGAGACCTCGCCGCGAGTCTTGGTCTTGTGCGTGCCCTGGCGCGCGGCGGCGAGCTGGGCGACGACGACCTGGTGGATCAGCGGCACGTTGGTCTGCACGTCGAAGAGCTCGGCGGGCAGCTCGATCGAGCCGGACTTCTTGCCGGTGACGTCGAGGACGTCGATGGTGTTGGCGGTAGCCATGGACTACGCCCCCTTCACAGCGTTGCGGACGAACACGAGACGGCCGCGCGCACCGGGGACCGCGCCCTTGACGAGCAGGAGGCCCTTCTCGGCGTCGACGGCGTGCACGCGGAGGTTCAGGACGGTGACGCGCTCGCCGCCCATGCGGCCGGCCATGCGCATGCCCTTGAAGACGCGGCTCGGGGTCGACGACGCGCCGATCGAACCGGGCTTGCGGTGGTTGCGGTGGGCACCGTGCGAGGCGGAGACGCCCGCGAAGTTGTGGCGCTTCATGACACCGGCGAAGCCCTTGCCCTTGCTCGTGCCGACGACGTCGACGAGCTGGCCGGCCTCGAAGGTGCCGTCGACCGTGAGCTCCTGGCCGAGCGCGTAGTCCGCGGCATCCGCGGTGCGCACCTCGGTGACGTGGCGGCGGGGGGTGACGCCGGCGGCGTCGAAGTGGCCGGTGAGCGGCTTGGTGACCTTGCGCGGGTCGATGGCGCCCGCGGCGATCTGGACGGCCGAGTAGCCGTCCTTCTCAGCGGTGCGGAGCTGGGTGACCACGTTGGGGGCGATCTCGATGACGGTGACCGGGATGAGCTTGTTGTTCTCGTCCCACACCTGGGTCATGCCGAGCTTGGTGCCGAGCAGGCCCTTCACGTTCTTGGCAGTGGTGGACATGTCGTACCTCAGAGCTTGATCTCGATGTTGACGTCGGCCGGGAGGTCGAGACGCATGAGCGAGTCGACGGCCTTGGGCGTCGGGTCCACGATGTCGATCACGCGCTTGTGGGTGCGCATCTCGAAGTGCTCGCGGCTGTCCTTGTACTTGTGGGGCGAGCGGATGACGCACACCACGTTCTTCTCGGTCGGAAGCGGCACGGGGCCGACGACCGTGGCGCCCGCGCGGGTCACCGTGTCGACGATCTTGCGCGCCGAGGTGTCGATGACCTCGTGGTCATACGACTTCAGTCGAATGCGGATCTTCTGTCCCGCCATTGCTGACTCTCTCTCTGTCAAGGCGTCTTACCCCTTCCGAGGGCATCGGACGCCGCGTAGCCACTTCGTGTGAAGCACCACTGTTCTTCTGTCAAAGGCCGGTGATCGAGCCTGTCGAAACCACCCCTCGCCGCGGTGACCTCGACACGCTCGACCTTCGAGCCCCACCGACCCCCGCGCTCGGGCGTGTCGCACTCGCGGAAACGGGCATGGCGGACCCATGCTCGAAGTGGAGGTCGGTGTGTGCGTCCTGCTGCCCGCGGCCTAGCCTGACCCGCTCGCCCCCGTCAGCCGTGCTGATGAGGGTGTCGGTGGCTATGCACTGCCTGGCAGTGATTCGAACGGCACGCAGCAGGGCACGCCGTTCGAAATGTTGAACTAGAAGAGTTTGCCACAGCCGCATCGCTCGTGCAACCCGGGCGTGTCGCGCGAGTCGCGCTCACCGCATCCTCCCAGTCAAGCGGATGTCGCGGCATCCGCCCGCGTGATGGAATCGAGCGATACGAACCCCGCGGGAGGACGCCATGACCGACCAGACCACCGAGCACGCCCACGCCGTGAGCGAGCGGATCGGACCGGGCAGCGTCTCGGTCACGCGGATCGCCCCGAGGCGCTACGAGGGCCTGAACGAGCGCGGCGCGACCTTGCAGATCGGCGGATCGGAGCTCGAGGGCGAGCACTTCACGCCGGGCGAACTGCTGAAGCTCGCCCTGGCCGGATGCGTCGGGCTGAGCGTCGACCGCGTCGCCGCGCGCCGGCTCGGCGACGACTACGCGATGACGGTGTGGGCCCACGGCAGGTCCGACCAGGAGTCGAACCGGTACCAGCAGATCGCCGAGGAGGTGATCGTCGACCTGTCGGTCCTCGACGCCGCGGACCGCGAGAAGCTCGTCGGCATCATGGCCCGCGCGATCGAGAAGGGCTGCACGGTCGGGCGCAGCGTCGAGGGCGCCATCGACGTCGACACCGAGATCGACGGCACCCGGGTCGACGCCCACTGAGCGCGGACACGACGAAGGGGCCGGGCCCGAGGGCCCGACCCCTTCAGAAGGTCGCGATCGCGAAGATTACTTGATGATCTTCGTGACGGTACCGGCGCCGACCGTGCGGCCACCCTCGCGGATGGCGAAGCCGAGGCCCTCCTCCATGGCGATCGGCTGGATGAGCTCGACCGTCATGTCGGTGGTGTCGCCGGGCATGACCATCTCGGTGCCCTCGGGCAGCGTGATGACGCCGGTGACGTCGGTGGTGCGGAAGTAGAACTGCGGACGGTAGTTCGCGTAGAACGGGTTGTGACGGCCGCCCTCCTCCTTCGAGAGGATGTACGCGGTGCCCTCGAAGTTGGTGTGCGGGGTGACCGAACCCGGGGCCACGACGACCTGGCCGCGCTCGACGTCCTCGCGCTTGGTACCACGGAGCAGGAGACCGCAGTTCTCGCCGGCCCAGGCCTCGTCGAGCTGCTTGTGGAACATCTCGATACCCGTGACCGTGGTCTTCTGCGTCGGGCGGATGCCGACGATCTCGACCTCGGAGTTGATCTTCAGCGTGCCGCGCTCGGCGCGACCCGTGACGACCGTGCCACGGCCGGTGATGGTGAAGACGTCCTCGATGGGCATGAGGAACGGCTTGTCCTTGTCGCGCACCGGGTCGGGGATCGACTCGTCGACGGCCTCCATGAGGTCGAGGACCGACTGGACCCACTTCTCGTCGCCCTCGAGCGCCTTGAGGCCCGACACGCGGACGACCGGAGCGTCGTCGCCGGGGAAGCCCTGGCTCGAGAGGAGCTCGCGGACCTCGAGCTCGACGAGCTCCAGGATCTCCTCGTCGTCGACCATGTCGGCCTTGTTCAGCGCGACGAGCAGGTAGGGCACGCCGACCTGCTTGGCGAGCAGCACGTGCTCGCGCGTCTGGGCCATCGGGCCGTCGGTCGCCGCGACCACGAGGATCGCGCCGTCCATCTGGGCCGCACCGGTGATCATGTTCTTGATGTAGTCGGCGTGACCCGGGGCGTCGACGTGCGCGTAGTGGCGCTTCGGCGTCTCGTACTCGACGTGCGAGATGTTGATCGTGATGCCGCGCTGGCGCTCCTCGGGAGCCGAGTCGATCGACGCGAAGTCGCGCTGCACGTTGGTGGCCGACGGGTACTTGTCGGCGAGCACCTTCGAGATCGCCGCGGTGAGCGTCGTCTTGCCGTGGTCGACGTGACCGATCGTACCGATGTTGACGTGCGGCTTGGTCCGCTCGAACTTGGCCTTAGCCACTGTGGGTCCTCCTCAGGATCCGTGTAGCAGCACCGGGCGCCGGATTGCGACCGGTGGGCTACGGGGGTTGTGTTGTTATGTTACGCGAACCTGTCGGCTCGTGCGTTCGGGCGCTACTCGCCCTTGTTCTTCTGGACGATCTCGTCGGCCACGGCCTTCGGGACCTCCGCGTAGCTCTCGAACTCCATCGAGTACACCGCGCGGCCCGAGGTCTTGGACCGCAGGTCTCCGATGTAGCCGAACATCTCCGAGAGCGGGACGTGCGCACGCACGACCTTCACGCCGGCGGCGTCCTCCATGGACTGGATCTGGCCGCGGCGCGAGTTCAGGTCGCCGATGACGTCGCCCATGTACTCCTCGGGAGTACGGACCTCGACGGCCATCAGCGGCTCGAGCAGGACGGGGTTCGCCTTCCGAGCGGCCTCCTTGAAGCCCATCGAACCGGCGATCTTGAACGCCATCTCCGAGGAGTCGACGTCGTGGGCGGCGCCGTCGAGCAGGATGCCCTTGACGCCGACCATCGGGTAGCCGGCCAGGATGCCGTACTGCATGGCGTCCTGGAAGCCGGCGTCGACCGAGGGGATGTACTCGCGCGGAACGCGGCCACCCGTGACCTTGTTCTCGAACTCGTACGTCTTGTCGCCCTCGACCGCGAGCGGCTCGAGCGCGAACTGGATCTTGGCGAACTGACCCGAGCCACCCGTCTGCTTCTTGTGGGTGTAGTCGTGCTTCTCGACGGCGCGCTTGATGGTCTCGCGGTACGCGACCTGCGGCTTGCCGACGTTCGCCTCGACCTTGAACTCGCGCTTCATGCGGTCGACCAGGATGTCGAGGTGCAGCTCGCCCATGCCCTTGATGACGGTCTGGCCGGTCTCCTGGTTGAGCTCGGTGCGGAAGGTCGGGTCCTCCTCGGCGAGCTTCTGGATCGCCGTGCCGAGCTTCTCCTGGTCGGCCTTGGTCTTCGGCTCGATCGCGACCTCGATGACGGGCTCGGGGAAGGTCATCGACTCGAGGACGACCTGGTTGTCGGGGTCGCACAGGGTGTCGCCCGTGGTCGTGTCCTTGAGGCCGATGACGGCGTAGATGTTGCCCGCGGTGACCGAGTCGACCGGGTTCTCCTTGTTGGCGTGCATCTGGAAGATCTTCCCGATGCGCTCCTTCTTGCCCTTGGTCGAGTTGATGACCTGGGCGCCGGAGTCGAGGCGGCCCGAGTACACGCGGACGTAGGTGAGGCGACCGAAGAACGGGTGCACCGCGACCTTGAACGCGAGCGCCGAGAACGGCTCGGTGGCGTCGGCGTGGCGCTCGATGATCTTCTCCTCGTCGCGCACGTCGTGGCCCTGCACGGGCGGCACGTCGAGCGGCGACGGCAGGTAGTCGATGACCGCGTCGAGCATGGGCTGCACGCCGCGGTTCTTGAACGCCGAGCCGCAGAGCACGGGGTAGATCTCGGAGTTCACGGTGAGCTTGCGGATGGCGCCCTTGATCTCGTCGACCGTGAGCTCCTCGCCGCCGAAGAACTTCTCGAGCAGCTCGTCGCTGGTCTCGGCGACGGTCTCGAGCAGCTGCTGGCGGTACTCCTCGGCCTTGTCCTTGAGGTCGGCCGGGATCTCCTGCACCTCGTACTTGGCGCCCATGGTCACGTCGCCCTTGGCGTCGCCGGGCCACACGAGCGCGCGCATCTCGACGAGGTCGATGACCCCGACGAAGTCGTTCTCGGCGCCGATCGGCAGCTGCAGCACCAGCGGCTTGGCACCGAGGCGGTTCACGATGGTGTCGACGGTGAAGTAGAAGTCGGCGCCGAGCTTGTCCATCTTGTTGACGAAGCAGATGCGGGGCACGTCGTACTTGTCGGCCTGGCGCCACACGGTCTCGGACTGGGGCTCCACGCCCTCCTTGCCGTCGAAGACGGCGACCGCGCCGTCGAGCACGCGCAGCGAGCGCTCCACCTCGACGGTGAAGTCGACGTGGCCCGGCGTGTCGATGATGTTGATCTGGTTCTTGTTCCAGAAGCAGGTCACGGCGGCCGACGTGATCGTGATGCCGCGCTCCTTCTCCTGCTCCATCCAGTCGGTGGTCGAGGCGCCGTCGTGCGTCTCGCCGATCTTGTGGTTGACGCCCGTGTAGAACAGGATGCGCTCGGTGGTGGTGGTCTTGCCGGCATCGATGTGCGCCATGATGCCGATGTTGCGGACCTTGCTCAGGTCGGTGAGCACGTCAAGTGCCACGGGGTTCCTCCGGATGATCGGGAAGGTGAGAGTGGGGGGTGAGCGGATGCCGCGAGCCGGCCGCGAGCGGGGCGCCCGCGGCATCCGCTCGGCCCGCTACCAGCGGTAGTGGGCGAAGGCGCGGTTCGACTCGGCCATCTTGTGGGTGTCCTCGCGGCGCTTGACCGCGGCACCCAGGCCGTTCGACGCGTCGAGGATCTCGTTGGTGAGACGCTCGGTCATGGTCTTCTCGCGGCGGGCCTTGGCGTAGCTGGTGAGCCAGCGCAGCGCCAGGGTGTTCGCGCGGTGGGGCTTGACCTCGACGGGGACCTGGTAGGTCGAGCCGCCGACGCGGCGCGACCGGACCTCGAGGGTCGGGCGCACGTTGTCGAGGGCCTTCTTGAGCGTCGCGACGGCGTCCTGGCCGGACTTGTTCGCGACGTTCTCGAGCGCCTCGTAGACGATGCGCTGGGCGAGGTCCTTCTTGCCGTCGATGAGGATCTTGTTGACGAGCTGGCTGACGACCGGCGAACCGTAGACCGGGTCGGCGACGACGGGGCGCTTCGGAGCGGGACCCTTGCGAGGCATTACTTCTTCTCCATCTTCGCGCCGTAGCGGCTACGAGCCTGCTTGCGGTTCTTCACGGCCTGCGTGTCGAGCGCGCCGCGGATGATCTTGTAGCGCACGCCGGGGAGGTCCTTCACACGACCGCCGCGAACGAGCACCATCGAGTGCTCCTGCAGGTTGTGGCCCTCACCGGGGATGTAGGCGGTGACCTCGGTGCCGTTCGAGAGCTTCACGCGGGCGACCTTGCGGAGCGCCGAGTTCGGCTTCTTCGGGGTGGTGGTGTACACACGCGTGCACACGCCGCGCTGCTGGGGGTTGGCCTTCAGGGCGGGCGCCTTGGTCTTGGTGACCTTGGGCGTGCGACCCTTGCGGACCAACTGCTGAATGGTTGGCACTGCTTCTCCTTGTTGTGCTGCACGGTGACAGCATTGATGGATTTCACATCACGACCCACCGGCACCGCCGAGCGACGGAGCCTGTCAGTGGTGGGTATGCCGTGGGGGCGACCGGGTCGATGGTGAGCCGACGCCCTGCGTGCGTCTCGTGAGAGCCCGCTCCGGACCCGCGACGTTCTGCGGGCAGGGTGCGAGCGCGCGGCAAGGCGCACACCCGGTCAATCGTAATGCGGCGTCACCGGTCGGTCAAATGGGTGCCCCGCCCGGCAGCACGCCCTGAGCGAACGGCTCAGTTCGGCCAACCGGGCGCGTCGAGCTCGCGGTCGAGGTCGGCCAGCATCTCTGCGACCTGCGGCTCGACGTGCCGCTCGACCGCGGCGGCGATCCGCGCGCGGTGGTGGGCCAGCTCGACGCAGATGCGCCGGCCGAGCTGCTTGGCGAACTCGTCGGCCATGCGCACCTCCTCGCGCAGCGCCTCCTTCTCGTGGGGCGTGAACGGGCGCGGCGCCGGCTCGGCGGCCTCGGCCGCGGCATCCGCCTCGAGTCCCTGCAGCGTGAACAGGAAGGGCTGGTCGGGCACGGGCTCGGGGTCGAGGTCGAGTCCGAGGAACTCCGGGTCGAGCCCCTCCCCCGCCCGGTACGGACGCCGCGACTTGCGTTCCTCCGCGAGCCGGATCTCGCGGTGCAGCATCGGCAGGTTGCGCGCGGTGTAGTCGTCGACGGCGGCGTCGATGATGCCCTTCATCCGCATCGAGAAGGCATGCTGCACCGGGTGCGGGACGTCGACGTCGAGACCGGCGGCGGCGAGGATCGGGGAGCCGAAGCAGCGCGTGCAGAGGCGCACGCGACCGCGGTGCGTGCCCGGACGCCAGCGCGGCAGCCACGCGAGCCAGCGGTCGACCTCGTGGCTGACACGGGCCTCGACCGATCCCTCCACGCGGTTCACCCTACTGCCGGGGCGCTCCGGCGCGGCGCAGGCGGTGAACGGATGTCACGACGCGCCGTTCCGCGTCACTCCTCGTCGTCGCGCTCCCACGGCCACCGCGGGCGTTCCACGCCGCCCTGCTGGGCCCGGGCCGTCACGGCGGCGAGGAGCGCGACGAGCGCGCTCGTGATCGGGATGATGAGGCCGAATCCGACGGTCATGAACGAGAGGGCGAACAGCAGCGCCGCGAGCACCGTGCCGGTGGATGCCGCGTAGGCGACGGTCGCGGCGAGCACTCCCGCGGCCCAGGTGACGAGCAGGGCGAGTCCGGCGAGGCTCCACGGCCGCATGCGGCGGGTGAGCCCGTATCCGAGCAGGAGGAGCAGGGCGAGCACGGCGACGCCGACCGTGATGGGTCCGACGAGGCGCCCGGCCGCCGGGTCGGGGACGGGCTCGGCCTCCGCGAACAGGCTGACGAACCCGAACGCCGCGACGATGAGCGCGACGTCGAGCGCGGCCGCGAATCCCGCGACCGTCCACGCGGAGGCCCTGTCCCACGCCATCCTCCGAGCGTACGCCGCCCGCGACGCCGAACGGCGCGCGTCAGCGCCCGGCGAGCTGCGACTGGTAGCGGACGGGATGCCGCGTCTCAGCGCGTGATCGGCTGCGGTCCGGCCGCGAGCTGCCGCTCGTACTCCTCGCGCGCCTGCCGGTTGCGCTCGGTCACCGTGCGGCCGTGCGCCGCGATCCAGCCGCCGAACCAGATCGGCAGCTCGCGCGCGACGATGAACGCGATGATGGCGAAGGGGTCGAGCCAGCGCTGCCGGATGAAGTCGGCCGCCTGCTCGGGCGTGAACTGCCAGGCCGCGACCGTGAGCAGCGACGCCGCGATGTAGGAGAAGTACACGATCACGCCCACGAGCAGGCCGAACACGGCCCACGTCCACCACGCGGCCCGGTTGAGGATCACCGCGAGCACGGCGAACGCGATGAAGAAGAAGATCACGGGGAGCCAGAACACCGGCTGCGCCGCGAACTCGAGGAACACGCCGAGGGCCTCGAACGGGCCTTGGCCGAGCAGCACGAGGTAAGAGATGCCCGCGTACAGCACGCCGAACACGGCCGTCGCGATCAGGCCGACCAGGACGCCGAACCCGCGGTTGCCGCGGGCGCGCGGCTCCGGGGGCGCCTGCACGTAGATGGCCTGCGGTGCCGCCGGGGCGGGCGTCGCGGACGGGGCGGTCGCCGCGGCGGCGGCGCCCGTCGCGCCGGCCGCGCCGACGGTCTCGGGCACGCCCGTCTCCCGGCGCACGTCCTCCGCGCGGACCGGCTCGGGGCTGCCGGCGAGCAGGTCGTCGCGCTGCATCGCGCTCGTGTCGGTGCGATCGGCGGGGTCGGGGCTCTCGTGGACCACGGGCGGGTGCTCCGTACGCGCCCGCTCGACCGCGGCGTCGAGCTCGGATCGGTCGTGCACGATGGTGTCGCCCTCGGGGCCGGGGGACGCCGCGCCCTCGTCGGTGCCCACGAACCGCGGTTCGCCCGCCGACCCGCCGGAACGGTCGCTCGGCGCGGTGACGGGCTGCTCGAGCCGGTCGACGCGGTCGGCGTCGGCGGCGGTCGGATCGACCGAGGCCTGCGCGTCGGACGGCGTGGTCGCCGCCGGCTCGGCCGGCGAGTCGGGCACGCCGTCGCCGTCGAGGTCGCGCGCGTCGCGGTCGGATCCGGGAGTCGTGCTGCTCATCGTCCGCTCCTTCCGGGCAGCACCGTCTGCCCGTGGTGCGCTCACTCTAGCAACGCGCCACGCGACCCCGGCGCAACGCCGCGCGCGGCTCAGGCGAAGAGCTGGGCGATGATGTCGGCCGTGTACCCGGTGACGGCCGGACCGTCCCAGCGGGTGGCGATCCAGAGACCCTCGCGGATGAACTGGGACTCGCCGGCGGAGCCCGCCGCGCCCTCCCACTCGGCGACGCACCGCGTGCCGCCGGACTCCTCGTAGCACTCCATGCCGGCGGCCTGGAACGCGGCGATCGCGGCGGCCGTCTGCGCCTCGTCGACCGCGGCGACGTTCGTGACGAGGCCGATGCTCCCGTCGCCGGCCTCGGGCGGGAGCCAGCCGCACGTCAGCTGCGAGGTCTCCTGCAGCACGGGCAGCGCGACCGCGTCGCCGGTGCCGAAGAGGGGCGCCGCGCCGTCGGCGGTCGACCACTCGGGATTGAGCACGTAGTCGGGCTCGAACTCCCCCGACCAGTCCGTCGTGTAGATCGCGGCGCAGTCGGTCGGGATGCGGGGGTCAGGCGCGGGTTCGGGCTCGGGCACCACGACCGGCGCCGGGGCGAGCCGCTCGGTGGGAGTGGGCCGCGAGGCCGACGTCGGCTCGGCCGAGTCCCCGGTGGACGGCGGGGCCAGCAGCACCGCGAGGACCACGGCGACGGCGATCACGAGCACGACCGCGGCGGCGATGAGCCAGGTCACGGGTCGGCGCAGGACGGGGACACTCTCGGGCATGTGGACTCCGGGTCGCGGATCGGGAGGAAGGTGACGACCGCCGCGATCCTAGCCCGCCGACCTGAATGCCGTCGGCAGGGCCGGTTCGGGCGCCGTCGTGCGGGAGGAGACGGTGACCGTGGATACGCCGACGGGCCCCGGAATCCGGGGCCCGTCGGGGTGCGGCGGGGCGACGCCGGAGCGCCGCCCCACCGTGGATCAGCTGTAGTTGCCGGGGGTGAAGTCGTCGCTCGAGAACGAGTCGAAGTCGACGAAGCTGAGGTCGCCCTCGGTGAACGACGCGTCGTCGGCGAAGATGCGGTTCGGGTAGCGCTCCGCCTTCGCCTCCTCCGTGGCCTCCACCGTCACGTTCCGGTACTTGGCGAGGCCCGTACCGGCCGGGATCAGCTTTCCGATGATCACGTTCTCCTTGAGGCCGACGAGCGGGTCGGACTTGCCCTCCATGGCGGCCTGCGTGAGCACGCGGGTCGTCTCCTGGAAGGACGCGGCCGACAGCCACGACTCGGTCGCGAGCGAGGCCTTGGTGATGCCCATGACCTCCTGGCGGGCCGAAGCGGTCCGCTTGCCCTCGGTGAGCGCCGCACGGTTGATCTCGTTGTACCGCGAGCGGTCGACGAGCTCGCCCGGGAGCAGCTCGGTGTCGCCGTGGTCGACGACGGTGACCTTGCGCAGCATCTGGCGCACGATGACCTCGATGTGCTTGTCGTGGATCGGCACGCCCTGCGAGCGGTAGACATCCTGCACGCCGTTCACCAGGTGCTTCTGCACCTCGCGCACGCCCTTGACCCGGAGGACCTCCTTCGGGTCGACCGTGCCGACGATGATCTGCTGGCCGAGGTCGACGTGCTGGCCGTCCTCCACGAGCAGCGTCGAGCGCTTGAGCACGTTGTACGCGATGGGCTCGTCGCCGTTGTCGGGCGTGAGGATCACCTTGCGCTGGCGCTCGGTCTCGTCGATCGTGATGCGGCCGGGGGCCTCGACGATCGGCGACGCGCCCTTGGGGGTGCGGGCCTCGAAGAGCTCCTGCACGCGGGGAAGACCCTGCGTGATGTCGTCGGCCGAGGCCGAGCCACCGGTGTGGAAGGTGCGCATGGTCAGCTGCGTGCCGGGCTCGCCGATCGACTGGGCGGCGATGATGCCGACCGCCTCGCCGATGTCGACGAGCTTGCCGGTCGCGAGCGAACGGCCGTAGCACTTCGCGCAGACGCCGACCGCCGACTCGCACGTGAGCACCGAGCGGACCTTGATCGACTCGACGCCCGCCGCGACCAGCTTGTCGATGAGCACGTCGCCCACGTCGTCGCCGGCCTCCGCCACGACCTCGCCCTTCGCGTCGACCGCGTCGGCCGCGAGCGACCGGGCGAACACCGAGTTCTCGACGTTCGCGTCGCGGACGAGCTCGCCGGTCGAGTCGACCGCCGCGATCGGGAGCTCGAGGCCCTTGCCCGTGCCGCAGTCGTCCTCGCGGATGATGACATCCTGCGAGACGTCGACCAGGCGACGGGTCAGGTAGCCCGAGTCGGCCGTGCGGAGGGCGGTGTCGGCGAGGCCCTTGCGGGCACCGTGCGTGGCGATGAAGTACTCCGCCACCGACAGCCCCTCGCGGTACGAGGAGATGATCGGACGCGGGATGATCTCGCCCTTCGGGTTGTTCACGAGGCCTCGCATGCCGGCGATGTTGCGCACCTGCAGCCAGTTACCACGAGCGCCCGAGGTCACCATGCGGTTGATGGTGTTGTCGGTCGGGAAGTTCTCCTGCATGGCCCGGGCGACCTCGTCGGTGGCCTTGGTCCAGATCTGGATGAGCTCCTGGCGACGCTCGAGGTCGGTCGTGAGGCCCTTCTCGAACTGCGACTGCACCTTGGCGGCCTGCTTCTCGTACTTCGAGACGATCTCGCCCTTGCTCGGCGGCGTGATGATGTCGGACAGCGCGACGGTCACGCCCGAACGGGTCGCCCAGCGGAAGCCGGCGTCCTTGATCCGGTCGAGGGTCGCGGCGACCTCCGTCTTCGGGTAGCGCTCGGCGAGGTCGTTGACGATCGACGAGATCTGGCCCTTGCCGGCCTGCTGGTTGAAGTACGGGTAGTCCTCCGGCAGCGCCTCGTTGAAGAGCGCGCGACCGAGCGTGGTCTCGAGCAGGAACGGCTGCCCCTGCACGAAGCCCTCGGGCTCGTCGCCCTCGCGGAAGTGGAGGCCGTCGAGGCGGATCTTCACCTTCGCGCCGAGGTCGAGCGCGAGCTCGCCCGGACGGTTCTGGTCGAACGCGAGGATCGCCTCGGCGATCGACGAGAACGCGCGGCCCTCGCCGGCGGCGCCGGGCTTCTCGGTCGTCAGGTGGTGCAGGCCGATGATCATGTCCTGCGAGGGCAGGGTCACCGGACGGCCGTCGGACGGCTTCAGGATGTTGTTCGACGCCAGCATCAGGATGCGGGCCTCGGCCTGGGCCTCGACCGACAGCGGCAGGTGCACGGCCATCTGGTCGCCGTCGAAGTCCGCGTTGAACGCGGCGCAGACGAGCGGGTGGAGCTGGATGGCCTTGCCCTCGACGAGCTGCGGCTCGAAGGCCTGGATGCCGAGGCGGTGCAGCGTGGGCGCGCGGTTCAGCAGGACGGGGCGCTCGCGGATGATCTCCTCGAGCACGTCCCACACCTGCGGGCGCGAACGCTCCACCATGCGCTTGGCGGCCTTGATGTTCTGCGCGTGGCTGAGGTCGATCAGGCGCTTGATGACGAACGGCTTGAACAGCTCGAGCGCCATCTGCTTCGGCAGGCCGCACTGGTGCAGCTTGAGCTGCGGGCCCACGACGATGACCGAACGGCCCGAGTAGTCCACGCGCTTGCCGAGCAGGTTCTGGCGGAACCGGCCCTGCTTGCCCTTGAGCATGTCGCTCAGGGACTTCAGGGCGCGGTTGCCGGTGCCCGTGACCGGACGACCGCGGCGGCCGTTGTCGAACAGCGCGTCGACGGCCTCCTGCAGCATCCGCTTCTCGTTGTTCACGATGATCTCGGGAGCGCCGAGGTCGAGCAGGCGACGGAGCCGGTTGTTCCGGTTGATCACGCGGCGGTACAGGTCGTTGAGGTCGGAGGTCGCGAAGCGGCCGCCGTCGAGCTGGACCATCGGACGGAGCTCCGGCGGGATCACGGGGACCACGTCGAGCACCATGGCGGCCGGCGAGTTGCCGGTCTGCAGGAACGAGTTGACGACCTTGAGCCGCTTGATGGCGCGGATCTTCTTCTGGCCCTTGCCCTCGGCGATCTGCAGGTGCAGGTCGTCGGCCTCGGCCGCGAGGTCGAACGCCAGGAGGCGCTTCTTGATGGCCTCGGCGCCCATGTAGGCCTCGAAGTACATGCCGAAGCGGTCCTGGAGCTCCTGGAAGACGGAGTCCTCGGGCTTCAGGTCGCCGACCTTCAGCGTGCGGAAGTCCTCCCACACGCGCTCGAGGTGCGCGATCTGCTCGTCGCCGGACTTGCGGACGGCGGCCATCTCCTTGTCGGCGGCGGCCTCGGCGCGCTTCTTCTGGTCGGACTTGGCACCCTCGGCCTCCAGGGCCGCGAGCTCCTCCTCCTTGCGCTTCATGAGGTCGGCGATGCGCGCGTCGCGCTGGTCGCCGATCGTCTTGATCTCGAGCCGCAGCTCGTTCTCGAGGCCGGGGAGGTCCTGATGGCGACCGTCCTCGTCCACGTCGATGACCATGTACGCGGCGAAGTAGATGACCTTCTCGAGGTCCTTCGGCGCCATGTCGAGCAGGTACCCGAGGCGCGAGGGCACGCCCTTGAAGTACCAGATGTGCGTCACCGGGGCGGCGAGCTCGATGTGGCCCATGCGCTCGCGGCGGACCGAGGACTTGGTGACCTCGACACCGCATCGCTCGCACACGATGCCCTTGAAGCGCACGCGCTTGTACTTGCCGCAGGCGCACTCCCAGTCGCGGCTGGGTCCGAAGATCTGCTCGCCGAAGAGCCCGTCCTTCTCGGGCTTCAGCGTGCGGTAGTTGATGGTCTCGGGCTTCTTGACCTCACCGTACGACCACTTGCGGATGTCGTCAGCGGTGGCCAGGCCGATGCGGAGCTCATCGAACGTCGTTGCGTCGAGCAATTTCTCTCCTAGATTCCTGAAGTCTTCTTCTCGTACCTGGCGGTTCAGATCTCGTCGATGTTCGACGACTCGAAGCGCGCGGAGATGTTGATGCCGAGCTCCTCCGCGGCGCGGAAGGCCTCGTCATCGGTGTCGCGGAGGCTCACCGCGGTGCCGTCGGCCGAGAGGACCTCGACGTTCAGGCACAGCGACTGCATCTCCTTCATGAGCACCTTGAAGGACTCGGGGATGCCGGGCTCCTGGATGTTCTCGCCCTTGACGATGGCCTCGTACACCTTGACGCGGCCGAGGATGTCGTCGGACTTGATCGTGAGGAGCTCCTGCAGCGCGTAGGCGGCGCCGTAGGCCTCGAGGGCCCACACCTCCATCTCGCCGAAGCGCTGACCGCCGAACTGCGCCTTCCCACCGAGCGGCTGCTGGGTGATCATCGAGTACGGGCCCGTCGAGCGCGCGTGGATCTTGTCGTCGACGAGGTGGTGCAGCTTCAGGATGTACATGTAGCCGACCGCGACCGGGTACGGGAAGGGCTCGCCCGAACGGCCGTCGAACAGCTGCGTCTTGCCCGTGGAGTCGATGAGGCGCTCGCCGTCGCGGTTGGGCAGCGTCGAGTCGAGCAGGCCCGCGATCTCCTCTTCCAGGGCGCCGTCGAACACCGGGGTCGCGACCTTGGTGCCGGGGTCGGCCTCGTGCGCCTCCTTCGGGAGGCGCTTGGCCCACGCCGGGCTGCCCTCGACCTTCCAGCCCTGCTTCGAGACCCAGCCGAGGTGCGTCTCGAGGACCTGGCCGAAGTTCATGCGGCCCGGGATGCCGAGCGGGTTGAGGATGACGTCGACCGGCGTGCCGTCGGCGAGGAACGGCATGTCCTCGACGGGCAGGATCTTCGAGATGACGCCCTTGTTGCCGTGGCGGCCGGCGAGCTTGTCGCCCTCGGTGATCTTGCGCTTCTGGGCGATGTACACGACCACGCGCTGGTTGACGCCCGAGCCGAGCTCGTCGTCGCCATCCTGCGCGTCGAACACCTTGACGCCGATGATCGTGCCCTGCTCGCCGTGCGGCACCTTGAGCGACGTGTCGCGCACCTCGCGGCTCTTCTCGTTGAAGATCGCGCGGAGCAGGCGCTCCTCGGCCGAGAGCTCGGTCTCGCCCTTCGGCGTGACCTTGCCGACGAGGATGTCGCCGGGGCGGACCTCGGCGCCGATGCGGATGATGCCGCGCTCGTCGAGGTCGGCCAGCAGGTCGGGGCTCACGTTGGGGAGGTCGCGGGTGATCTCCTCCTTGCCGAGCTTGGTGTCGCGGGCGTCGACCTCGTACTCCTCGATGTGGATCGAGGAGAGGACGTCGTCCTTCACCAGGTTCTGGCTGAGGATGATCGCGTCCTCGAAGTTGTGGCCCTCCCACGGCATGAACGCCACGAGGAGGTTCTTGCCGAGCGCGAGCTCGCCGTTGTCGGTCGCGGGACCGTCGGCGATGACCTCGCCGGCCTCCACGCGCTCGCCGGCGGAGACGATGACGCGGTTGTTGTACGACGTGCCCTGGTTCGAGCGGTCGAACTTGCGCAGGTAGTAGGTCTGCGTGCCGCCCTCGTCGAGCTGCAGCGTGACGGCGTCGGCCGAGACCTCGGCGACGACACCGGCGCGGTCGGCGGTGATCACGTCACCGGCGTCGACGGCCGCGTAGCCCTCCATGCCCGTGCCGACGTACGGCGAGTCGCTGCGCAGCAGCGGCACCGCCTGGCGCTGCATGTTCGCGCCCATGAGGGCGCGGTTGGCGTCGTCGTGCTCGAGGAACGGGATGAGCGACGTCGCGACCGACACCATCTGGCGCGGCGAGACATCCATGTAGCCGATCTCGTCGGCCGGGAACAGGTCGACCTCGCCGCCCTTCTTGCGAGCGAGGACGCGCTCCTCCTGGAAGTGGCCGTCGGCCTTCAGCGGCGCGTTGGCCTGGGCGACGATGTAGTCGTCCTCCTCCATCGCCGTGAGGTAGTCGATCTGCTCGGTGACCTTGCCGTCGACCACCCGGCGGTACGGCGTCTCGATGAAGCCGAAGGAGTTGATGCGCGCGAACGACGCGAGCGAGCCGATCAGGCCGATGTTCGGGCCTTCCGGCGTCTCGATCGGGCACATGCGGCCGTAGTGCGAGGGGTGCACGTCGCGGACCTCGACGCCCGCGCGATCGCGCGAGAGGCCGCCGGGGCCGAGCGCCGAGAGGCGGCGCTTGTGGGTGAGGCCGGCCAGCGGGTTGTTCTGGTCCATGAACTGCGAGAGCTGCGAGGTGCCGAAGAACTCCTTGATCGCGGCGACGACGGGTCGCACGTTGATCAGGGTCTGCGGCGTGATCGCCTCGATGTCCTGCGTGGTCATGCGCTCGCGGACCACGCGCTCCATGCGCGAGAGGCCGGTGCGGACCTGGTTCTGGATGAGCTCGCCCACCGCGCGGATGCGACGGTTGCCGAAGTTGTCGATGTCGTCGACGTCGAGGCGGATCTCGACGGCCTTGCCGCCGCGGCGGCCGGGCAGCGTCGGGCGGTCCTCGTGCAGGGCGACGAGGTACTTGATCGTGGCGACGATGTCCTGCACCGTGAGCACCGAGTCGGTGAGCGGCGCCTCGAGGCCGAGCTTGTTGTTGATCTTGTACCGGCCGACCTTGGCGAGGTCGTAGCGCTTCGGGTTGAAGTAGAAGTTGTCGAGGAGCGCACGCGCGGCCTCGGCGGCCACCTGCTCGCCCGGACGGAGCTTGCGGTAGATGTCCTTGAGCGCCTCCTCCTTCGTGAGGATGTTGTCCTTCTCGAGGGTGAGGGCGATCGACTCGAAGCCGGCGAACTCCTCGAGGATCTCCTCGGAGGTGAGGCCGAGGGCCTTGAGGAAGACCGTGACCGACTGCTTGCGCTTGCGGTCGATGCGCACGCCGACCTGGTCGCGCTTGTCGATCTCGAACTCGAGCCAGGCGCCGCGGCTCGGGATGACGCGAGCCGAGTAGATGTCCTTGTCGGAGGTCTTGTCGGGCGTGCGCTCGAAGTACACGCCGGGCGAGCGGACGAGCTGCGACACGACGACGCGCTCGGTGCCGTTGATGACGAAGGTGCCCTTCGGGGTCATCAGGGGGAAGTCGCCCATGAAGACCGTCTGGGTCTTGATCTCACCGGTGAGGTGGTTCATGAACTCCGCATTGACGTACAGCGGAGCGGAGTAGGTCTTGCCCTTCTCCTTGCACTCGTCGATGGTGTACTTCGGCGGCTCGAGCTCGGGGTTGGTGAACGAGAGCTGCATGGTCTCGCCGAGGTCTTCGATCGGGGAGATCTCCTCGAAGATCTCCTCGAGTCCGGTCGTCTCGGGCAGGTCCTGGCGGCCCTCCTCGACGGCAGCCGCGACGCGCCCCTTCCACGCGTCGTTGCCGACGAGCCAGTCGAAGCTCTCGGTCTGCAGGGCGAGCAGATCCGGTACGGTGAGGGTGTCGGTGACCTTTGCGAACGAGAGGCGGCTTGCACCGCGTCCGTTCTTGGGGGTGGGCGTGGTCGCATTGCGCGCAGCAGCCAAGGAAATGACCTCCATGGACCCCGTCTCGGGGCCGGTTCACTGTCGGTGGTGGTGGAGTTGACCCCTCAGACGAAGTGCGGATGCCGGGAGACCCGACACGCAGAAGCCGACCGCAATATGAAGGCATAGTGGGTCTGGGAGCGCAAAGGTCAAGCATAGACCGGATGACTCGCCGTGTCCAGTCGAATTCTTGATTTGTTCGCGGATGTCGGGTATAACCACGCGCCCGACCCCCGACCGTGGCCCCGTGGGCGTGCGGCGTGACACGATGCCCGCATGGCGCCGCGCATCGAGTTCGAGGCCGACGTGTTCTCGTCGACCGGGCTCACGCTGCTCGTCGACGGTGCCGCGCAGTCCCACGTCGACCCGCACGACCCCACGCGGCTGTTCTTCGAGTACGTGCGGCGCATCGGGCACGTGATCGACGCGGTGGCCGACCCGGGAGCGCCGTTGCGGGTGCTGCACCTCGGCGGCGGCGCGATGACGCTCGCGCGCTACGTCGAGGCGACGCGTCCCGGTTCGACGCAGGTCGTCGTCGACGCCGACGCACGACTCGTCGCGCTGGTGACCGAACGGCTGCCGCTGCCGCCCGGGGCCCGCATCGGGGTCGTGGTGGCCGACGCGCGCGACGCGCTCGACCGGCTTCCGGCGGAGGACCGCTTCGATCTCGTGATCGTCGACCTGTACACGCGGCTGGACGCGCCCGCGTTCGTCGACGAGCCGGCCTTCATGGGCAGGTGCCTCGATCGGCTCGCGCCGCGCGGCGTGCTCGTGGTGAACGTCGCGGATGCCGCGGGCGGACCCCGGCTCGCGGCGCAGGCCCGTGCGGTGGCGCGCGCCGATCCGGCCGCCGAACTGCTCGTCGCGGGTCCGCCGGCCGTGCTCGCGGGCGCCGAGGAGGGCAACGCGGTGATCGCGGCGGGCCGCGCCATCCCGCCCCGCGTGGTCGAGCAGCTCCGCGCGGCCGGCCCGTTCCCCGCCGAGCTGCTCGAGGGCGCGCGCCTCGACACGGTGCTGTGGGGCGCCTGCTGAGGGGGCGGCGGTAGCGTGGCATCCGTGCCGAACCCCGAACGCCGACTCGCCGTGAGCGGTCACCTCGCCCGCCTCGAGGAGTCGCGCACGCGCCCCGGCGCGTGGACGCTCTACGTCGACGGCACGCCCCAGTCGCACGTCGACCTCGAGGACCCGGAGTGGCTCGGGTTCGAGTACGTGCGCCGCATCGGGCACGCCGTCGACCTCGTCCGCCCGGCCGGGACGGCCATCACGGCGCTGCACCTCGGCGGAGGCGCGCTCACACTGCCGCGCTACGTGATCGCCACGCGTCCGGGGTCGCGCCAGCAGGTCGTCGAGCTCGAGTCCGATCTCGTCGACTTCGTGCGCGAGCACCTGCCGCTGCCGCGCGGCGCGCAGGTGCGCGTCAGGCACGGCGACGCGCGCGAGGTGCTCGCGAAGCTGCCGGCCGGCCTGCGCGGCGCGGTCGACCTCGCCGTGGTCGACATCTTCTCGGGCGCGCGCACGCCCGCGCACGTGACGAGCGCCGAGTTCTACGGGCTCGTCGCACCGCTGCTCGCGCGCGGCGGCATCCTCTCCGTGAACGTCGCCGACGGCGCGGGCCTGGCGTTCGCGCGCTCGCAGGCGGCGACGCTCGCGCACGTCTTCGCGCACGTCGCGATCGCGGCCGACACGTCCATGCTGAAGGGTCGCCGGTTCGGCAACGTCGTCATGTACGCGTCCGACGCCGAGCTGCCGTTCGCGTCGATGCCGCGGCGGCTCGCGAGCGATCCCGCGCCCGCGAAGCTCGTCGAGGGCGATGAGCTCGAGCGCTTCGTCGCGGGCGCACCGGTCGTGACGGATGCCACGGCGGTGCCGTCGCCGCCGCCGTCGCGTTCGGTGTTCCTCGCGAAGGGCTGAACAGGCGCCGTCGACCGGTCAGCGCACGTGCCGGAACCGCACGGCCTGCCCGGGGCGCACCTGCGCGACGAGGTCGAGCGAGCCCGGCTCGACGATCGCGACCACGGGGTAGCCGCCCGTCACGGGGCGGTCGGCGAGGAGGACGGTCGGCACGCCCGCGCCCGTCACCTGGATGCCGCCCGCGACCGTGGGCTCGCTGAGCAGCTCACGCGTGATCCTCCGCTCCAGCACCGGTCCCTCGAGGCGGGCGCCGACGCGATCGGATGCCGCCGCGACGCGCCACTCGGACTCGTGGAGCACGGCGAGCGCGGCATCCGTCAGCCAGTCCGCGCGCGGACCCGGCAGCAGTCCGAGCGTCACCGCCCCCGTGGGCGGTGCGTACGCGGCGTCGTCGTCGAGCAGGGGCACGGATGTCGCGGGCTCGGCGCCGACGGCGAGCAGCCGGCCCGCCTGCACCGGCTCGGGTCCGATCGCGGCGAGCGTGTCGCGGCTGCGCGAGCCGAGCACGACCGGCTCGTCGATGCCGCCGCGAACGGCGAGCGCATACCGCAGTCCGCGACGTGCCGGGCCGAGCTCGAGCGGCTCGCCGCCGCGCACGCGCACCGCGCGGTACGGGCCGGCGTCGCGGCCCGCGACGAGCACCGGGCCCCAGGCGCCCGCGGCCGCGACCCACACGTCGGCGTCGGGTACGAGCCGCAGCCCGCCGAGCACGACCTCCAGGCCCGCGGCGCCGTCGGGGTTGCCCACCAGCCGGTTCGCGAGGGCGAGCGCCCCGCGATCGAGCGCGCCCGACGTGCCGACGCCGAGCCGCGCGAGCCCGGGGCGACCCAGGTCCTCGACGAGCACCGGGCCGCCGACGGCCTCCACGACGAGCGTCGTCACGTGGCCACCGCACGGAAGCGCACGGTGCGACCGGGCACGAGCAGGGCGGGCACCTCGGCGTGCGGGTCCCACAGCGCGGCATCCGTGCGCCCCACGAGGCGCCAGCCGCCGGGACTGGGTCGCGGGTAGGCGCCAGAGAAGGCGCCTGCCAGCCCGACCGCACCGGCGGGGACCCGCGTGCGGGCGACCTCGAGGCGCGGCACGTCGAACGGCCACTCCTCGGCGACGAGGTAGCCGAAGCCGGGCGCGAAGCCGATGAAGGCCACGCGCCACTCCGTCGCGACATGGCGTGCGACGAGGTGCTCGACCGACACCTCGAGCAGGGCGGCCGTCTCGGCGAGGTCGTCGCCGCGGTAGTCGACGTCGATGACGACCGCGTCGTCGCCCGACTGGGCGAGCGGCCCGGCCGGGCGCGGCGAACCCGGCGCTGCGTCGGCGGCGGCGCGCCGCACCCAGCTCGCGGCCGACTCGAGCGGGAGCCGGTCGGGATCGACCGAGACGAGCAGCGTGCGCGCCGCCGGCACGAGCTCGACGAGACCGTCGGGCGCGCTCCCGGCGAGCGCGTCGTGGAGCGCGAGCACGTCCTCGAGCGCGTCGCACTCGACGAGCAGGGCCGAGCGGCCCGACGGCAGCAGGCGGACGGCGCTCATGCGAACGGCCGCACGCCGTGGCCCGCGGCGTCGAGCGCGGCGCGCACCGCCCGCGCGATGTCGACCGATCCCGGGGTGTCGCCGTGCAGACACAGCGAGTCGGGCGACAGCTCGACGCGCGCGCCGTCGTCCGCGGCGATCCCGCCGGTCTCGACGAGCTCGAGGGCGCGATCGGCCGCCGCGCCCGGGTCGTGCACGAGCGCGCCGGGCTCGTCTCGCGGCACGAGCGTGCCGTCGGCCAGGTAGCCGCGGTCGATGAAGGCCTCGCGCGCATAGCCGAGGCCGGCGGCCGCGGCCGCGCGCTCGAGCTCGCCGCCGGGCGGGCCGAGCAGCACCAGCGCGGCGTCGAAGGCGGCGAGCGCGTCGGCGACCTCGGTCGCGGCGGCGTGGTCGGTGCCGAGCCGGTGGTAGAGCGCGCCGTGCGCCTTGACGTAGCGCACGCCGATGCCGGCGGAGCGCGCCGTCGCGGCCAGCGCGCCGACCTGGTAGACGACCTCGGCGGCGACCTCGGCGGCCGAGACGGCGAGCGCGCGGCGTCCGAAGCCCGCGCGGTCGCGGTAGCCCGGGTGCGCGCCGAGCACGACGCCGTGCTGCGCGGCGAGGTGCGCGCTGTGGCGCATCGTGAGCGGGTCGCCGGCGTGGAAGCCGCACGCGACGTTCGCGCTCGAGACCAGCGCGAACATGGCCTCGTCGTCGCCCATGCGCCAGGCGCCGTACGACTCCCCCAGGTCGGCGTTGAGGTCGATCGAGAGCGGCATGCTCCCATTCTCTCCCCGGGGTCCCTCGCCGGGGTCGCGGTCGCCCGCCCGCTCGCGCAGACTGGAGGCGGGAGGTGGTCGGATGCGGCACCGCGCGGCAGGGCTGACGGTTCGGGCGACGCTCCTCGCGGGCGTCGCCGCACTGCTGGCAGGGTGCACGACCGGCCCGGAGTCCGGCCCCGTGGTGGCGTCGCCATCCGCGTCGCCCTCGCCCTCGACCCCGGCCGCCTCCGTGCCGCCGCCGGTCGCGCCGACGGGCACGCCCGAGACGATCGCCGAGGGCCTCGCCGCACCGTGGTCGATCCTCCGCCTGCCCGACGGCGGCGTGCTCGTCAGCGAGCGCGACGCCGCTCGCATCGTCGAGGTGCTCGAGGACGGCAGCCTCCGCGAGGTCGCGGCGGTGCCGGGCGTGGTGCCCGGCGGCGAGGGCGGCCTCATGGGCCTGGCGCACCTGCCCGGCGACGGCGACCGGCCGAGCACCGTGTTCGCGTACCACTCGACCGACTCCGACAACCGCATCGTGCGGATGCCGCTGACCGGCGAGCCGGGCGAGCTCGAGCTCGGCGAGCCCGAGGTGATCCTCGACGGCCTGCCGCGCGGCGGCAACCACAACGGCGGCCGCCTCGCGATCGGCCCCGACGACTACCTCTACGCAACCGTGGGCGACGCCGGCCGGCGCGACTCCGCGCAGGACCCCGACGCGCTCGGCGGCAAGATCCTGCGGATGACCGCCGACGGCGAGGTGCCCCCGGACAACCCGGCGGGCACGCTGGTGTGGTCGCTCGGACACCGCAACCCGCAGGGACTGGCATGGGATGCCGCGGGCGGAATGTGGGCGGCCGAGTTCGGCCAGAACACGTGGGACGAGCTCAACCGCGTCGAACCGGGCGCGAACTACGGATGGCCCGTCGTCGAGGGCATCGCCGGAGACGACCGGTTCACCGACCCCGCCGTGCAGTGGCCGACCTCGGAGGCGAGCCCGAGCGGCATCGCAGTGGTCGGCGACACGGTGGTGATCGCGGCGCTGCGCGGCGAGCGACTCTGGTGGGCCTCCCCGGCCACGACCCCGCCGACCGAGGTGGTCGACGCGTTCGCCGGCGAGTTCGGCCGCTTCCGCGACGTCGTGCCGGGGCCCGACGGCGAGGCCTGGGCGATCACGAACAACACCGACGGACGGGGCTCGCCGCGCGACGGCGACGACCGGCTGCTGCGCATTCCCGTGGAGGAACGCGGCTGAGCCGGCGCTCCCCCGGCCGCGGTCCCCCGATCGCGTCACACCCGGGGCGGTGCCCGCGGGAACGGGCGGGACTATCCTCGACCCATGGCGGAACTCGAACGGGTTCGGATCTGGGCTGAGGCGCTCATCGTGCTGCACCTCGACCCGTCCGCCTGGACGTTCGGCTTCGACAACGCCAAGAAGCGCGCGGGCCTCTGCAACTACACGGCGAAGCACATCTCCGTCTCCCGCTATCTCGCCCTCCGCTACGACGACGACGAGATCCACCAGATCCTGCTGCACGAGGTCGCGCATGCGATGGCCGGCCCGCGGGCCGGCCACGGACCCAAGTGGGCCCGCATCGCGGCCGAGATCGGCTACGTGGGCCGCCGCACGCACGACGGCGCCGTTGCCGACGAGCTCGCGCCCTGGGTGGGCCGGTGCCCTGCGGGACACGAGCACTACCGTTACCGGGCGCCCGTCCGGCCGCTCAGCTGCGGGCTCTGCCGGCGCGGGTTCGACCGCTCCAACCTCATCGTGTGGCATCGTCGCGAGATCACCGGCGCGATGCGGCGCGCCGCCGCGAGCGCGGCCGCAGAACCGCCGTCGCCCGGTGCCCGCAGCCGGTAGGTTCGTACGGTGCCCGTCTCGACCGTCTCGATCCCCGTCGGCCAGTGGTTCACCGATGACAGCGGCCGGTGGTGGTTCGACTCCGGCTCGTTCGCGCTCGACTTCGCATACACGGGCGCCATCCCGGTGGCCGTCGCGCCCGAGCGCCTGCACGCTCCCGACGACCTGACGTCCTGGATGCGCGAGCGCTTCCCGATGGCCGTGGGCGCCGCGCGATCGCGCGACCTGTTCGACGCGGTCTCCCTCCGCGACGCCATCGGGCGGCTCGCCCTCGCGGCCGGTCGCGGCGAGGCGGTGCGCGTCGCCGACATCGACCTCGTCAACCTGTACGCGGCCACGCCCGACGTCCCGCCGACGCTCGCGGGCGGCTCCCGGCAGGCCGGGCGTTCGGTGCAGACCGTCGGCCAGGCGCTCTCGACGATCGCGCGCGACGCCGTCGACTGCTTCGGTCCCGCCAACGACGGGCGGGTCCGCATCTGCGCGGGCGACTGCGGGATCGTCTACCTCGACACGTCGCGAGCCGCGAGCCGGCGGTGGTGCTCGATGCAGCGCTGCGGCAACCGGGCCAAGGTCCGCGCGCACCGCGCCCGCAAGTCGGGCAAGGTCTCGCTCACCGCGGCCTGACCGAGCGCGGCGGTCCGCGTTCAGCGCTCCCGTGCGACGCGCACCGTCGCGTTCGCGTCGCGCGTCGCCGCGCGGCGCAGCGCCGCGGGCTCGACGCCCGCCTCGATCGCGGTGCGGCCCGCCACCGAGGCCGTGGCGAGGTGCGCGACCGCGCGGCGCAGCCCCGTGAACGCCGACGACGCGACCGCGGCCTCGGGCGACGTGTCGTCGATGCCGAGCTCGGTGAGCGCATCGACGATCGCGCCCGCGGCGAGCACGTCGTCGGCCGCGAATCCGCCGTCGTCGCGCCCGGCGGCCACGATCGCGACGTAGGCGCGACGCCCGAGCCGCTCCTGCTCCCCGAGGATCCACGCCGCGACGGCGGCGGCATCGTGCAGGCCCGCGACCGCGACGGCCGCGTCGGGCGCGGCGTCGAGCGCCTCCGCGGGCACGGACGGCGGGGCGCTGCGCTGCGACGTGGCGCGCGCGGCATCCGTCGCCACCTGGTCGACCCACACCAGCACGTCGGCCGCGCCCGCGATGCGCACGACGCCGTCGACGCCCTGGTCGAACCGCACCTGGTACTTGGCCTGCGCAGCCGGATCGGCGGCCGGGGTCCACTCGCTCACCGCGTCAGGCTACGCGATCCGGCTGGCCGGGGCGCACTCGTAGGGTGGTCGCATGACCACGAACGTCGACCCCCGGCCCGTGACGATCGTCACGGGCGGCGGCCGCGGCATCGGCGCCGCGATCGCCGAGCGCCTCGCCGCCGACGGCCACGACCTCCTCCTGACCTACCGCGAGCGCGCCGACGAGGCCGAGGCGGTGGCCGACGGATGCCGCGCCGCGGGCGCGCGCGTCGAGCTGCTGCAGGTCGACCTGGCCGACCTGGACGCCGCCGCCGAGGTCGTGCCCGAGGCCGTCCGCCGCTTCGGCAGGGTCACCGGACTCGTGAACAACGCCGGGATCACCGGGCGGATCGGTCCGTTCCTCGAGGGCTCGATCGAGGAATCCGACCTCGTGTTCCGCGTGAACGTCCTCGCGCCCATGGTGCTGTGCCGCTCCGCGATCGCCCACATGGCGACCGATCTCGGCGGCGCGGGCGGGTCGATCGTGAACATCTCCTCGGGCGCGGCCACGCACGGCGCCCCCGACACGTACATTCCCTACGCGGCGAGCAAGGCCGCGGTGAACATCCTCACGGTGGGACTGGCCAAGGAGTTCGGACCGGTCGGCGTGCGCGTCAACACGGTCTCGCCCGGCACGACGCACACCGAGATCCACGCGACCGCGGGGCGGCCGAACGCGCCGGAGGAGCGCGCGGCCGGCATCCCGATGCGCCGCGCGGGCCGGCCGCACGAGGTCGCCGGTGCGGTCGCGTGGCTGCTCTCGCCCGACGCGTCGTACACGTCGGGCGCCGACATCCGGGTCGCCGGCGGCAAGTAGCCCCGCCGCGTCCGCGGTCCGTCCGCCGCCCGGCTCAGCGGTGCAGCGCGGCGTAGTGTGCGAGCGCCTCGGCGTCGCTCGCCCTCGCCGCCGCGCGTCGCGCCGCATCCAGTGCGGCGACGGGATCGGCCTCGCGCCGCGCGATGCCGAGCTGCCGTTCGGCTTCCGCCAAACGGGTGCGGGCGTCGGCGCCCACGAACGCGCGCGCTCGCTCGATCGCGGACCGCGCGACGGCGATCTGGCTCTCGGCGATCGCGATCGCCCCGGGCAGGGCGCCGCGAGCGCCGCCCAGCCGCTCCTCGGCCCGACGGGTCGTCGCCCGCGCGACCTGCAGGCGATCGCGACCGGCCCGCAACCGGTCGCGCTCGGCGAACGGATCGTCGGCCCGCTCCTCGCGCCCGACCAGCAGCGGCGACAGCTCCCCGATCGCCACGGCCAGCGCCGAGCCCGCGTCGGGGTCGATCGCACCGTCGCGTTCTCGGCGCGCGTCGAGGAGCTCGCGATCCAGCGCGGCCGCCTCGGACGCCGCGTCGTGCGCGGCGGCCGCGAGGTCGAGTTCCACGTGCTCGACCGAGGAGAGCTCGGCCTCGACCCGGTCGAGCGCGTCGGCGGCGCGGCCGAGCACGTCGGCCACCGGCCGGCCTGCACCGCCGGCGAGTCGCGCGTCGGCCTCGTCGAGGGCGGCATCCGCGGCGGCGAGGTCGCGGTCGGCGCGGGTGAGCGCGCCGGACGCGCCGGCGAGCGCCGCCGCCGAGAACCGCGTGCCCAGGCGCTCGAGGCTCGCCGTGGCATCCGCTCGGCGCACCGCGAGGCGGGCGGCGCGCTCGCGCTGGGCGGGCGCGTCGGCGGCGGCGCCGCGCTCGGCGGCGCGGCGACCAGCGAGCCCGGCGGCGGCCTCGGCGAGCGCCCGCTCGACCGAGTCGCACAGCGACGCGATGCGCGCGCTGCGGTCGCGGCGCGCCGCCGCGGTGAGGGCCTCGGCGTCGTCGAGCCGCTGCTGCAGCAGGAACGCCTCGCGGAGCCAGCCCCTGGCCTGCTCGACCGTCGCCGCGAGGTCGCGCGCCGTCGCCGGGCCGAACTGCGCCTCGACGTACCGCACCTCGAGCTCGGCGTCGCGTAGCGCCTCGTCGGCGTGCACGAGCCGCGACTTCGCGGAGTTCTGCAGGGCGTGCGCCGCGTCGTCGTCGCGCGCCTCCCTGCGCACGCCGAGCCGCCGCACGCCGAGCACGCCCAGGACGAGCGCGACCGCCGTCGTGCCGAACACCACGAGCGAGGGCAGCCACTCCAGTCCGTCGGGCATGGCGCGAGCCTAGTCCCACCATCCGCCAGGTGCCCGCGTGTCCGGTGATGGGTCCTGACACGCCGTCGCGCCGTGCGATCCCGCAGCGTGTCGCGACCCCTCGGAGGTCGGGGCGGGTGCGACGCGATAGGGTCCCATCCATGCGGGTGCTGCTGAAGCTGACCCTCGATTGCGATGCGGATGCCGCGTGGCGCGCCATCCGCAGCCCCGCCGTGCTGCGCGAGGTGGTCGCCCCCTGGCTCGACTTCGAGTCGCTCGAGGCCGAGGGCTTCCCCGCGACCTGGCCGGAGGGCCCCCACCGGCTGCGGGCGCTCGCGTTCGGCATCACGCCGGCGGGCGACGAGGTCGTCGACGTGTCGTACCCCGGCGGGCTGCCGCCGGGCGTGCGCATGCTGCGCGACGGCGGCGGCGCGGTGACCGGCCCGCTGTCGGCGTTCCGGCACTGGGACCACCGGATGGCGGTCTCGCCGCTGCCCGACGGGCGCACCCTGTACCGCGACCGCCTCATCGCGAGCGCCGGCCCGGTGCTGGATGCGGCGCTGTGGTACCCGACGTGGGCGTTCTGGCAGTGGCGCGGCATGCGGCTCAGGCAGCTGGCCCCGACGTGGGCGTACGACCCGCCCGGCACCGCCGACGCGAGGCGGGCCGACGCCGCGAGGGGGGTCGCATGAGCGCGACCCTCGGCGCCCTGCAGCTGCAGGACTGGCGCCGCCGGGTGTTCGGCCTCTACGCCGGGGTCCGCCACCTCAGCGTGCACGACCCCGCCGAGGGCCACGAGCTGTGGAAGTCGGGGCGCGACGAGCTGTTCGCGGGGCATCCGCAGTCGCCGCTGCTGCCCGACGACCGGGCCCGCTTCACGGGCCTGACCGTCTCGCGCTACGACCCCGACTGGCGGTACGAGCTGGAGGTGCGCCGTCCCGAGGAGCCGGCCCGGATGCTGGTCGACGACTCCAGCGACGGTCCCATCCCGTTCTCGCTCGTCGGCACCGTGCGCATCCCGTACCTCGGCACGCTCGACGTGTGGCGCCTGCGCACGTACGGCGGCGGGCTCTTCCTGCCGATCAAGGACGGGCTCGCGGGCCAGCCCGGCGGCACGTACGGCGGCGGCCGCTACCTGCTCGACACCGTCAAGGGCGCCGACCTCGGGTCGGGCGCCGACGACGACTCGCTCATCGTCGACTTCAACTTCGCGTACAACCCGTCGTGCGTGTACGACCCGTCGTGGTCGTGTCCGCTCGCACCGGCCGGGAACACCGTCCACGACGACATCCCGGTGGGCGAGCGGATGCCCCGCTGACGCCCCGCACAGCTTTCCCGCAGCACCATCCGCTATGGTGGACCGCGGTGGGCGCGACGATCGCGCCGCCTGCGTCGTAGACACGCTTCCGGGCCTCGGCCCGTCGACTTCATACGGCGAACGGATTCGCCGACCGGCGTCTTCGCCATTCCCACCGCCGGGCCCATCCGCCGCGTTCCGCGGCGCGCCCGGCCGTGCCATCCCGAACGGACCCCCTTTGACGGACCTCACCTTCGGCGCGCTCGGCGTGCCCGCCCCGCTCGTCGCCGCGCTCGCGGCCGACGGCAAGACCACCCCCTTCCCGATCCAGGCCGACACGCTGCCCGACACACTCGCCGGGCGCGACGTGCTCGGCCGCGGCAAGACCGGCTCGGGCAAGACCATCGCGTTCGCGCTGCCCATGGTCGCGCGCCTCGGCACGTCACTCGCCGGCGGCCGCCGCCGTGCCGGCCGCCCGCTCGGCCTCGTGCTCGCTCCCACGCGCGAGCTCGCGACGCAGATCACGCAGACCTTCGAGCCGCTCGCGGCCGCGTACGACCTGAAGGTCACCACCATCTTCGGCGGCATCAACCAGACCCGCCAGGTCGCCGCGCTCCGCGCCGGCGTCGACATCGTCGTGGCCACCCCCGGCCGCCTCGAGGACCTCATGAAGCAGGGCTTCCTGCACCTCGACGCGATCGAGATCACCGTGCTCGACGAGGCCGACCACATGGCCGACCTCGGCTTCCTCCCGGTCGTGACCCGCATCCTCGACAAGACCCCCCGCGGCGGGCAGCGCCTGCTGTTCTCCGCCACGCTCGACAACGGCGTGGACAAGCTCGTCAAGCGCTACCTGCAGGACGAGGTGCTCCACTCCGTCGACGAGGCGAACTCGCCCGTCGCCGCGATGACGCACCACGTCTTCGAGATCGACGACGTCGACGCGAAGAACGAGCTCGTGAAGACGCTCGCGTCGGGCACCGGCCGCCGCATCCTCTTCATGCGCACCAAGCACCACGCGAAGAAGCTCGCGAAGAAGCTCACCGAGCAGGGCATCCCGGCCGTCGACCTGCACGGCAACCTCTCGCAGCCGCAGCGCGACCGCAACCTCGCCGCGTTCGGCGACGGCTCGGTCAAGGTCATGGTGGCGACGGATGTCGCAGCACGCGGCGTGCACGTCGACAACGTCGAGCTCGTCATCCACGTCGACCCGCCCATGGAGCACAAGGCGTACCTGCACCGCTCGGGCCGCACCGCCCGAGCCGGCAGCGAGGGCGATGTCGTCACGATCTGCCTGCCCGGCCAGAAGCAGGACCTGAAGACCCTCCTCCGCAAGGCCGACATCCGCGTCACGCCGCAGCAGGTGACCGCCGACTCCCCCGCCGTCGCGACGCTCGTGGGCGAGGTCGCGCCGTACGTGAAGCCGCAGCCGAAGGCGGCCCAGCAGCAGCAGGGCGGCGGCGGGCGGTCGCAGGGCGCCAACGCCCAGCGCAAGCGCGCCGCGCGCGATGCCGCCGCGGCAGGTTCCGCCACGGGCGCATCGGCTCCCGGTCGGGGACGCCGCAGCCGGGGCCGCGGCCGCGGCGGCCAGTCGGATGTCGCCCCCGCGACGCCGCGCGGCGGCGAGCGCTCGGGGCGCGCCGCCGAGACGAGGGCGCACGCGCCGAAGCAGGCGGCCGCTCAGGGCCGCGGCGGGCAGGCGTCCGGCGCGCAGCGCGGCGCATCCGCTCGCCAGGGCGGCCAGAAGGCGCCGCTGCGGGTCGGCAGCCTCGTCTCCCCGAACCGCAACACCCGCACCAACCGCCGCGCGCAGGGCTGAGCCCTCGCGCACGACGAACGGCCCCGCACCCGGGACGGGTGCGGGGCCGCTCCCCGTCGGATCAGTAGGCGGCGTAGAAGGTGCCGAGCACGCGGTCGGCCGCCTCGAGGTCGGCCTCGCCGATGGCCTGCGCCGCGACCACCACGGTGTACGACCCGGTGATGTCGTTCGCGCCGACGACCACGAAGGTGGCGCTCCCGCCGCAGCCGGTGAAGATCTCCCAGACGCCGGTGTGCAGTCCGTCGTCGTACGGCTGGCGACCGGTCGAGGTGCAGCCCTGCTCGGCGAGCCCGGTCGTCAGGAGGTTCGCGGCGTCATCCGGGGACATGCCCGCGGCGGACTGCGAGGCGTAGACGGTCATGCCGGGCGTGCCCCAGGAACCGGTGTAGCCGGCCAGGTCGGGGGCCGCGGAGACGGACTCCCAGACGGTGCCGTTCGCGTCGGTCACGGCCGCGCCGTCGACGTCGGCCCACGAGGCGGGCACCTCGACGCCGATCGCACCGGAGTCGTCGGTCACCGAGACGTAGTCGCCCGATGCCGGGTCGTCGCTTCCGGTGCCGGCCACCACGGGCACCGCGGTGATGGCCTCGCCGTTGAACTGGCCGCGGTAGGTGAGGCCGTCGGCCGGACGGTAGAGCTCGACCGAGAGCGTGGCGTCCTGCCCGTGCGTGCGCAGCACGTCGCAGTACTCGGTCATGGTGCCCTCGGCGCCGAGCGAGACGCCCTCCATGCGCGTGAGCAGGTCGCCGGGCTCGACGCCCGCCTCGTCGGCGGCCGAACCGGACTTGACCGAGTTCACCCAGATGCCCAGGCCGGTGCCGTCCTCGCCGACCAGCGCCTCGCCGTTGATGCCGAGGCTCAGCACGTCGGTGCCGTCGACGAGGTCGCTGATGACCTCGAGCACCTCGTCGCGGTGGATGGCGTAGTTGTAGTCGAGCGCGTCGTTGCCGGCGTAGTTCACGCCGACGAGCGCACCCTGGCTGTCGATGAGCGGGCCGCCCGAGTTGCCCCCGCGGATGCGCGCATCGTGCTCGATGACGCCGTCGATCGAGGCCCACGGCGTCTCACCGCTCGTGATCGCCTTCGAGACGATCCCCTTCGTCTCGGTGAACGTCGGGTCGCCGAGCGGGAAGCCCGCGGCATACACGTCGAGCGCGGTGTCGATGTCGCCCTTGCGCCAGTCGAGGAACGGGTAGCCCTCGCCCTCGAGCTGCACGACCGCGAGGTCGAGGCACTCCGAGCTGCCGAGCACCTTCGCGCTCAGCTCCTTCGTCGTGTCGCCGCCGCGCCACACCTTGAGGGTGCCGGCGCCGGTGACGACGTGGTTGTTGGTCACTGCGAGCCCGTCGGGCGTGATGATGAAGCCCGACCCGCGGCCGGCGGCTTCGTAGCCGCCCTCCTCGGGCGACACGAACGTGCCGACGGCCTCGAGCTGGATGGTCGCGGACTGGACGCCGTCGAAGCCGACGGGCGTCGGTCCGGAGGCGGTGGGAACGCAGCCGGCGAGGCCGGCCACGACGGCCGTCGCGGCGACGGCAGCACTGATCCTGGTGGTGTTCGAAGTCATGCCTCCGACGGTATGGATCGGGGCGTGGGTCACGGGACCGTGTCGACCCTCATGTTCGCCACGGCATCCCTGAAACCCGGACGGGGTCAGCACTGAGACGACCGGCGCCGATTTCGCCGAGGGCGGGGGCCGGGGTTAGCCTGACCACATGAGCACCGAGGTCGTTGCCGATGTCGTCATCCGTCCCGTCCGCGACTCCGACGCGGAGGCGCTGGGTCGGGTCCACGCGCAGTGCTGGCACGAGGACTACGACACCCTCGTGAGCGCAGCGACGCTCGAGAACCTCTCGCCGCGACGCATGGCCGAGCTCTGGACGCACTGGATGGGCCAGGGCGACGACTTCACGCACGTCGCCGCGCTCGTCGACGGCGAGATCGTGGGCTTCGCCGGCGCCGGGCCGGCGCGCGACGAGGATGCCCCGCGCGCCCGCGAGCTGTTCTTCATCCACCTGCTCGACGCCCATCACGGGCGCGGCATCGGCCAGAAGCTGTTCGACGCCGCGGTGGGCGACGCCGCGGTCTACCTCTGGGTGCCCTCGGCGAACGAGCATGCGGTGCAGTTCTACGCGCGCAACGGATTCCAGGCCGACGGCGCCTCGCACGTCGAGCCGTTCCTCGGCGAGACGATCCACGAGATCCGGATGGTGCGCTGACGCGTCGGCGCGAGGGCGGCGCGAGCCGCCGTCAGGGCAGGGCGCCGACCGCGGCGAGCGCGCGCCGGAGCAGCACGCCCCGGCCGCCCTCCATCTCGGCCGAGAGCGCGTCGCTGCACGCCTCGGCGGGCGACATCCAGGTGACCTCGAGCGCGTCCTGGCGCGGCTCGCACGTGCCGGTCACGGGCACGACGTAGGCGAGCGAGACCGCGTGCTGACGCTCGTCGGTGAACGGCGTGATGCCGGGCAGCGGGAAGTACTCGGCGACCGCGACCGGCACCGGGCTCGCTGGAAGCAGCGGGAACGCCATCGGCCCGAGGTCCTTCTCGAGGTGGCGGAACAGCGCATCGCGGATGGTCTCGCCGTACATCACCCGGCCCGAGACGAGCGTGCGGGTCATCTCGCCGACCGCGTTCGCGCGCAGCAGCATGCCGACCTCGGTGACCTGGCCGACGCCGTCGACCCGCACCGGCACCGCCTCGACGTAGAGCAGCGGCAGGCGGCCCCGCACCTCTGCGAGCTCGAGGTCGGAGAGCCAGCCCGGGTTCGCGGGCGGCTGCACCACGGGCTCGTCTCCGGGTTCCCAGTCGGGGTGCGGGTCGGGTGTGCGCACGGCCATGCCTCGATTCTGCCCCACGACCGGCCGGGGTACGATCTCCCGATGCGGATCGACGATGAGGCGGTGCTCTGGTCGGCGTCGCCGGCCGACCGGGCCGGGCGCCCGCTGCTGGTGCTGCTGCACGGCTACAACTCGCACGAGGGCGACCTCTTCGGGTTGAGCCCGTACCTGCCGCTGCGGCCGGCGATCGCGTCGCTGCGCGCCCCGATCGAGACCGGATACGGACACGCGTGGTTCCCGTTGCCCGAGCAGCTCGACGACGAGCTGTCGACGGTGGATGCCGAGGCGGCCACGACCGCCGTGATGGAGTGGCTCGACCGTGCGGCGCCCGAAGCGCCATCCGTGGGCCTGCTCGGCTTCTCGCAGGGCGGCGCGATGGCCATCGAGCTGCTGCGCCGCGCCCCCGAGCGGTTCGCCTTCGCGGTGAGCCTCGCGGGCTTCTCGCTCCCCGGCGAGCGCGAGGGCGACGAGCGGATGTCGCGCCTCGCGCTTCCCGTCTTCTGGGGCCGCGGCACCGCCGACGACGTGATCCCATTCGAGGCCGTCGCATTCACGCAGGAGTGGTTGCCGTCGCACTCCGACCTCGACCAGCGCGTGTACGAGGGCGTGGGCCACGCGGTGTCCGACCGCGAGCTCGCCGACGTCACGGCGTTCCTGCAGGCGCAGTACGCGGCCGCCTGATCCGGTCGTCGCGGCGCGCGAACCCCCGTGAACTGGGGGCAGGATCGACGGTTGTCGCCGCTGGACGCACGGCGATAACCTGAGGAAACCTCGCGGTATGGGCTGCCGCGCAACCCGAAGGATCCAGCGCCCGCTCCTGTCCCGCGCGGTCGGAACGCCACCCGACGTTCCGACGCGACCGGGCGTCGTGCCCGGCGATGCAAGGGGGAAACAGCATGCGGAAGATCCTCGCCACCCTGGCGCTCACGGGATTCCTCGTCGGCGGCGGCGCCGCCCTGGGCGCCGTGGCCGCCCCGCTGCCCGACAACTGTACGAAGGAGAAGGGCACGGTCACCTGCACCACGTTCGAGGGACCCGGCAAGAACCAGGCCGGAGTCGGCTCGACGGAGACGACCCAGACTCAGGGCAACACGACGAACAAGAGCCCCGAGCCCCAGGACCTCCAGGACGACTGCACGGTGAAGCCGCCGAGCAGCCAGGGTGCACCGAACAGCTGCCCGTAAGCGCAGGCCCGAGCGCCCCCTGACGCCGATCGACGGACGCAGGGGGCGTTCGCCGTGTCAGACGCCGGCTCCGCCGCCCCCGCCGCCGCGGCGTTCGTCGGCCGGACGGCGCGCCGCACGCTCCGCGTCGCGCTCGGCGACCCGGCGCTTCTCGGCCCGCACGCCGGCCTGCCGCGCGCGCTCCTCGACCAGCCAGGCGGGCGGGTCGGCGAGCAGCGCCTTGATCTCGGCGGTCGTCAGCGGGTCGACCACGCCGGCGCGTGCGAGCCCCGAGTTCGAGACGCCGAGCTTGGCGGCGACCACGCCCTTCGGGTGCGGCCCCTCCCGGCGGAGCGTCGCGAGCCATTCGGGCGGATCGGCCTGCAGCTCAGCGAGCTCGGCGCGCGTGACGGGCCCCTGCTGGAACTCCTCGGGCGCGGCCTCGAGCAGGATGCCGAGCTTCTTCGCCGCCGTCTCGGGCTTCATCGACTGGGACTGGCGGGGCTTGGAGTCGTTCACCCCTCCACGCTAGCCGGGACGCCGCGCATCCGCCTCCACCGGGGCGATGCCGCGGGGCGTCACGGCCCGCCGCACCGGCGTGCGGCGACGCTAGCCTGAGAGGGCCGCGCGGCGCGGCGGAAGGGGGCGGAGGTGTCGTTGCGACTGCAGTACGTCGCGGGCGTCAGCCCCGCGAGGTGGCTGCGCGCGTGGGCGGAGCGACGGCCCGACCTGCCGCTCGAGGCCGAGCGCGTCGACCAGCCCGACCAGCTCGATGCGGTGACCGCCGGCGAGGCCGACCTCGCGTTCGTGCGCCTGCCGGTCGACACCGACGGCCTGCACGTCATCCCGCTGTGGGAGGAGATCGCGGTCGCCGTCCTCCCGAAGGAGCACCCTCTGGCCGAGGCCGACGAGCTCGCGCTCGACGACCTCGCGGAGGAGCCCCGCGCGCCGGAGCAGGAGGATCCGGCGATGACCGTCGAGCTCGTCGCCGCGGGCACTGGCTGGGCCATCCTGCCGCACAGCCTCGCCCGCCTGCATCACCGCCGCGACGTCGTCGCGATCCCGGTCACGGATGCCGCGCCCACCCGGGTCGCGCTGGTCTGGCGCGTCGAACGCGACGACGACGACATCCAGGAGTTCGTCGGCGTCGTGCGCGGCCGCACGGCGCGCAGCTCGCGCAGCGGCGCGCCGCCCGAGCCCGATCGGCCCCCCGTGAAGCGCACGCCGCCGCCGGCCAAGCGGACGCCGCGCGGCCGGACGCCGGCGACCAAGCGGAAGCGGCGCGGCCGATGAGCGGCGCGTTCCTCTTCATCTCGGCACGGCCGGAGCTCGAGGCCGTCGGACCGGAGTACGCGTCGGTGCTGCGCGCGACCGGCCTGCCGGCCGATCGGCTCGAGCACCTGCGCCTCGATGCCGAACCGCTCGGCTCGGTCATTCCGCAGCGGTTCTCGGGCGTGATCGTCGGCGGCAGCCCGTACAACGTCACGACTCCCGAGGGGGGCAAGCCCGACGTGCAGCGCCGCGTCGAGCGCGACCTTGCGCGCCTCGCCGAGCAGGCCCTCGCGACGGACCATCCGGTGCTGTTCACCTGCTACGGCATCGGCGTGCTCACGCGCGTGCTCGGCGGCGAGGTCGACACGCGGTTCGGCGAGGAGGCGGCGGCGGTCGAGATCGAGCTGACCGACGAGGGCCGCGCCGACCCGCTCGTCGGCGTGCTGCCCGCGCGGTTCCACGCGCTCGTCGGCCACAAGGAGGCCACCGGGCGCCTGCCCGATGAGGCCGTGCTGCTCGCCCGGTCGGCGGGATGCCCGGTGCAGGTGTACCGCGCGGGCGGCGTGTACGCCACGCAGTTCCATCCCGAGGTGTCGACGGCCGACTTCATCCTGCGTGCGCAGGTCTACCGGCACCACGGCTACTTCCCGGCGCATGAGCTCGACGCCTTCAGCGCGCGGGTGCGCTCGGCATCCGTCACCGAACCGCAGCGGATGCTGCGGCGGTTCGTCGAGCTGGCCGAGGCCCGGTCGCTCGCCCGCGCCTGACGTGCGGAAGGCCCGCCCGACACGAGGTCGGACGGGCCTTCCGGGTACGAGCCGCCCGGGTCAGGCGGTGCGACGGCGATTCACGATGAGGCCGTAGATCAGCAGCACGACGATGGCGCCGCCGATGGCGAGCAGCCAAGTGCTGAGGTCCCAGAACTCCTCGAGACCGACGCCGAACAGCACACTCCCGAGCCACCCGCCGAGCAGGGCGCCGACGACGCCCAGCAGGAGGGTGATGAGCCAGCCGCCACCCTGCTTTCCGGGCAGGATCAGCTTGGCGATAGCCCCGGCGATCAGGCCGAGGAGGAGGAATGCGAGGAAACTCATTGGTGCTCCTTCCGTGGTGCCACTACTGTCCTCCTCCGGGCGACTTGCGTGCAAGTGGTTGCGCTGGTGTGTCGGAACGCGCTATTCAGGGGCCAACCACCCCCGTGCGGGGGACACGCACTGTCGGGGTCGCGTTCGGCGAGGGGGGTGTGCGCGATCCCCGGGCGAGGGACCTTCAGCCCGTGGACTCGGTCGCCGATGCGGCAGGCTCGGAACGGATCGAATCGGAGGTTGCGCGATGCACGAGACGACGATCGTCGGATGGGACGGAAGCAGCACCGCTGAGGCGGCGCTCGCGTGGGCGATCGCCCGGGCCGAACGGCAACCCGAGGGCGCCCGACGGCTCAGGATCGTCCGCACGGTCGACGACGGCTCGATCGCCGGCGACGACCGCGAGACCGCGGACCTGGTCGCGGAGGCGGAGCGCGAGGGCGAGGAGGTCGCCGCGCGGACCAGGGCCGGGCATCCCTCGCTCGACGTCGAGTTCGAGGTCGTGCGGGGCGAGCCGGGCGACGCGCTCGCCGACCGATCGGGCGACGACGCGCTCGTCGTCGTGGGCGCCGAGAACGCGCAGACCGACGAGTTCTGGCACAGCTCACGCCTCGGCGTCCGGCTCTGCGGCATGGCCGACGGCCCGGTCGCCGTGATCCCCGTCGGCGCCGTGCGCGACCGGTCCGGCGTCCTGGTGGCCGTCGACCACGGACCGGCCGCCGAGCAGCTGTGCCGGTTCGCGGCCGGCTTCGCCGCGTCGAGCGGCGAGACGCTGCACGCCATGCACGTCGGCGTGCGCTCCCACACGGTCGGCGAGGATGTCGAGGAACTCGAGGATGCGCTCGCGCTCCCCCGACGCGAGTACCCCGACGTCGAGATCGTGACGCACGTCGAGTCGGGACCCACGGCGCCCACGCTCCTCAAGCGGGCACAGGATCACGACACCGTGATCGTGGGGTCGCGCCGCCTCGGCACCGTCCGGCGGATGTTCCTCGGCTCGGTGAGCCACGCACTCGTCGTGAACGCGCGCTGCCCGACGATCGTCGTGCCCCCGACGAGCGGACCGCACCGCGCGACGTGAGCCCGCACCCCGACGGCGGCGCGGGGCGCCCGTACTGGGTGCTGCACGTCGACCTCGACCAGTTCATCGCCGCGGTCGAGGTGCTGCGACGTCCCGAGCTCGCCGGCCTGCCCCTGATCGTGGGCGGCCGGGGCGACCCGACCGAGCGCGCGGTCGTCTCGACCGCGTCCTACGAGGCGCGCGAGTACGGCGTGGGGTCGGGGATGCCGCTGCGCATCGCCGCACGCAAGGCACCCGACGCCGTGATCCTCCCCGTCGACGCTGCGGCCTACACCGCGGCATCCGAGGAGGTCATGGCGGCGCTGCGGGCGCAGCCCGGCGCCGTCGTGCAGGTGCTCGGATGGGATGAGGCGTTCATCGGAGTGACGACGGACGATCCGGAGGCGTACGCGCGCGACGTGCAGGACGCCGTGCTCGAGCGCACTCGACTGCGGTGCAGCGTCGGGATCGGGGACACGCTGGTGCGGGCGAAGATCGCCACCGGGTTCGGCAAGCCGGCCGGGATCTTCCGGCTGACCGCCGAGAACTGGCTCGAGGTCATGGGCGGGCGGCCGGTCATCGAGCTCTGGGGCGTCGGCAGCAAGGTGTCCCGGCGGCTCGCGTCGCTCGGCATCACGACGGTCGCCCAGCTCGGCGCCGCCGACCCGGCCGCGCTGGCCGGCGAGTTCGGGCCTCGGATGGGGCCGTGGTACGGGCAGCTCGGACGCGGGGAGGGCGCGCGCGTCGTCGACGACACACCCTGGGTCGCGCGGGGCCACAGCCGCGAGACGACGTTCCAGCGCGACCTCGCCGAGCCGGCCGAGGTCGAGGCCGCCCTCCGGGAGCTCGCCGCGCGGGTGCTCGACGACGTCGAGGCGGAAGGACGGCCCGTGATCGCGCTGACCCTCAAGGTGCGCTACGCCCCGTTCTTCACGAAGACCTACCAGCGGCGGATTCCCGAGACATCCGACCGCGCCGACGTGACGGAGCGGGTGCTGGGCCTCGCGTCGGATCGGATCGAGCCCGGCCGTGCCATCCGCCTGCTGGGGCTGCGCGCCGAGATGCCGATGCCCGACGACGCCCGCGAGGGGCACACCCCCACGCGCAGCGGCTGGTGAGACGACGAGAGCCCCGGATCACGGGGATCCGGGGCTCTCGCACTGGCGGTACCGGTGGGATTTGAACCCACGGTGCGCTTTCACGCACACAACTTTTCGAGAGTTGCACCTTCGGCCGCTCGGACACGGTACCGAGAACGATCTTAGACGACGGACCGGCGAGGGCCAAAACGAGCGGAGGTCGCGGGACGGCCGTCGACGGCGGATCACGCCGCGAGCTGCGCGGCGACCACCGCGGCATCCTCGCCGACCCCCAGGAGGAGCGGCGACTTGCGCGTGCGCAGCCACGGGACGCCGACGAAGTACAGGCCGGGCACCCGGGTGCTCGCGCCGTCGTGCTGCAGCGGCAACCCCAGGTCGTCGACCACCCCCGGGATCGCGATCCACCGGTAGTCGGGACGGAAGCCGCACGCGACGACCACCGCGGCGATATCTGCGACGCGCGGCGGCGACGCGACCGCGATGCTCTCGCCCGGCATCGCGGGAAGCTCGGGTTCGGGCAGGCCGAGTCGAGCGGCCGTCCGGGCGATCAGCCCGCAGATGAGGTTCCACCCCTCGTCGCCCGTCGCGACCGATTCCGGGAGGTCGTCCTCGACCACGAGCCGGCCGCCGTCGACGGCGCTCACGTGCCCGATCAGCTCGGCGCCCGCCTGGGCGAGGGTGCGGAGGTTGAGGTCGTGGCCGCCGCGACGCCCGGTCACCAGCGGGTTCGGCGACAGCCGCGCCTCCGGCGAGGGCAGGTCCATCGGGGTCTGCTCGAAGAAGCCCGCGTCCAGCAGCCAGTCGACCGCGTCCCGGCCGGCGACCCGCCGCGGCATCGCGGGCGCACGCCCCGCCGACAGCACCACCTCGCGACCCGCCAGCAGCAGCTCCTCGGTGATCTGCCCGGCGGTCTGGCCGCCGCCGATCACGAGCACGCGGCCGTCGGGAAGTGAGTCGGGAGACCGGTACGACGTCGAGCCGATCACCGGCATGTGCCCCGCGAGCTCGGCGGTGAACGCCGGGCGTCGCTCCCGCTGGTACGCGCCCGTGCATGCGACGACGCGTCGTGCCCGCACGGGCCCGCCCTCGGTCTCGGCGACGAACCCGCGGTCGACGACGCGGAGCTCGGTGACCCCGGCGTGCTCGATGACCGGCGCCCCGATGGTTCCGGCGTAGCGGCGGAGGTGCACGATGATCTGGTCGCGCGGCAGGTAGCCGTCGGGCTCATCGCCGTCGTACTCGCCCCCGGGCAGCCGGATGGTGTGGTTCGGCGTGACGAGGCAGAAGCTGTCCCAGCGCAGGTACCAGGCCGCCCCGGCGCGTTCGCGGTCGACGATGACGTGGTCGACGCCGGAGCGCGAGAGCTCGCGGCTGACCGCGAGTCCGGCCTGACCTGCTCCGACGACGAGCACGTCGGTGTCCGCGAGCATGGCGCCAGCGTATGCCCGGGTCGCCCCGGAGCGGAAGGGTCGCCCCGCCGCCGCGCACGCGACATCCGGCCCGCATCGCAACCCCTGGGCGACGGATGCCTCGGGGCCGTACCCTCGAGGACATGCCCGAGGAACGTCCCGCCCTCGAATCCGTCGTCTCCGCGCTCGTGCCGATCGCGCTCCTCGCCGGAGCGGTGCTCGCCGGGCGAGCGGCGTGGCGGCGGTTCCGCGCGCGGCTCACCGCGAACAGCATGATCCTGAACGAGACGTTGCCCGTGCACTCCAAGTGGTGGCGGGACCACGCGAAGGTCCGCGGCGAGCTGCTCTACGTGGCGCTCGGCGACAGTGCCGCGCAGGGCATCGGCGCGAGCCGGCCCGACCACAGCTACGTCGGGGTGCTCGCGCGCGTCATCCGCGACACGACGGGGCGCACCGTCCGCGTCGTCAACCTCAGCGTCTCGGGCGCGACGGTCGGCCTCGCCGTACAGGATCAGCTGCCCCGGCTCGCGAAGTACCGGCCCGACGTGATGACCGTCTCGATCGGCGCGAACGACATCGCGAAGTGGGACCCCGAGGCCTTCGAGCACGGGCTGCGCACCATCTTCGCCGCCGTGCCCTCGCACACGCTCGTCGCCGACCTGCCGTTCTTCTACTTCCCGCAGAACGAGCGCAAGGTCGCGGTCGCGAACGACATCCTCCGCCGCCTCGCCGCCGAGCACGGGCTCACGGTCGTCCGGCTGCACCGCGAGACCCGCCTGCGCGGATTCCGGCGCATGTTCACGCACTTCGCGAACGACATGTTCCACCCCAACGACCACGGCTACCGCGTGTGGGCCGACGCCTTCCGGCCGGCGCTCATCGCCTCGCTCGTCGAGCGATTCCCGGTCGACGAGGATGGCGAGGAGCTCGCCCCGACCGAGATCGCGAGGGCGTCCGGAGCCGATGTCGCGGCGCCCGCCGGGTCGGTCCTCGAGGATGTCGCCGGCCGGCCCTAGGCTCTGGGACATGGCGAAGCCCTCCACCGCGTACCGATGCACCGAATGCGGCTGGAGCACCGTCAAGTGGGTCGGTCGCTGCGCCGAATGCCAGCAGTGGGGCACCGTCGTCGAGGCGGGCACCGAGACGGGCATCGTGCGCAGCCTGCAGCCGGTCGCGCCGAGCGCCGGGAGGTCGGCACGGCCCATCGCCCAGATCGACGTCGAGCTGACGGCCGCCCACCGGCCGAGCGGCATCGGGGAGTTCGACCGGGTGCTCGGCGGCGGCATCGTCGCGGGTGCGGCGATCCTGCTCTCGGGCGAGCCCGGCGTCGGCAAGTCGACGCTCCTGCTCGAGGTCGCCGCCCGCGTGGCCGCGACGGGGCGTCGCGTCCTGTACGTGAGCGCCGAGGAGTCGGCCGCGCAGGTGCGCCTCCGCGCGGGTCGCACGGGCGCGCTGCACGACGAGCTGTACCTCGCGGCCGAGACCGACCTCGCGACGATCCTCGGCCAGGTCGACGAGGTCTCCCCCGACCTGCTGATCGTCGACTCGGTGCAGACCGTGTCGAGCTCGCGCTCCGACGGACTGCCCGGCCAGCCGAGCCAGGTGCGCGAGGTCGCCTCCACGCTCATCCGCGTCGCGAAGGAACGGCAGCTGCCGGTGCTGCTCGTCGGGCACGTCACGAAGGATGGGACGATCGCCGGCCCGCGCCTCCTCGAGCACCTCGTCGACGTGGTGTGCCAGTTCGAGGGCGACCGGCAGACGGCGCTGCGCTTCGTGCGCGCCCTGAAGAACCGCTTCGGCCCCACCGACGAGGTCGGCTGCTTCGAGATGACCGGCGACGGGATCACCGAGGTCCCCGACCCCTCGGGGCTCTTCCTCAGCCGGTCGCGCACCGCCGTGAGCGGCACCTGCGTGACCGTCGCGCTCGAGGGCCGGCGGGCGTTGCCCGTCGAGGTCCAGGCGCTCGTGGTCAGCACGAAGGCACCCCAGCCGCGGCGCGTCGTCAACGGCGTCGATCCGTCGCGCGTCGCGATGATCATCGCGGTGCTCGAGCGCCGCGCGGGGCTCCGCCAGCTCGGCGAGCACGACGTCTACGTGTCCACCGTCGGCGGCGTGCGGCTCGTCGAGCCCGCGGCCGACCTCGCGATCGCCGTCGCGATCGCGAGCGCCATGCGCGACCGTGCGGTGCCGCACGAGCTCGCCGCCGTGGGCGAGATCAGCCTCGCCGGCGAGGTGCGGCCCGTGGCATCCGCTCGCCAACGGGCTGCCGAGGCAAGGCGCCTCGGGTACTCGGCGCTGCTCGACGACGAACTCGGCAGCGTGCGCGCCGCGGTCGAGCGCGCGATGATGGCCGCGACCGGCGCGCGCGAGCGCGAGCTCGACGCCGCCTTCTGATCAGGCCTCGAGCGCCTTCAGCAACTCGGCCGGCGATGCCTGCATGGGGTGCGGCCCCGCGATGTCGAGGAACACCGTCGTGATCGTCGACTCGTACCGCCTCAGGAACGACTTCAGCCATGCGGGGCTCTGCAGACCGACCGCGGGCGGCAGGTTGGCGGGCTTGTTGGCCGCGTCGCTGAACAGCAACAACGCGACCTCGCCCGTGTTCGGGTCGCGGTACGTCCACACCTCGCCGCCGTCGAGGGGCTTGTCGCGTGGACCCGGCGTGATCAGCGGCACCACCGTGTTGCCGTGCCGCAGCGCCAGCGCGACCGCGGCGATGTCCTGACGCTCGAGCGCCTCGGCGAGCGCCTGGGAGCGGAACTCCAGCGGCTCGCCGCGCTTGGGTCCCCTCGATCCCTTGGAACCCTTGGGAGAACGCGTCGCACCGGCCATCGTTCCACCCTACCGACGCGCTCGATCCCGACGCCGCGTCTCGCGCGTCGGCGCGCGCGTCTCGCGCGTCGCCGCCCGCCCCGGCTCGCTCGCCGCCGCAGCCGCGAGTCCCGGGTTTCCGCGGGTGCACCCGCACGAACCCGGGTCTCGACGCCGCCGCTCGCGCCACGCCATCCCCTGCCCTGACGCGAATCCCGGGTTTCCGCGGGTGCACCCGCACGAACCCGGGTCTCGACGCCGCCGCTCGACCACGCCATCCCTGCCCTGACGCGAATCCCGGGTTTCCGCGGGTGCACCCGCACGAACCCGGGTCTCGACGCCGCCGCTCGTGCCACGCCATCCCCTGCCCTGACGCGAATCCCGGGTTTCCGCGGGTGCACCCACGGGGAAACAGGAGTTTACGGCGTCGGGCGGCGGCGCCGGGGGCAGCGCTACG